>NZ_WWIR01000183.1 GCF_009863025.1 Streptomyces sp. SID4985 | reverse complement strand
GCTCCGGCCGCACCGCACGCCCTGGCCCGGCCCGGCGGCTCGGCGGCGGACGGTTCGCTGGCAGACGGTTCGGCGGCGGACGGTTCGGCCACGACCCCGCAGGGCGGTACGGCCCCGCTCTTCGGAACCGGCACCTCCAAGCCCCCGGCCAGCCGCTCCCCGGCGCTGACCCGGACCCAGATCATCAACCGGGCCAAGCTGTGGGTCGACGCGCAGGTGCCGTACAGCACGAGCAAGTACTGGTCCGACGGCTACCGGCAGGACTGCTCGGGCTATGTCTCCATGGCCTGGGGCCTGCTCTCCAACGAGTGGACGGGCAGCCTCGCCCAGTTCGGCGTCAGGATCACCAAGGACGCGCTGGAGCCCGGCGACATCCTGCTCTTCCACAACGCCGCCAACCCCCAGAACGGCTCCCACGTCGTGATCTTCGGCGGCTGGACCGACTACACCCACACCGCCTACACCGGCTACGAGCAGACCCCGCCGCACACCCGCCGCCAGAGCACGCCGTACCCCTACTGGAACAACACGACCAAGTACGTCCCCTACCGCTACAAGAACGTCACCAGCGGGGCGTCCGGATCGGAGCCCGCCACCGGGGGCGCGCTCACCCCCTTCCCCGGCACCTCGTACTTCGGTCCCGGCGCCAACAACAAATACGTCACCCAGCTCGGTCAGATGCTGATCGCGCGGGGCGGCGCCTCCTTCTACGCCAAGGGCCCGGGGCCGGTCTGGGGCGAGGCCGACCGGCGGGCCACCGAGGCGTTCCAGAAGGCGCAGGGCTGGACCGGTCCGGCCGCCGACGGGCTGCCGGGGCCGCGCACCTGGGAGCTGCTCGTCACCAAGGCGGGCAAGGACATCCTGCCCGCCAAGACGGCCCCGGGATCGGTGCCCGCCTTCCCCGGCCGGGACTACTTCCGGCCGGGCGCGAACAACGTCTACGTCACACGGCTGGGGCAGCAGCTGGTGAAGAAAGGATTCGGCAGCTACTACGCCACCGGCCCGGGGCCCCGCTGGGGCGAGTCCGACCGGCGGGCCGTGGAGGCGTTCCAGAAGGCCCAGGGCTGGCGCGGCTCACAGGCCGACGGCTACCCGGGGCCCGAGACCTGGCGCCGCCTGTTCACCTAGCCACGCGGCCACGGCCGCGACCGTACCCGACGCGGAGCCGGACGCCCCCGGCACCGCCCGACCCGACCCCGACACCCACCCCTTTGCAGACCCCCTTGTGCAGACCCCTTTGTCATGACGCATCTGGCGCGGAGGCTGGAGGCACCCATGAGCACGACCGCACCGCACACGCACGAGTCCGAGTCCGAGGAACAGCCCGAGGACGCCTCGGCCCCCCTGGGCACGACCGGCCACCGGCCGCCCCGGCTGATCCACAACGAGGTGACCACCGAGATCCCCGTCCATCTCCTCTTCCGCGACGACCCGGCCCCCGAACCGGTCCCGCTCAAACCCGCCGTGGTGGGCCGCAGACAGGGCACCGGCGAGCAGCCGCGCCTCGCGCGGCCGGTGCGGACGGGGCGCTCCCGCCCGGTGCCCCCGGCCGACCCGGAGCTGGTGGAGCGCCCGGCGCGGGTGCTGCCCGGCGCGGCCGGGGTGTGCGCGGGGCTCGGCGGGGCCGCCGGGTGCCTGGCCACCTCGTGGTGGGCCGGGGTGCTCCCGCCGCTCGCCCTGGAGTCGCTGCGGCTGCCGTCGTACGCGGGCGCGGCGCTCGGCCCCGCGCAGTGGGCGGCGTACGCCGGGGCCGGGGCGGTCGGGCTGTTCGGCTTCGCCGGGCTGGCCCGGGGGCGGACCGGGCGGGCCTGGGTGCTCGGGATGTTCGGCCGCTACCGGGGCACGGTCCGCCGTACCGGGCTGCTCTGGATGAACCCGCTGCTGCGGCGGCGCCGGGCGGACGTACGGCTGCGGCACTGGCGCAGCGAGGCGATCCCGGCGGCGGACGCGAGCGGGGTGGCGCTGCGGGTGGCGGTCCTGGTGGTGTGGCGGGTGCGGGACACCGCGCGGGCGCTGCTCGGCATCGAGGACCACGAGGGCTATCTGCGCGAGTGCGTCGAGGCGGCCCTCGCCCGGGTGCCGGTGGAGGCGCCGGGCGGGACGCGCGCCGGTGCGGACGCCTCGGCGGAGGTGCTGACCCGGCTGGTGGCGGGCGACGCGGCCCCGGCCGGTCTGGAGGTGTTCTCGGTACGGCCGCTCCGGGTGGAGTACGCCCCCGAGGTGGCCGCCGCCATGCACCGGCGCCGGATCGCCGCTCTGGATGCCCAGCAGCGGGCCACGATGCTCAGCTCGGTCGTGGACTCGGTGGAGGACACGGTCACCCGGCTGACCGTGCGCGGTCTGGTCGAGCTGGACGACTACGAGCGCAAGGCGCTGGTGCGGGACCTGACGGTGGCGTTCTGCTCGGGACGCGGGGAGCCCGCCTGAGGTCCGCCGCCCGGGGTCCGGTGAGGTGTGCGCACGGTATGGACATGTTCAACTACCGGTAATAATCTGGCACTTGGTCTAGACCTACTGCACGGCTCAGTGAACTTCCCCCACGTTCTCCCAGGAGCGGCAGCATGAAGACCAAGTTGTCCGCCGCCCTGCTCGTCGCGGTGACCGCGGGAGCCTTCGGGCTCTCCACCACCGCGGCCAGCGGGCACGGCTACACCGACCTCCCGGTCAGCCGGCAGAAGCTCTGCCAGAACGGCACCGTGGCGAACTGCGGCGACATCCAGTGGGAGCCGCAGAGCGTCGAGGGCCCCAAGGGCTTCCCGGCCTCGGGCCCCGCCGACGGCCAGCTCTGCAACGGCGCGGTGAGCCGCTTCGCGCAGCTCAGCTCGCCGGTCACCCCTTCCGGCGCGGCCTGGCCCACCACCAGGGTCACCGGCGGCCAGTCGTACACCTTCCGCTGGCAGTTCACCGCCTCGCACGCCACCACGGACTTCAGCTACTACGTCACCAAGCAGGGCTGGAACCAGAACCACGCCCTCTCCCGGTCCGACCTCAACCTCACCCCGTTCCTCAAGGTGCCGTACAACAACCAGCGGCCGCCGTCCTCGCTCAGCCACAGCGGGACGCTGCCGACGGGGCTCAGCGGGCATCACGTCATCCTCGCGGTGTGGACGATCGCCGACACGGGCAACGCGTTCTACGCCTGCTCGGACGTCACCTTCTGACCCGGCCGATCTCTGAGCTTCGCTTGAGGCCGGGCGCGTCGCCGCGCGGGTAGGGTCCGCATGCGCCTGGTGGGCCGTCCAGGTCCACCAGGCGCACGAGTCACGGATCCGACGTACGGGGGGTACGCGCCCATGGATTTCTTCGACGTCTGCATGACGCTGATTCTCGTAGTGATGGCCGTCACCGCCGTGTCCCTCGTCCGGCGCGCACGGCAGCGGCGCGCGGCCTGGGCGAGCGGGCTGACCGCCGAGGCCCGGGTGGTCCGGGCGTGGATCACGACGCGCATGGTCAACGACGTGCCGCAGCGGGTGCAGTGGCACGAGTACGACTTCACCACCGGCGACGGCCGCGCCGTCCGCTTCAAGGAGAGCGGAGGTCCGCGCGACCGCGCCCAGGACGACATGGTCGTGATCCACTACGCCGCGCACGAGCCGGACAAGGCGACGGCCGGTGAACCCCGGCCGGGTGCGGAGCTGGTGAGCACCGTCGTGTGGCTGCTGCTCCTCGCCGCGCTCTCGGGCTACGTGATCCACGAATGGGTCGCCCTGTCCCGTTTCTGACCGGCGGCACCGCCCGGAGCCCGCCGCCAGGGACCCGAACCCCGGACCGCTGATCCCGGTGGAGTCCACCGGCCGGGGCGGGTTCGGCGGGGGCCGTGCTCCCCGCCACCTCCCACTTTCGGCAGGCTATTCGCCGACCCCCAGGAACTCCGCCAACGGCCGTAGTCCCGCCGGGTGGTTGGGGAGTGCCCACAGGTCCCGCACGATGGCCACGGCCAGCGTGTGGTGCTGCATCCATGTGGGCGCTACCCGGCGCAGGGACTCCAGGGCCTTCACCGCTCCGGCGGCGTCCCCAATATCCATGTGCGCTCGGGCCACGTCCAGCAGCAGCCACGTCCGCCAGGATGGCGGGGTGTCTTTGCTCAGCCGCATTCCCTTGGCGAGCGCCAAGGCGCCCTGCGGGTGCCCGTACTGCACGGCGAGGCGGACGCGTTCGATGCGGACCGACGACGGGCTGAAGACGCTCACCATGCGGTTGTCGCTGCCCGCGGGCAGCTTGGAGACGCGGGCCGCCTCCTTCTCCGCTCCTGCCATCAGCTCCGCCGCACGCTCGTAGTCGCCGCTCCGCGCGGCGGAGGTCGCGGCGCTCATGGTGAGGGCGCCCCACACCTTCAGCCCGTCGGCCGTGTCCGTGTGTCCGCCGCTCTCGACGGCTTCGGCCGAGCGGAGGGCGATCCCCAGGGCGTCTTCCAGGCGGCCCTGCCGCTGGTAGGTCCAGGCGACAGAGTTCACGATCCTGGGGACCAGGAGCGGGTCTGCGGACTGCTCCGCCGCGCTTATGGCCCGCTCCAGGCTCGTCAGCGCGAGGTCTGTCTTGCCCATGCGCACGGCGACGTGTCCGGCGAGTTGGAGTGCCTTGCCCAGGGCTGCGAAACCGGCCCTGCGGTCGTCGTCACTCCCGGACACCGTGGCGGAACGCGCGTCGGTGATCAGGTCGGGCAGGCTCTTCATCACGGAGTCGAACTCGGCCGCGTGATATTGCGACCACCCGTCCGCGATCTGCTCGCGCAGCCGCTCCATGGAGAAGTCCGGGCCGGTCGGTTCGGGCCGAGGCCCCCACAGCGCGGGCATCACGGCCCGGCGTACGGCGACGAAGCGCGGGCCGTCGCTTTCTCCGCCCGCCGTGACCGCCGGAGGATCGCCCAGCAGTGTGGTCAGCTCCACGCCCAGGCCGTTGGCGAGCGCGTGAAGCGTGGGGAGGCGTGCCGAGTGCTTCCGCTGCTGCTCAAGCTGACGGATCACACCGACGGACACCCCCGAGCGCTCGGCCAACTCTTCTTGCCTCAGGGAGGCCAGGCGGCGCAGACGACGCAGCGTCTTCCCCAGGTCTTCGTTCGCCACGCCGCCACCGTACGCTGCCGTACTCCGCAGGCGGCCGGAGTGCCTGCCGAATCAGAATGGAGCCAAGCCCGATGACCTCCACTGTGCGCTTGCGCCACTACGGCCACAACGACCTGCCGAAGATCCGGCAGACGTTGCTCGATGTGCACGACGACGTCTACGCGGCCAAGATGGAAGAGGAGTTCAACCAGCGTTTCCCCTGGTTCGTGGATCGCTGGGGTGGCCGCCCCGACTTCTCCTGCGTCATCGGGTACGACGGTGACGAGGTGGTGGGCTTCGCCTACGGGGCTCCCGCGGCCGAGGGCGGGGAGTGGTGGCGGGAGAAACTGGAGGCGGCACCGGAGCGTACGGCGACGTTCCACTTCTCGGAGCTGATGGTCCGCGTGCCGTGGCGGAAGACGGGGCCCCGCCGAGCGGCTGCACCGGGCGCTGATGGACTCCCGTGCCGAAGACCTGGCCGCGCTGCTCGTGGACGTGACGCACCCGAAGGTCCAAGCCCTGTACGAGTCCTGGGGGTATCGGAGGCCGGGGAGGATCAGCCGTTCCCCGACTCCCCGGTGTACGCCGTGATGGTGGCGGATCTGCCACTGTCCTGACCGGTACCCTGAGCGGCTCCCGAGAACGCCGAAGGCCCCCCGCTTCCGCGAGGGGCCTTCGTTCTGTGCGCCGCCAGGGACTCGAACCCCGGACCCGCTGATTAAGAGTCAGCTGCTCTAACCAACTGAGCTAGCGGCGCGTGACTCTCGCCTTCCGCTCTTCGCGGCCGGCGACAGAGAAAATACTACCCGGTCCTGGAGGATGCTCGTGACCACCCGCCGGGACCGCCCGTCGTGGGTGGCGGCCCTCAGGCGGTCGTGCTCGGCGTCCGGGGCTCTGCTTGTGTGCGGTGGGCGGCCGCGACCTCGCAGGCGGCACGTACGAAGGCGGCGACAGCCGGTGAGCGGGCGTCCTGGGGCCACGCGATGGCCAGTGTGCAGTCCGGCAGGTCGCTGACCGGCCGGTAGGCCACCCCCGGGCGCGGGTTGCGCCGGGCGACCGAGGCAGGCGCGAAGAACACGATGCTGCCCGTCTCGACGAGGCTGAAGATCTCCGACAGGTTCGAGGCCGGCCTTGTCGCCCCGGGCGGGGGCGGCGCGGTCCGGCCGTCGGCGGCCGGTGCGCCGTTGGGGAGGTTCCGGTCGGCCAGGTCGGCCAGGCACAGCCGGGTACGGGCGGCCAGTGGGTCGGTGGCGGCGATGGCGACGAGGACCGGCTCGGTCAGCAGCGGCTCGCTGTCCAGCCCGCGGTCGTCCATGGGGCAGAGCACGAGTGCGACATCGGCGAGGCCGTCGCGCAGTGCCCGGGGCTGATCGCCGAACCCTCCGAGGATCAATTCGGGGGGTAGGGCTGCGGGGTCGGTGCCGTAGGCGTCCAGGATCTGCGGCAGCAGGCCGCCGTCGATGTCGGCCTTGAGCGCGATCCGCAGCCGCGGCGTGGCGCTGCCCGCATGCCGGGCCCGGTGGGCGGCGGCGGTGACCGCCTCCAGGGCGGTTCTGGCGTCGCGCAGCAGGACCTCTCCGGCGCCGGTGAGCCTTACCTGCCGGGTGGTCCGCTCGAACAGTGCCACACCGAGCTGTCGTTCGAGGTCCCGGATCGTGCGGGACAGCGGGGGCTGGGCCATGCCCAGCCGGGCGGCGGCGCGCCCGAAGTGCAGTTCCTCCGCGACCGCGACGAAGTAGCGGAGCTGCCGCACCTCCAGGTCACTCATATCCCCAGGGTATCAATCGCCACCAAGATGGTCCTTCACCTGCGCCGATGCTCCAGGTTCACTCGAAAGCGACCACCCGGCACGCCCCTGGGGTTCGCCGCCGACCTCCACGCATGGAGACACTCATGATCGTCATTACTACGCCGACCGGTGACATCGGCCGGCAGGTCCTCGACCGCGTCCTGGACAGCGGTGAGCCGGTCCGGGTGATCGTCCGCGACCCCTTCCGCCTCCCGGAGCACGTGCGCGCGCAGGTCGAGGTGGTAGAGGGCTCCCACGCCGACGCGGAAACGATCGCGAAGGCACTGGAGGGTGCCGACCGGCTGTTCTGGCTCGTGCCGCCGGCCGGTTTCCGTGACGCCGGCCCCGCCAGGAGCTACTACCTGGACTTCACCCGGGCCGCAGCCCAGGAGGCCGCGAACCGGGGCGTACGGATGGTGCACGTCACCTCTCTGGGTCACGGTTACCAGGACGAGGCCGGGCTCCTGTCGGCCGCGCTCGACATGGACGAGCTGATCGAGAGCACCGGCGTGCGGTACCGGGCCCTGGCGCTTCCGTTCTTCATGGAGAACGTCCTCCGCCAGGTCCAGCCGATCACGGAGCGGGGGGTGTTCTCCATGGCGAACACCGCGGACCGGCCGCTGCTGACCGTCGCCACCCGGGACGTGGCCGCCACGGCGGCAGCCCTTCTGCTGGACACCGCCTGGAGCGGCCAGGCCCGCGTTCCCCTCGTAGGCCCCGACAGGCTGACCCCCGACGCCATGGCCGAGATCATCTCCGAAACCCTGGGCCGCACGGTGCGCTACCAGCAGGTGCCGCTCACGGACTTCCGGGCCCGAATGGCGCAGCTCGGCGCGAGCCCTTCGCTGACCCAGGACATGGCCGACATGATCAACGCGCAGAACAACGGAATCTACGACGCCGAACCCCGCGACCCGGCCACCGCCACCGACTTCCGCCGGTGGTGCCAGGACGTCCTGAAGCCGGCCGTCCAGTTGTGACCAGCGCGCCGGTCGGTGCCAGGCGTGGCCGCCCCACCTACAGCGCCAGCGACAGCAGCACCGGCGCCGCGCTGCGGTGCAGCGTGTCCGCCGCCTGGCGGAGCCGGTATGCCCGCTCCACCGGGAGCGAGACGGCCAGGCAGCCCACGGAGGCGCCCGCCGTGACGGGGACGGCCGCGCAGACCGTGCCGACCGCGTACTCCTGGAGGTCCAGGACCGGTGCCGTGGGCGGCTGGGCGGCGAGGCGGGACAGCAGCAGCTTGTCGCTGGTGATCGTGTGCGAGGTGAGCCGGGCCATCCGGTGCCGGGAGAGGTGATCGCGACGGGCGCCCGGGTCCAGCTGGGTCAGCAGGCTCTTGCCGACCGCCGTGGCGTGGGCCGAGCAGCGGAAGTCCACCCACTCGTTGACCGCCGGGGTGGCCGGGCCCGCCGCGTACTGGGTGATCCGGACCTCACCATCCACGTACCGGCTCATGTACACGGCCGCGCCGACCGAGTCGCGCAGCCGGTCCAGGACGTGCTGGATCTTCTCGCGCAGCGCCCGCTCCCGGCCGTGCGCCGAGGTGAGCCGACGCAGCGCGTCCCCGGTGACCCAGGCGCCGTCGGTGATCTGCTCGACGTATCCCTCGCGGCGCAGCATGCGCAGCAGGGCGGTCAGCCGCTCGGCGTCCAGGCCCGTGCGCCGGGACAGGACGGTGTCGGTGACCCCGGCGGAGTGCCGGGCCACCCACTCCAGCACGCGCAGCGCGTCCTGGGCCGAGTGGTACGGGGCGGTCGGCTCGTGCTTCAGCGCCACGGTTTCCCCCTGCGCTCGCTTGCTTGTGGCCGCGAGGTCCGTCGGGACCGTCTTCCACGATAACGGCCAACAGGCCCCGGAGAGGAGGGGGTTGACAAACTTCCCGGCGCCCCTCCCGCCCCCCTCCGAGCTGCGGCGCAGACCCTGTGGCATATGCCAGGGGCATCATCCAACGCCTGGACCTCGGCTTCCCGCGTTCACCCTGGGTGCTCACAGCACCGCGCTGAGGAACTCCCGGGTCCGCTCTTCCTCCGGATCGCTGAAAATCCGCTCCGGCGGACCCGACTCCACGATCCGGCCCTCGTCGAACATCAGCACCTGGTCGGAGATGTCCCGCGCGAAACCCATCTCGTGGGTCACGCAGAGCATGGTGATGTCGGTGCCGCGCGCGATGTCCCGCAGCAGGTCGAGCACGCCCGCGACCAGCTCGGGGTCGAGCGCGCTGGTCACCTCGTCCAGGAGCAGCACCCGGGGCCGCATCGCCAGCGCCCGCGCGATCGCCACCCGCTGTTGCTGGCCGCCGGAGAGCCGGGTGGGCCGCGCGTCGCACTTGTCGGACAGCCCGACCAGCTCAAGCAGCTCCCGGGCCCGCGCCTCGGCCTCGTCCCGGTCCAGGCCGAGGACCTGGACGGGTGCCTCGGTGAGGTTGCGCAGCACCGACATGTTCGGGAACAGGTTGAAGTGCTGGAACACCATGCCGATCTTCTTGCGCACCTCCCGGATCCGCTTCTCCGGCGCGGGGAAGAGCGGCTGTCCGTCCACCGTGATCGTGCCCTCGTCCGGCTCGGTGAGGGTCATCAGCATGCGCAGGATGGTGGTCTTGCCCGAGCCGGAGGGGCCGATCAGGGTCACGTGCCGGCCCGCCTGCACGGAGAGGTCCAGCCGGTCGAGCACGGTGTTCGCGCCGAAGCGCTTGGTGATCCCGGCCATGCGGATCAGTTCGCCGCCGGGGGAGCTCTCGTTCGGGTCGATGTCAGCGGACAAGGCGTCGCTCCAGGGCTCGCAGGACAAGGGAGGCCAGATAGGACAGGACGATGAAGGCCACACCGATCACGGTCAGCGGCTCGGTGAACTGGAAGTGCTGCTGGGAGAAGAGCCGGGCCCGGCCCAGCATCTCCAGCACCGTGATCACCATCAGCATCGGTGTGTCCTTCAGCATGGAGATCACGTAGTTGCCCAGCGCGGGCACCACCCGGCGCACGGCCTGCGGCAGGATCACCGCCGTCCAGGTCCGCCGCCTCGGCAGGCTCAGCGCGGTCGCCGCCTCCCACTGCCCGACGGGCACCGCCTCGATACCGGCCCGGTAGACCTGCATGGTGTACGTCGAGTAGTGCAGGCCGATCGCGACGACACCGGTGGTCAGCGCCGAGAAGGTCAGCCCCCACTCGGGCAGCACGTAGAACAGGAAAAACAGCTGCACCAGCAACGGGGTGTCGCGCACGAACTCGGTGACCGTGCCCACCGGCCAGCGCACCCAGCGCGAGGGCAGCCGCATCAGCAGCGCCCACACCAGGCCCAGCGTGAAGGACAGCAGCGAACCGAGGGCCAGCACCTTCAGGGTGACCACCAGGCCCTGCCAGAAGTACGGCATGAAGTCGCCGACCGCGTTCCAGTCCCAGGTCATGCCGCACCACCCCCGCCGGTCACGACACCGGCCGTCCGCGCGCGCTTCTTCTCACGCGCCGCCGGTTCCGTGCCCGCGTCCTTGCCGAGCCCCGCTTTCAGCCGCTTCTCCAGCGCGCGCATCAGCCGGGTGAGGGCGAAGGCGATCACGAAGTAGATGAGCAGCACGTACGCGTAGATCTCCGCGCTCTGCTGGAGCGCGAGCCGCACCAGGTTGGCGCTGAACGTCAGATCGCCCATGCCCATGACCGACACCAGCGCGGTGCCCTTGAGCAGTTCGACCAGCAGATTGCAGAACGAGGGGATCATCTCCGGCACCGCCTGCGGCAGCAGGATCAGCCGCAGCCGCTGCCAGGGCGTGAACCCGAGCGCGATCCCGCCCTCGCGCTGCGCGGGGTCGACCGCGTTCAGCGCGCCGCGCACGACCTCCGCGCCGTACGCGCCGTAGGTCAACCCGAGTGCCAGCGTGCCCGCCCACAGCGGGACCAGCTGCCAGCCGAAGGCGATCGGCAGCACGAAGAACACCCAGAAGATCATCACCAGCGCCGAGGTGCCGCGGAACACCTCGGTGTACAGGCCCGCGAGGAAGCGGGTGAGCCAGTGCCGCCCGGTGCGCGCGATCCCGGCGGCGAAGGCCACCACCGTCGCCAACACCGCGCTGAACAGCAGAAGTTGGATCGTGGTCCAGACGCCCTTGAGGACGAGTATCCAGAGCCCTGAGGTCATCGGCCGCACAGCTCCTTCGCGGTCAGGTCCGTCATCTCGGCCTCCGTGAACCCGAAGGGCCGCAGAATCCGGAGCAGTTCGCCGCTCTTCCTCAGCTTGTGCAGCTCGGTGTTGAAGGCGTCGCGCAGCCGGGTCTCGCCGGGCCGGAACGCGAACGCGCCCCCGTCGACCTGGCGTTGACCCTTCACCACGGCCGCGAACGGCTCGATCGCCTCCGCCTTCGCGGACTTCTTCACCACCTCGCGGACGGTGACCGCCGTACCGGCGAACACGTCCACCCGCCCGGCCTCGACCGCGTTCAGCCCGGCCACCTGGTCGGGCACGATCAGGATGTCGCTCTCCTTGTAGCCCGCGTCCACGGCGTGCTGGATCTGGGCGTACCCGGTGCCGGTCGCGAACTTCGCCTTCTTCGCCACCACGTCCTTGTACGAGCGCAGCCCCTTCGGGTTGCCCTTGCGGACGACGAAGGAGTCCAGCATCTGGTAGTCCGGGTCGGCGAAAATGACCTGCTCGCAGCGCTCGGCGTTGACGTACATCCCCGCCGCGACCACGTCGAACTGCTGGGAGTTCAGACCGGGGATGAGCGACCCGAACTCGGTGGGCACCGGCTGTACTTGATCCACCCCGAGCCGCTTGAAGATCACCCGGGCCAGCTCGGGCGCCTCGCCCGTGAGCCGCCCCTGCCGGTCGATGTACCCGAAGGGCACCTCACCGGCGATCCCGAGCCGTACGACGCCCTGCGCCCGCAGCCGTTCGAGCAGCTCACCGCCCCGCCCGCCCGCCGTCGGAGCCACCCGTGTGCAGCCCGCCGCGCCGAGTCCGCCGAGTCCGCCGAGCGCTGTCGCGCCGAGCAGCAGCGAGCGTCTGCGCACGCGTGGCCGGATTCCGTCCCTGCCCTTGCCTGGTGGTGAAGCCATGGCCGCGCCGCTACCCCGGCAGCCACGGTGTATGCCCGCCCGTTTCCGCCGAGATCAGTGCCCGGGGACGTAACCCCGCTTCTTGTCCACCACGTTGACCAGGGGGCGGCCCGCCGCCCAGCGCTCGTACAACTCCACGAACTGTGTGCCCAGTTCATCGCGCCAGCCGACCGTGTCACCGGCCATGTGCGGGGAGACGAGCAGCCCCGGCGCGCTCCACAACGGGCTGTCGGCGGACAGGGGTTCGGCGGCGAACACGTCCAGCGCGGCGCCCGCGATCCACCGGTTGCGCAGCGCCCCGGCGAGCGCGCTCTCGTCGACCAGGTCTCCCCGGCCGACGTTCACGAACACCGCCGAGGGCTGCATCACCCCGAAGCGGCGCGTGTCGAACATGCGGTACGTCCGCTCGGTCAGCGGGGCCGCCGCGATCACCCAGTCCGCGCGGGCGATCAGCCGGTCCAGGTCGGCCGGACCGTGCACCCCCGTCCGGGGCACCCGGCCCACCAGCGCCGGGGTCACCCCGAGCGCCTTCAGGGTGCGGGCGATCGCCCGGCCGATCGGCCCCGAGCCGACCACGCACGCCCTCGTGCCCGCGACCCGCCGCGTCTCCCGGTGCCGCCACTCGCGCCGCCGCTGGAACTCCACCGTGCCCGGCAGGTCCTTGGCGACGGCAAGGACCAGCGCGGCCACGTACTCCGCGACCGGCTGCTCGAACACCCCGCGCGCGTTGGTCACCACCGTGTCGCTCGCGGCCAGCTCCGGGCACATCAGCTGGTCCACGCCCGCGCTCGCCGTGTGCACCCACACAGGGCGGGGACCGTCTCCCGGCCATGCCTCGCGCACGGCGGTGGACGCGAAGTCCCACGCCAGCAGCACATCGGCCTCGGGCAGCAGCCCGGCAAGACCCGCCGCGTCGGTGCGCAGCACACGCACCCGGCCGGTGAGCCTGCCCAGCCGGGGCGGCGGTTCGGTGTCCAGCACCAACAGGGTGGGTCGGGTCGGAATGTGCATCGGCCTCCCGGTTCCGGGGGCGCACATGGCGTCCGGCACAGGCGGACCGACCACGTTGGCACGCGCGCCGGACCCCGTCAACGACCCCGGCCCGCTCGGCCACGCGGGGACGGTGGCGGCCTTCACCCCATGGGTTCGGCCCGGACGGGGTACGTGACCCGATGGCGGCCGCCCGGCACCCCGGGCGGCGCGCCGACGGCCGGGCCCGCACAGGGCCTGGCCCGTACACGAACCCGACGGAAGGGCCGCCATGACCGCACTCGGACTGCTCTGCACGGATCACCGGGGCGAGGACGACTACCCCCGCATCGAGCAGCTCCTCGGCAGCGACGTCCGGGTGGACCTCGTACGCCTCGATCCGGGGGCCGGGATCACGGGTGCCGCGGAGGAGCTGCGGCTGGCCGGGGCCGACGCGGTGGTGCGTACGGGGGAGGGGTTCACGCACGACGCGGAGGACGAGGTGAACCGGGTGGAGGAGCTGGCCCGGCAGACCGGGATGCCCGCCTCCTCCACGGCGCTCGCCTTCGTCAACGCGGCCCGCGACCTCGGCGCGACCCGGGTCGCGGTGGCGGCCCCGGCGGGCACCCATGAGGAGACGGCGAGGCTGCGTGGCTTCCTGCGCGCGGGCGGCCTGGAAGTGACCGGTACGCACACCGCGGCCACCGGTGGCGACGAGGACGCCCTGCTCGCGCGCGTGGCCGCCGTCGACACCCCGGACGCCGAGGCCGTCCTGCTCACCGACCCCGCGCTGGAGACCGCCGCGCACCTGCCCGCGCTGGAGAAGGCCGTCGGCAAGCCGGTGCTCACCGCGAGCCAGGTCACCGTCTGGGAGGGGCTGCGGCTGGCCGAGCGCCGGGTGCACGCCCCGGACCTGGGCGCGCTGTTCACGCGGACGCCCGCCTCGGAAGGCTGAGACCGGGACGGCGCGGAAAGCGGAAACAGGACGGCGCGGAAATAAACGGAGACCGCCTCCTGTTAGCCCGGGGCAGGACAGCCACGTAGGACAGCCACGCCGGACAGCAGGAGGCACCCACCGTGTCGGCAGACGAGATCCGGGGCGCCGCCCTCGGCACCGCCCCCGTTCCCCTCTCCGTACTGGACCTGGTCACCGTCGGCGCGGGCAGCACCGCCACCGACGCGCTGCGCACCAGTGCGGACCTGGCCCGGTTCACCGAGGGGCGCGGCTTCCACCGGTTCTGGGTCGCCGAGCACCACTCCATGCCGGGCGTCGCCTCCTCCTCGCCCGCCGTGATCCTCGCCCACCTCGCCGCCCACACCGACCGCATCCGGCTCGGCTCGGGCGGCGTCATGCTGCCCAACCACGCCCCGCTGGTCATCGCGGAGCAGTTCGGCACCCTGGAGGCGCTCGCGCCGGGCCGCATCGACCTCGGCCTCGGCCGCGCCCCCGGCACCGACGGGGCGACCGCCGCCGCGCTGCGCCGCAGCGACACCCTCAACGAGGGCGCCGACGACTTCCCGCAGCAACTGTCCGAGCTGACCCGCTTCCTGGACGACGACTTCCCCGACGGCCACCCCTACGCCCGCATCCACGCCGTACCGGGCCCGGTGCAGGCCACCAGCCCCGGCGGGGTGCAGTCCCCGCACCGGCCGCCGATCTGGCTGCTCGGCTCCTCCGGCTTCAGCGCCCAGCTCGCCGGAATGCTCGGCCTGCCCTTCGCCTTCGCCCACCACTTCTCGGCGCACAACACCATCCCGGCGCTGGACTTGTACCGGGAGACCTTCCGCCCCTCGGAGGTGCTGGCCGAGCCGTACGCCCTCATCGGCGTCTCCGCGCTGGCCACGGACGACGAGCGCGAGGCGGCCCGTCAGGTGCGGGCGGCGGCGCTGAACATGGTCCGGCTGCGCACCGGCCGCCCCGGGCTCTTCCCGGACCCGGAGGAGGCCGCGCGGCACGAGTTCAGCCCGATGGAGGAGGACTTCGCGCTCTCCTGGACGAAGAACATCGTGCACGGCAGCGCCGAGGAGGTCCGCGCGGGCCTGGACGACCTGCACAAGCGCACCGGCGCCGACGAGCTGATGCTCACCACCCACGCCCACCGCGGCGAGCTGCGGCTGCGCTCCTACGAACTGATCGCGGACGCCTACGGTCTGCCCGCGGCGTAGGCGCTTCCACGGCCCGGCCGCGGCGGGTGGCTCACGGCTTGCCCGCCGCGCAGGACCGCACGCCGAGCAGCTCGGAGATGCCCTCCGGCGGGACCGGACGGGAGTAGAGCCAGCCCTGCCCGGTGTCGCAGCCGATCCTGCGCAGCCGGGTCGCCTGCGCCGAGGTCTCCACGCACTCGGCGGTGACGGTCAGCCCGAGCCGGTGCGCGAGCTGGATCATCGCCTCCACGATCACCTCGTCGGCCGGGTTGGCGGGCCCGGCCGAGGTGCCGCGCTCGCCCTCGTACTGGAAGCCGCGCACGAAGGAGCCGTCCAGCTTGAGCACGGACACCGGCAGACGGCTGAGGTACGCCAGGTTCGAGTAGCCGGTGCCGAAGTCGTCGATGGCGATGCGCACGCCCATGTCGCTGAGCGCCTGGAGCGCCTGGATGGGCCGTCCGGCCGAGCCCATGACGGCCGACTCGGTCAGCTCCAGCTGGAGCAGCTGGGGTTCGAGGCCGGTCTCGGCGAGGACCGCCGCCACGTCCGTGACCAGGTCGGAGTCCCACACCTGGCGCACCGCCACGTTCACGCTGACGAAGATGGGCGGCTCGTCCGGATGGTCGAGCTGCCAGCGCCGGGCCTGGCGGCAGGCGGTGCCCAGCGCCCAGCGGCCGAGCGGCACGATCGAGCCGTCCTCCTCGGCCAGACCGATGAACCGATTCGGCGTCAGGATGCCGAACTGCGGATGGTGCCAGCGGATCAGCGCCTCCACCCCGCTGAGCGCCCCGTCCTCCATGCCGACCAGCGGCTGGTACTCCAGGGCGAACTCGCCGCGCTCGATCGCGGGGCGCAGCGCGGAGGTGAGGGCCTGACGGGTCATGAGGTGCGCGTTGCGCTCCGGGTCGAACAGGGTCCAGCGGGCCTTGCCGTCGGTCTTCGCCCAGTACAGGGTGGTGTCGGCCGCCTGCATCAGACCGGTCGCGGTGGTTCCGGCCGCGTGCCGTTCGACGACGCCGACGGAAGCGGTCAGATGCAGTCGCCGGCCGCCCAGGTCGAAGGGCTCCTCCAGGGCGTTCAGCGCGGACCCGGCGAGGTCGGAGAGCTGGTCGGTGCCGGTGGAGTCCTCCACGAGCAGCGCGAACTCGTCGCTGCCGAGCCGCGCCACCAGGGGCGTACCGGCGCGGCCCTGCCCGCACTCGGCGGCCACTCGGGTCAGCCGCTCGGCCACGGCCGCGAGCAGCCGGTCGCCGACGCGGTGGCCGTGGGTGTCGTTGACGGCCTTGAAGCCGTCGATGTCCAGATGGCACAGGCCGATCCGCCCGGTGCCGCCGCTCTCGCCGGGCTCGGTCTCCAGGGCGGCCGAGAGCCGCTCGAAGAACAGCGTGCGGTTGGGCAGCCGGGTCACCGGGTCGTGCATCCGCAGATGCCGTATCCGGGCCTGGAGTTCGCGGCGGGCGCTGATGTCGGTGAGCGACAGCAGAACACCCGGACGGCCGTCGGCCAGCGGGGCGACGGTGATCCGCGCCCACACCGCCGTGCCGTCGGGGTGCTTCAGTCGCCGGGTGCAGCGCAGCCGGGCCCGGCGGCCGCGCAGCACCTCGCGGTAGGCGTGCCAGGCGCGGGCGTCGGTGGTGAGGCCGGTCAGATCGGCGGCGGAACGGCCGGTCAGGGCCTCGGTATCGGTGCCGAGGAGTCTGCCGAGGGCGGTGTTCGCGCTGACCACGAGCCCGTCGCCGTCCACGACGGCCATGGCGAGCGGGGCGGCCGCGAAGACGCGCCGATAGGTCATGTAGTCACTGTCTGTGACGGCTGACCGGTCGAGGTCTGCCGCGGGCGTCGGCCCTTCGGACGTTCCGCTCACCGCTCGCTCCCGCAGTGCACTCGATCGTTGTCCGTCGTTGTCCGTGCCGGAAAGTGTGCCGATCATAGAGGCTGGTACCGGGGCCTTCCAGCCGGTCTTCAGTGTCCCCGGAGGACCCCACGTTCCGACAGATCGTTTCTGCTCGCACCTGGACGGGTTCTTCAAGCCTCCGACCGGTTGTGACGTTGCGTGAGTGATTCGGGGTGTCGTCCGCCGGTGCACTCCGGCGCGCGAACGGGCGCACTCACCCTTCCGGTTCAGATAAACAGGGCATCTCCTGACAAACCGCCACAGGCTGGATTCGGTGTTCCCTGAACCGCGTCCGGAGGTCTGTCCGTGCCCAAGCTGCGCAGCGCCGCCGCCGTGGCCACCACGATGTCGGCGCTCGCCGCGACCTCGATCCTCGGCGGCCCCTCCGTCGCCGAACCCTTCTCCCCGGCACCCTGCGCCCTGCATCGCACCACCGCCCACCACTCGGAGGGCGCGGACACCTGGAACCCCGCCTACGCCCGTCCCCTCGGCACCCGGAACGCCGTCCTGGTCTTCTTGTCCTTCCCCGACGCGGCCCCGCGCACCACCCCCGCCCAGCTGACGGCCGACCACTTCCCGGAGACCAGCGACTTCTACACCCGCGCCTCCTACGGCCGCTTCACCCTGCGCCCGCACCCCGTGAACCGCTGGCTGCGGATGCCGCGCCCCTCCACGTCGTACGCCATGAAGCGGGACTGGGCCGCCGCCGACCGGTCCGCCTATCTGCGCGACGCGTTCACCGTCGCCGACAAGGCGGTGGACTTCTCCCGCTACGACGTCGTCTACCTCGTCGCCGACCCGGACGCGCCCGGCGTGGACTCCGACGCCACGAAGGTCGTCAACCTGGACACGCCCGTACGGCTGGACGGCAAGGACGTACGCCGGGTCGTCACCGTCTTCGAGCGGCATCCGCCGGACCGCCTGGTCCTGGCCCACGAGACCGGCCATGTCTTCGACCTGCCCGACCTCTACCACCGCCCCCTGGACAACAAGGGCGACTGGGACACCTATGTGGGTGACTGGGACCTGATGGGCAGCCAGTTCGGCCTCTCACCCGACCTGTTCGCCTGGCACAAGTGGCGGCTGGGCTGGCTGGACCCGCGCCAGGTGGCCTGCGTACGGGGCACCGGTCCGACCCGGCTCACGCTGGAGCCGCTGGAGGCCGGGCCGGGGGTGTCGGTGCCGGGTGCGGCCGGGGCCCCGGCCTTCGGGCTCGGGCGCGGTACGAAGCTCGCGGTGGTGCGCACCGGGGCGGACAGCGCCCTGGCCTTCGAGGCGCGCGCCTCCGCCGGGAACGACGGCTCCGGCTGCCGCGAGGGCGTCCTCGTCTACCGCGTCCACGCCGGTGCCGAGTCCGGCGACGGTCCGGTCCAGGTGATCGACACCCACCCGCGTGCCTCGGCCTGCTGGGAGAACTCCGTCTACCCCCCGCTCGCCGACGCCCCGCTGTCGGCGGGGGAGAGCTTCACCGTGCCGGGGGACGGGGTGCGGGTGGAGGTGGAGGACCGGACGCCGTCGGGGGCGTGGACGGTGTCGATCACGCCGCGGGCGCTCTGAAGTGCGGGTGGCACGGGGGTGGCGTGCGGGTGGTGTGTACGGATGGCCTGTGGCCCGGAACGCGATCAGGCCCCCCGCTTGCGCGAGGGGCCTGATCGTTGTCTGTGCGCCGCCAGGGACTCGAACCCCGGACCCGCTGATTAAGAGTCAGCTGCTCTAACCAACTGAGCTAGCGGCGCCTGCTGACGTCGTAGACCTTAGCATCCTGGTCGGCGGGAGGAAAAATCGATATCCGCACCGCCGCGCGAGCCGCCCGCACCGCCGCCCAGAGCACCACCTCGGGCCCCGGCAGCCACGGCTGCCGGGTGTCCGGCGCGACCAGCCAGCGGGAGCCTTTTGTGCCCGCGGGGTCCTCGCCGTGGAGCGCCGGTACGGTCACCGCGTCCCCGGTTCCGTGGCACAGCAACGGCGGTACGGCGTGGGTGCGCGGGCCCCACTCCTCCCAGGTCAGCAGGGAGGGCAGCCGCTGTGCCGTACCCGGCGCGGCGAACAGCAGCATCCGCCCCCGGTGCACCGCGACAGGCCCCGATCCGGGCCCTTCACCCCACAACCGGTCCAGCATCCGCCGCCCGAAGATCGCCGGCGCGCTCACCACGTCGAAGACGCTCCCGCACGGCAGGACCACCGGCGCACCCGGACGCTCCTCCCACAGGGCGAGCGTGCTGCGCGGATACGTTCCGGCGGAGGCGAGCCACGCGGCGCCGTCGGCGGTGGCTGCGGTGACGTTCGGTGCGCTGCTCATGCCCCCATGTCTACCGTCGGTGAGGGCGCGCTTCTCCTGGGTTGCGGAAAATTGGGACAGGGGGGTGCGGGAGGGGGTATCTTGCCCGCTCGGCATATGCCAGATGGGTGGACGCGTCGCGTGCCGACGGGGGTCAGCGCGGGTCGACGGGCGTCCGCCCGTCCGGCTCCACCCCACGCATGAGATCCCGCCCGAACTCCACCATTCTCTTGGCGTAGTCCTCGGTCCACTCCGCGCGCTCGGCGATGTCCGCCGAGGTCAGCCGGTCGAACCGGCGCGGGTCGGCCAGCTGGGCCGCCGCGATGGCCTGGAACTCCATCGCACGGTCGGCCGCCGCGCGAAACGCCTGGGTCAGCTCCGTCGCCCGCGTCAGCAGCGTCCTCGGGTCCTCGATCGACTCCAGGTCGAAGAAGTGCTCCGGGTCGCCTGCCGCCTCGGCGGGCTCGAAGAGCAGGGGCGCGGGGCGTAGCCGCGGTTCGTTCCGACGCGGCGTGGGCTCCGCCATGTCCACATCTCCTCCTCTGCGTTTCCGGCCCCCCTCCGGGGTGTTCCGGGGTGGGCCACCGTCCATTGTCCCGCGCGGACGCAAGGGGACGTACTGGCCCATGCCTACCCGGTGCCCGGCCCGCTCATGACTTCCGTGTCGTCCGGTGCCCGGCCGGACGCGTCAGGGCGTGCCGCCTCGCAGGAAGGGAAGGGCGTAGTCCTCCACCGCCGACAGGACCCCCGCGGCCAGCCGCTCCGGCGACGTCCGGGCGGTCACCTCCCACCAGTGGTCCACGCCGCCCGGCAGCAGAGCGCCGATCCGTCGCGGGCGCCCCCACTGTCCGTAGACGTTGTTGGGATTCGGCCGCGCGGGAGCCTTCGAGAAACCGGTACGGGCCTCCTCCCACACCGACTTGTCCATGATCATGACGTTGACCGTGAACCTGACCCGCGACGACGAGGAACCGCCGGCTTTCTGGATGCCGAGAAGCCGCCACACCTCCGGATCACGCAACTCGAAGCAACCACGCGATCCCACGAACCCGAGCCGCCGCAGACCGGGCTCGATACCCGCGCGAACCGCGCCCGCGAAAACCTCCGACGTGGTCTCCACGACCGCACCTCCCTCGCTGCCGGAACCAGTGGTCAAGGGCGCCAGCTCACCCGGTGTTCCGCCAGGTGGGCCAGTACCGCGTGGTTCGCCTCCCACCCGTCCGGAAACTTCACCAGCGTGCCCAGCTGGACCGGCTCCGTGGAGGGGTAGTCGTCGAGGAGGGTGTCGACGCCCGCGCGGCAGACGACGATGCAGGCGTGGCGGTGGCGGGAGGCCAGGACGCAGAGGCGGCCGGTTTCGAGGTGGAAGGCGGTGGCGTCGGGGCGGCCGGACAAGGGGTGGAGGACGACCGTCACGTCGTACTCGCGGCCCTGGAGGCGGTTGGCCGTGTCGACGGTGACGCCCGTTACGCCCAGGTCGGACAGGGCCGCGCGGATCGCCGCCGCCTGGTCGCGGTGGGCGGTGCCGACGGCGACGCGGGCGGCGGTGAGGGGGGTCGGGTCGGGGGAGCGTTCCGAGAGGGCGGCGCCGCCTCGGTCCAGCAGGCGGCGGACCACCAGGGCCACCGCCCGTACCGCCTCCGGGTCCGTGCGCGGGGTGTGGCGGGGCGGGAGTTCCAGCAGGCCCCAGCCGGACTCCGCGGCCTCGTCGATCACGCGGTCCGGGGCCGAGCCGTCGGACGGCACCGCGAAGGACAGGCGGCGGTCGCCGTGCCCGGTGCCGCTGCGGAACGGGGTGTACGGGTAGAACGCGGCCGAGACCAGCGGGGCCGCCGAGGCGGGCAGCCGCCAGGAGACCGGCAGGCGGTGCTGCGGCAGCCGGGGGTTGTGGGCCAGCAGCGTGCTCACCGCCGAGGAAGACGGGTCGTACGACAGGCCCGCCCACTGGTCGCCGCCCACGATCGAGAACGGGTCCAGCTGGCCCGGGTCGCCCACGAAAAGGGCTCGTTCGAACAGGCCCGCCACGGCGAGCAGCGAGTCCGAGCGCATCTGGTACGCCTCGTCCACGATCGCGTGCCGCCACGGCTCGTCCACCTTCACGTGCGCCCACTTCGCGGCCGTCGACAGCACCACGGGGAGTCCGGCGAGGTCGGCCGCCTTCGCGGAGGCGCGCACGTTCGGCAGGGCGTCCAGCGAGCGGTCGTAGGCGTCGGCGTCGCTGCTGTGCAGGCGGCCCACCGGCAGGTCGGGGTTCTTCTCCGCGAGCCGCAGGACCAGGTCGTCCACCTGCGCGTTGGTCTGCGCCACCACCATCAACGGGCGCCCTGCGTCGGCGAGTTCGAGCGCCGCGCGGACCACGAGCGTCGATTTGCCCGCGCCGGGCGGTGAGTCCACCACCACGCCCCGCTCGGTGCCGTGCAGGGTGTCGCGGAGGATCGCGTCCGTGGCGCGCCCGGCGGCGGTTCCCGGATCGAAGTCCACTGTGGTCACAGAAGGTCCTCCTCGGTCGTCGCGTCAGGCGCCTCCGGCACGGACCCGTCCGGCGGGCCGCCGTGGGTCCACGGAGTGTCCTCCTGGTCGGGCAGTTTCGGCCCGCCCCGCTGCTCGTGCTCGAAGAGCGTGAAGCAGAGCCGGTCGCCCTTCTCCGGCACCGAACCCGGCTCCGGCTCCTTGCCCCGGCCCATCTTGTCCACGATCCGCAGCACGAGCAGCCCCTCCTCGGGATCGCCCTCGTACCCGGCGAACTCCGCCGACTGCGGCTTGCCGTTCAGCGAGCGGTACGCCTTCGCGCGCTCCGCCAGATGCGGCCGGTCCTCCGTGCGCACGGTCACCAGCGGGCGCGGACTCGGCCGCTTGCCCTCGCTGTACGCCATGACGACATCGACGACCTCGCCCGCGAACGCCTCCCCGGCCAGCCGCCGCCCCGCCATCACCAGCGGGTCGTCCAGCGCCTCCTGCGCCTCCAGACGGGACTGCTCGCGCTCGCGCGTGGCCAGCTTGTTCGCCGCCGTCACCGCGTCGTCCCGGCGCGGCTGCGGGGGCTCGCCCGCCAGCACCCGGTCCCGGTGGCCGGTGAACGACCAGCGGTCCCGCGTCCACCGCTCCTCGACGTGCGCCCCCTCGGGCAGCGCCCGCAGCAGGTCGAGGCCGTCCCACACCGCGTCCCAGGTGGGCCGGGTGACCTGCTCCACCAGTTCGCGGATCCTGCGCTCGGCCTTGGTGACTGCGGCCGTACGGTCCTCCGCGTCCACCGGGTCCTCGGCGGCCGCGAGGGCGGTACGCGCGCGGTCGTACGCCTCGATGGCCGGGGCGAGGAGCTTGTTGTCGAACGCCGGGTCGGTGGCCGGACCGGCGGGCGGGCAGGTCAGCTGCCCCTGGCCGTCGCGCTCGCGCTCCGCGCGGAAGGCGGCCTCGGCGCCCGAACTGCCCGTAGGCGGCGCGATCCAGGACAGCAGCGCGCCCAAGTGCTGGTCCTCCAGGCTGCTCTGCCCGGTCGCCCAGTGCCGGGACAGGACCTCGGTGAGCGCGAGCAGCAGCGAGGAGCCGGGGACGCGCGCCCGCTCGCCGTAGTGGGTCAGCCAGCGGCCCAGCAGCGGAACCCGGGGCGGCGCCGGGTTCGGGGCCTCCGGCTCCTGCTCGGCGGTGCGCCGGAAACGCGTCGAGCGGCCCAGCAGGCGCACGTACTCCAGGCCCGCCCGGCTCGGCACGATCAGCTGGGGCGCGTCCGCGCACAGGTCGACCTCGACCTTGACCCGCTTGCCGGTCTCCGGGTCGGTCTCGGTGCGCTCGGCGGCCTCCACGGCCTCGGCGTGGGAGTCGATGTACGGCAGGACGACGTCGGCCAGTTCGGCGAGGAACGCGAAGCGCAGGTCGCGGTCGCGCGGCTGGGGCACCGCCAGCAGCCGCGGCGCGTCCCGGTCGGTGCCGACCAGCGCGCCGAGCGGGGCGCCCGCCTCGCCGGAGGTGGTCAGCGGCACGAACACCAGGGGACGGGCGGACAGATGACGGTGCCGGACGGTCGTGAGCGGCTGGGCCACGCCCGTGCCGACGGCCTCGAGGCGGGCGAGGGTCGCGATCAGGGACACAGGGTCACCTCCCGCGCGGCCGCCGCGTGCGCGAGCGCCTCCGCGCGCAGGGCGGCGGCCCGGCGCAGCGCGGCCACCGCCGGGTCGTCCGGGTCACCGCTCTCGCCGCGCGCCGCCGAGAGGACCTCCTCCACCGTGCGCAGACCGCCGAGTTCGGCCCGCAGCGGGCGGCCTAGCCGGGTCACCGCGCCGGACGCGCGCGAGCGCTCCCGGCAGTGGAAGGCCAGTTCGCAGGAGGACAGACACTCCGGCGCGTACGTCGCCGGGACCGCGTCCACGGCCGCCTCCAGCTCCTCCGGCGTGCGGTCCGGCGCGAAGCAGGTGCCCTCGGGCAGCCCGTCGGCGATCTCCTCGATCCGGGTGAGCCGGGTCAACTGCCGTGCCGTCACCGCACGCTGACGGCGCACGTCCACCGCGCGCGCGGTGGGCAGGTTGGAGAAGTCCTTCGGGCACACCAGCAGCACCTCGTGCCGTACCCGGATCGCCGGGTCGAGCCGGGCCGCGACCTCCTCCAGGGCCAGCACGTACACCGCCGACTGACGGGCCGCCGCGCCCACCTTCGAGGCGTCGGCCGAACCGTCCAGCATCGGGAAGGACTTGATCTCCACGACCGTCCACACCCCGTCCGGGTGCACCACCACCGCGTCCGGCTCCAGGAACGCGGGCGCCCCCGCCACCTCCAGGGCGAGCATCGGGTGGTCGAGGAGCGTCCAGCCGCCCGCTTCCACGGCCTCGCGCAGCGCCAGTTCCGTACGCGCCGTACGCCCCTTGGGGCCGTCGGCGGTCAGGTCGGGTACGGCGGCGCCGGCCGGGGGTTCGGTGGCGGGGTCGAAGCAGGCGTGCGCGAGACGCAGCAGTTCGGCGCCGCGGTCCGCCTTCACGCGGGCCTCGAAGACATTGCCCCGGATCAGGGCGAACTGCGACTGGCCGTAGTCCGAGGGCGAGCCGAGACCGGTCGCCAGGCGGGCCTTGTCCACCCCGGCGCCGTCCAGGATCGCGCGGCGGCGGCAGCCCGGGTTGGACGCGAGCGCCGCGAGGGCGCGGGCGTCCAGGGCCTTGGCCTGAACCTCGGGACCGCGCAGCTCAGCGAGCCGGTGCCGGAGTGCCGTCGCCCGCTCCGCTGGGGGAGGCGTCCGGTCCTGCCGGGGGATCGAGCCGAGACTCGCGCTGCCGTGGAATTCGCTCACCCGCGGAAGTCTGGCATCCGCCACTGACAACGGGGGAGACCGCGGCGGCCGGAGAGGCCCAGGCGAGGCTCAGCCGGGCCTTCACCGCGTCCGCCGCGCGCAGCACGTACGGCGTGAGCAGCAGCCCGGCACCCATGACCGCGGCGCCCGCCACCGCGTCCAGCAGATAGTGGTTGGCGGTGCCCATGACCACGAGCGCGGTCAGCAGCGGGTAGGCCACCGCGCAGACCCTGGCCAGGGAGGTGCGGCCGTAGCGCCACAGCATCACGCCGCAGAACAGCGCCCAGCCGACGTGCAGGCTCGGCATCGCCGCGTACTGGTTCGTCATGCCGCCCATGCCGCGCGGGGCGCTCGCCTGGCCGCCCCACCAGCCGTACGAGCTGTAGTACGCCATGGTGTCGGTGAAGCCGTGCCCCGGGTGGAGCAGGCGCGGCGGGCAGGTCGGCAGCAGGGTGAAGCCGATCAGACCGATGAACGTGGACGTCATCAGCCAGGTACGCGCCGCCCGGTACCGCACCGCGTGCGAGCGGAACAGCCAGACGAGTATCGCGGGCGTGACCAGGTAGTGCAGCGAGGCGTACCAGAAGTCGGCGGGCACGCCGATCCAGGGCTCGCGGGTGAACAGGCGGTTGAGCGGGTGCTCGGCGTCCAGGTGCAGCAGCTGCTCGATGCGCAGGATCGCCAGACCGTGGTCCACGGCTGAGGAAACGTCCCCGCGCGCGAGGAGACGGCCCGCCGAGTAGCAGCCGTAGACGAGCAGGATCAGCGGCAGCTCGGTCCACCAGCGCAACCGGGGCCGCGGCGTTACCTCGGTGCCCGGTGTCTCGGTCTGCGGCATCCGACCGCCCTCCCCCTCCTGTGCCCCTGCGCGTGCGGCGTCCCCGCCGGGCGCCGTGACACTTTACGGTGTCCGCCCCCGCCCCGCGCGGTCGCTCCAGCCCTGGAAGACGCCGTGGTCGCCCGCCGGGTTGCCCGTCCCACCGGTGCGCGATGATGGAAGGACCTGGGCTGTCGTTACCCCGGCGGCCACCTGGCATTCCTCTCCCGGAAAGGTCTCCCTCCCATGGCACCGCGCATCCTGCTGGCCCGGCACGGACAGACGGCATGGTCGCTGTCCGGCAAGCACACCGGCAGGACGGACATCCCCCTCCTGGAGGAGGGACGGCGCGGCGCCAAGCTCCTCGGCGAGCGGCTGCACCGCCCCCCGCTGGACGGCCTGCCGTTCGCGGAGGTACGCACCAGCCCGCTCGTGCGCGCGAGCGAGACCTGCGAACTGGCCGGCTTCGGCGAGCGCGCGCACACCTGGGACACGCTCATGGAGTGGGACTACGGCGCCTACGAGGGCCTGACCCCGGCCGAGATCCACGCCGACCGGCCCGGCTGGCTGATCTGGCGCGACGGGGTGCCCGGCGGGGAGAGCGTCGCCGACGTCACCGCGCGCGCGGACGAGGTCGTCGCGTGGGCCCGCTCCGCCGACCGCGACGTGCTGGTCTTCGCCCACGGCCACATCCTGCGCTCCATCGGCGCCCGCTGGCTCGGCCTGCCCCTGGACTTCGCGGCCCGCATCCGCCTCAACCCGACCTCGCTGTCGGTGCTCGGCTGGGCCTACGGCGAACCGGCGATCGAGAACTGGAACGACGTGGGGCACCTGGCGGGCTGACGGGCCCGGGCCGACGGGCTTCTACGCGCGCGTGGTGACAGGCTCCTACGCGCGCGCGGGATGGCGGACTTCACCGAGGTCGCCGTACGCGCGCGTGCCCGTGCCGTTCAGCCCTGCCGGGGCCCGGGTACCGCCGCGTGGCGTTCCAGGAACTCCGACACGCCGGACGCGCGCCGGTGCGGCAGCAGTACGCGCGCGGTGCCCGCGAGCATCGTCTGGATGCGGGAGGACTGCACATGGGTGAGCAGTTCCAGGACCCGCAGTCCGGCGGAGGCGGCCTCGTCGGGGCGGCCGTCGCGGGCGAGGTCGTCGGCGAGTTCGGCGGTGTAGAGCGCGATGTTGCGGGAGAAGTGCGGGTCCTGGAGGTCCGCCGCGCGCCGCGCGTGCCGGGCCGCGCGCCACCAGTCGCCCAGCGTCGACCAGCACTGCGCCTCCAGGCCCTCCAGCTCGGCCTGCCCGTAGAAGCTCATCCACTCGGGGTCGGCGTCCGAGGCGCCCCGCGCGAACAGCGCCTGCGCCCGCGCCATCGCCTGGCGGCAGCCCGCCCGGTCGGCGAGCCCGGCCCAGCCGCCCGCCTCG
>NZ_WWIR01000022.1 GCF_009863025.1 Streptomyces sp. SID4985 | reverse complement strand
GGGGATGTGCCGGGCGCGGAGGAGCTGCGGGAAGAGCTGCTGGGTCTCGGGGCGGTGGAGGTGTCCTTCGCCTCGTGTGATGTGGGGGACCGGGAGGCGCTGGCGAGGGTTCTCGCCGGAGTGGAGACGTCGTTGTCGGCGGTGGTCCATGTGGCGGGGGTGGTGGATGACGGTGTCGTCGCGGGCATGTCCGAGGGGCAGTTGGAGCGCGTTCTGCGGCCGAAGGTGGACGCGGCATGGAATCTGCATGAGCTGACCCGGTCGTGCGATCTGTCGGCGTTCGTGGTGTATTCGTCGCTGGCCGGTGTGCTGGGGACGGCCGGTCAGGCGAACTATGCGGCGGGTAACGCGTTCTTGGACGGGTTGGCGGAGTTCCGGCGGGCTGCCGGATTGCCGGGTGTCTCACTGGCCTGGGGTCTGTGGGAGCAGTCGAGTGGACTGACGGGTCACCTCGCGGAGGCTGACCTGCGGCGCTTGTCGCGGCTGGGATTGCGCCCACTGGACTCTCAGGACGCGATGGGGTCGTTCGATGCGGCTCTGGAGAGCGGTGAAACGGTCGTCGCGATCACCCGCCTCGACACGGCCGCCCTGCGGGCCCAGGACGACCCTGCCCCCATCCTCCGCAAGCTCGTACCCGCCCGGCCCCGGCGCGCACGCGGCACCTCCGCCTCCTCGTCCGCCAGGACGACACCCCTCGGGCGGCAACTGTCCGGTCTGTCGCCCGAAGAGCGTGCACGGTCGGTGGCCGAGCTGGTCCGCACGCAGGTGGCCGAAGTCCTGGGCTACCAGGCCCCGAACGACCTCGACACCGACCGGCCGTTCCAGGACATGGGATTCGACTCCCTGACCGCCGTCGAACTCCGCAACCGCCTCGGCACCGCCACCGGGCTCCGCCTGACCACCACCCTGGTCTTCGACCACCCCACCCCCGCGGCCCTCGTCACCCACCTGCTGGAGCGGTTGTCCGGCGAACGCGCCGGAACCACCACTGCCGTGCGGGAGCGGTCCTCCACGTCCTCGGACGAGCCGATCGCGATCGTGGGGATGGCGTGCCGTTATCCGGGTGGTGTGGCGTCGCCGGAGGATCTGTGGCGGCTGGTGGCCGAGGGTGTGGACGCGGTGGGGGAGTTCCCGGTGAACCGGGGCTGGGACGTGGATGCGTTGTACGACCCGGATCCGGACCGCACGGGCACGTCGTACACCCGACACGGTGGCTTCCTTTACGACGCCGACGAGTTCGATGCCGGGTTCTTCGGTATGTCCCCGCGTGAGGCCCTGGCGACCGATCCGCAGCAGCGACTGCTCCTCCAGACCGCCTGGGAGACGCTGGAGAACGCGGGGATCGTGCCCGCGTCCCTGAGGAACAGCCGTACGGGCGTGTTCACCGGCGTGATGTACCACGACTACGGCTCCGGACCGGGCTCCGTCCCGCAGGAACTGGAGGGTTATCGGGCGGGCGGCACCGCCGGCAGCATCGCCTCCGGGCGGCTGTCGTACACCTTCGGGTTCGAGGGTCCGGCGGTGACGGTGGATACGGCGTGCTCGTCGTCGCTGGTGGCGCTGCATCTGGCCGCCAATGCGCTACGACAGGGGGAGTGCGATCTCGCGCTCGCCGGTGGCGTGACCGTCATGTCCACACCGCAGGCTTTCGTGGAGTTCTCGCGGCAGCGTGGGCTCGCGCCGGACGGGCGGTGCAAGTCGTTCTCGGCTGCGGCGGACGGCACCGGTTGGTCGGAAGGTGTGGGGTTGCTGCTCGTGGAGCGGTTGTCCGATGCCCGGCGCAACGGTCACCAGGTGCTGGGGGTCATTCGCGGCTCCGCGGTGAACCAGGACGGTGCGTCCAACGGCCTCACCGCGCCCAACGGATCGGCGCAGGAACGCGTCATACGGCAGGCCCTCGCCAACTCCGGTCTGCGGGCCACGGATGTGGACGCGGTGGAGGCGCACGGTACGGGCACGGTGCTGGGCGATCCGATCGAGGCGCACGCGCTGCTCGCGACCTACGGCCAGGACCGCCCGAATGAACACCCTTTGTGGCTCGGTTCGTTGAAGTCCAACATCGGCCACACCCAGGCCGCCGCAGGCGTCGGCGGCATCATCAAGGTCGTACAGGCCATGCGCCATGCGGCCCTTCCCAAGAGCCTCCACGCCGACGAGCCGTCGCCGCACGTGGACTGGGACACGGGTGCGGTGCGGCTACTGACGGAGGCACGGGAGTGGCCGAAGTCCGGCCGTCCTCGCCGGGCCGCGGTGTCCTCGTTCGGGATCAGCGGTACGAACGCGCACGTCATCATCGAGCAGGGCGACCCCGACCCCGAGCCCGAGCGCGTCGACAGTGGCCCGGTGAACCCGGTGCCGTGGTTCGTCTCCGGGCGGGACGAGACGGCCCTGCGCGCCCAGGCGCGACGCCTGCACGAGCACCTCACCGGACGCCCCGAACTCGACCCCATCGACGTGGGCTACTCCCTGGCCATGGCCCGTGCCGCGCTGGAGCGGCGTGCCGCGGTCGTCGGCAGCACCCGCGATGAACTGCTGTCCGGGCTGAGGGCGCTGGCCGACGGCGCAGGTGTGTCGTCGGGTGTGCGGCGGGGGCGGACGGCGTTTGTGTTTACCGGTCAGGGTGCTCAACGGGTCGGTATGGGTGGGGAGTTGGGTGAGGCGTTCCCGGTGTTCGCGGGGGCGTTCGATGAAGTGTGCGCAGGGCTGGACCCGTTGTTGCCGCGTCCCCTGCGGGATGTGGTGGCCAGTGGTGAGGGTCTGGATGAGACGGGGTTTGCCCAGCCGGCGTTGTTCGCGTTCGAGGTGGCG
>NZ_WWIR01000182.1 GCF_009863025.1 Streptomyces sp. SID4985 | reverse complement strand
GCGCTGGCCGACGGCGCAGGTGTGTCGTCGGGTGTGCGGCGGGGGCGGACGGCGTTTGTGTTTACCGGTCAGGGTGCTCAACGGGTCGGTATGGGTGGGGAGTTGGGTGAGGCGTTCCCGGTGTTCGCGGGGGCGTTCGATGAAGTGTGCGCAGGGCTGGACCCGTTGTTGCCGCGTCCCCTGCGGGATGTGGTGGCCAGTGGTGAGGGTCTGGATGAGACGGGGTTTGCCCAGCCGGCGTTGTTCGCGTTCGAGGTGGCGCTGTTCCGTCTGCTGGAGTCGTGGGGTCTTCGCCCGGACATCGTTGCGGGTCACTCGGTGGGCGAGATTGCCGCAACTCATGTCGCGGGTGTGCTGACGCTCAAGGACGCCTGTGTGCTCGTAGCCGCTCGTGCCGGGTTGATGCAGGCGCTGCCGACGGGTGGCGTGATGGTGGCAGT
>NZ_WWIR01000181.1 GCF_009863025.1 Streptomyces sp. SID4985 | reverse complement strand
GCGGTTCGCCGGGGTGGGGCGGCGGGCCCACTGCACGGCGCCCCGGCCGCCGATCCGGGTCGGCGGGGCCGCCACGTAGTGCCCCTCGCCGCGCGTGACGAGGTCGAGGGAGGAGGGGATCCAGCCCAGCTTGCGGACGAGGTCCGGGACCTTGGCGGCGGCGCCCGGCAGGACGAAGAAGTACATGCGCCGGTCCGGGGAGCAGG
>NZ_WWIR01000180.1 GCF_009863025.1 Streptomyces sp. SID4985 | reverse complement strand
GGCCCCCCATCCCTCTCCCCCCGCCCCCTGATCCTCCTCCCACCCCTCACCGCGGGCGGACCGGCCCGCTTCGCGGTGTTCGACGTGGAGGACCGAGCAGCCCTCGTGGCGCAGGGCGCGGCAACGTGCGTAGCAACGGTGCTGGCGGGCCGCCTGCTCTACCGCCGCCGCTGACACGACAGTTGGCCGCAGACGGCGAGGAGGGGACGTGGCGGGGGGTGTCCGCCCGCAGCGGCCGGCGA
>NZ_WWIR01000179.1 GCF_009863025.1 Streptomyces sp. SID4985 | reverse complement strand
TGCCCACCCGCGAGCTGGCCCAGCAGGTCACCGAGGCGCTCGCCCCGTACGCCGGGGTGCTGAACCTGCGGATCACCACCGTGGTCGGCGGCATGTCGATCACCCGGCAGTCCAACCAGGTCCGGCGCGGCACCGAGGTGCTGGTGGCCACCCCCGGCCGGCTGGACGACCTGATCCAGCGCGGCGACGTGTTCCTGGACGACGTGGCGATCACCGTCCTCGACGAGGCC
>NZ_WWIR01000178.1 GCF_009863025.1 Streptomyces sp. SID4985 | reverse complement strand
GGACAGGCCGTCGGCCAGGGCCTGCGCGTTGTACGGGTGCCCGGCGGTGACCAGGGGCAGCGCGGCGACCGCGCTGTTGAGCCGGTCCTCGGCGGCCGTCGCGTACGGGCCGAGGTCCGCCCCGGCCGCGCCGGGCGCGAGGGGGACGTCGCTGGCGAGTACGGCGATGCGGTCGGCCAGCGCGTGGAAGCGGGCGGAGCCGAGCGCCTCCAGGGCGCCGGAGTGGGCGCGGGCGCGGGCCAGGGTGAGCCTGCGGTCGAGGAGGGCGGCGGCGCGGGCGGCGCCGACCGTGAGGGGGACGGCGGGGGGTGCCTTCGTGGGCGCGGGGAGGGTGTTGGCCGCCGTGGTGGGTGGTGCCGTCGTGGTCCCCGAGAGCCGGTGCAGGGCGAGCAGCAGCCGGTCCAGGCGGGCCGCGCAGGCGTGCTCCAGGCCGAAGGTGCCCGAGACCCAGGCCAGTTCGGCCCGGGTCTCGTCCGCCCAGTCGGGGTCCAGCAGCCCGCGGAAGGTGTACAGGCCCGCGCTGACGCGGCGGGCCGAGC
>NZ_WWIR01000177.1 GCF_009863025.1 Streptomyces sp. SID4985 | reverse complement strand
GCAGGGCTCCGGCGCGGGTCGACCGGGCCAGGGTGCGGCCCCGGGTGGTCGGACGGGTCAGCCGAGTCAGGCTTCCGGTCCGGGGGGTCAGGTGCCCGGCGCCGACCGTTCGGGCCGGGGCGGACAGGGTGCTCAGTCCGTCGGTACGGAGGGCGCGCGTCGCGCCGGTCAGGCCCCGCAGGGCCCCGGCGCCGGTCGTCCGGGCCAGGGTGGTCAGGCCCCGCAGGGCGAGGGCCCCGGTACCGGCCGAGCGGACCGGCCCGCGCAGGACACCGGCACGGACCGCCGGGGCGAGGGCACTTCCGCGTCCCAGTCCGGCGGAGCGGGCCGTCCCGACCAGGGTGCTCCCGCGTCCCAGTCCGCAGACGCGGGTCGCCCCGGACAGCCCGGCCAGGCGTCCCAGGGCGCCGGTGCCAACCGCCCCGGACAGACCGGTCACGCGCCGCAGGCACCCGGTGCCGACCGCCCGCAGCCCCAGGCGCCGCAGGCACCCGGCGCTCCGCGTCGTAGCCCCGACGAAACACGGCAGGGCGCCGCCCAGAACCCCTCCGTCCCAGGCCCCCGCTCCGGTGCCGAGGAGACGCCCGCTGTCGAGAGCACGCAGGTGCTCCGGCGGATCAAGGCGCCCCAGGGGGCCAAGGGCGCCGCCAAGAGCGAGCCGCCCGCCACCGAGAGCACGCAGGTCCTGCGGCGGATAAAGGACCCCAAGAGCGAGCCGCCCGCCGACGAGCACACGCAGGTGCTCCGGCGGATCAACGCGCCCCGCCAGGGCGACCAGCAGACCGCCACGCCCACCGACACCGGCGCCGCCGCGGCCACCACCGTCATCCCCCGTACCCCCGCGGCCCCCGCCCCCGAGACGGCCTCCGCGTCCGGCGGAAACGGCAGCGGCGGCAGCGGCGGAGGCGGCGGCAAGGGCAACGGCAAGAAGCCCAAGCGCACCGGCTGGCGCCGCCTCGTCCCCGGCTGGCGGCTCGTCCTCGGGACCGTCGTCGTCGGCGCGCTGCTGATCATCGGCCTCTTCTTCCTCGGCTACTCGATGGTGAAGATCCCGCCCGCCAACGCCCTCGCCACCAAGCAGAGCAACGTCTACCTCTACGCCGACGGCTCCCAGCTCGCCCGCGACACCCGCGACAGCCAGGTCAACCGCGAGAACGTCAACCTCGCCGAGGTCTCCAAGAACGCCCAGCACGCCGTACTCGCCGCCGAGGACCGGGACTTCTACACCGAGCCCGCCGTCGACCCCAAGGCGATGCTCCGCGCGGGCTGGAACATGGCCACCGGCAAGGGCAGGCAGTCCGGCTCCACCATCACCCAGCAGTACGTGAAGAACTACTACCTGGCCCAGGAGCAGACCCTGAGCCGCAAGGCCAAGGAGTTCTTCATCTCGGTCAAGCTGGGCCGCGAGAAGTCCAAGAACGAGATCCTCGAGGGCTACCTCAACACCAGCTTCTTCGGCCGCGGCGCCTACGGCATCCAGGCCGCCGC
>NZ_WWIR01000176.1 GCF_009863025.1 Streptomyces sp. SID4985 | reverse complement strand
ACCGTCGCCAGCGTCTGCGCCGGGGCGGAGGCGCTCGGCCGCGCGGGGCTGCTCGACGGGCGCCGCTGTACGACCCACCACGCGCTCCAGGACGAACTCGCCGCCCGCCATCCCCGGGCCACCGTCGTCCGGGACGTGCTCTTCACCACCGACGACCGCGTGGTCACCTCGGCGGGCATCGCCAGCGGGATCGACCTCGCGCTGCATCTGCTGGCCGTGCGGCATGGTCCCGCCCTCGCGGCGCGGGTCGCGCGCGAGATGGTCATCTACGCGCGGCGCAACGGCGACGAGCCCCAGGCCAGCGCGATGCTGCGGCACCGGGCGCATCTGGACGACACGGCGCATCGGGTGCAGGACCTGATCGACGCGAGGTTCGCCGAGCGGTTGCCGTTGGACCGGCTGGCCGCGCATGTCGGTGTCAGCGCGCGGACGCTCACGCGGGTGTTCGGCCGGGCCACGGGGCTTACGCCGCTGCGGTATCAGCAGGCGCTGCGGGTCGAGCGGGCCGAGCATCTCATGGGGCATGGGGCGACGGTGGAGTCGGCGGCGCGGGAAGTCGGTTTCGACGATGCGAGGATGCTGCGCAGGCTTCGGCGGGGCGCCTGATCGCCGTCGTGGTTTCGGTCTTCGCGCGGCTGCCTGGCCGTCGTGGCTGGTCGCGCAGTTCCCCGCGCCCCT
>NZ_WWIR01000175.1 GCF_009863025.1 Streptomyces sp. SID4985 | reverse complement strand
CGCGCCCCGCTCGTGGACGCCCTCGAACTGACCCTGCGCGCCCGGGCCCTGGACGACGTGGCCCCGGCGGCACCGGTCACCGCGCCCGCCGCCCCGGCCGGCCTCCCCGAGTCGCTGCCCGAACTCGTCCTGCGGGCCAGGGAGTTGGACACGCAGGGACACCCGGACGCCCTCGCGTGCTGGGCCCGGCTGCGCACCCTGGTCGCCGCCCCCGGCTACGTCCACCCCGACGACCCGGCCGTGGGCCCGCTCGTCCGGCTGCGCGCCGACCTGCTGGCCGACGAGGCGGACCGGGCGGCCGCGAAGGACCGCTACACCGACGCCGCCGACCTCCAGGACGAGGCCGCCGCCCTGTACGACGAGGCGGGCGAGCCCGGTGACGCGGCGCTCTCCCGGGCCAGTGCCCTGCTCGCCCGCGCCCAGATCCCCCCGCGGGACGCCGCCGACCCGGCCGGGGAGCGGACCGCCGCGCTGACCGCCGCCCACGCGGGCGTGGTCCGCCTCCACGAGGAGGCGGACGGCCTCGCCCCGTACCAGGAGGCGCGGCTGTTGCGGCTGCGGGCGACCCTGCTCGGGCTGCGGCTCCAGACCTCGGGCGACGAGGAGCACATCGCGCCGCTCTTCGCCGAGGCGGACCTGCTGTACGCGTTCGCCGACCGGCACGACATCGCCGGACAGCGCTCCGGCGCCCTGCTGCTGCGGGCGAGCACCCACGCCCTCGCCGGTGACGTGCCCACCGCCGTCACCGGGATCGACACCCTCCTGGAGCGGCTCGGGAAGGAAGGACCCGCCTGGCACGTGCCCCGCGCCCTCGCGCTGCGCGGCCGCTTCCAGCTCGGCCTCCACGACGCCGAGGCCGCCCACGAGAGCCTGGCCGAGGCCCTGCGCCTGGGCGCCGAGTGGCCCGCCGACACGGCCCACGCCATCCGCGTCCACACCGATCTGGCCCAGGCGTGTCTGCACCTCGGGCGCCCTGGCGAGGCGCTGCGGCACCTGACCCGTTCGGCGGAGCTGGGCCTGCGCGACGGCGACCGCACGGACGCGTTCTGCGCCTACATGGAGGCGGCCCGGATCAGCCTGCAGCTCGGCCGCGCCGAGGACTGCGTCTCCCTGGTCGACTCCCTCCTGGCCGAACCGGACGTCGCGGCCGGGGAGATGAACGACCGGATCGTGGCCCAGCTGCGGCTGACCCGCGCCCGCGCGCTGCACGCGCTGGACGACCTCAAGGCCGCCGTCGTCGAGTACGTCACCCTCGCGGCGGAGTCGGCCGGCTGGGAGGACGACGAGCGCGCCCACGCGATGATCGCCGCCGAGACGGCCGTACTCCTCGCGGAGGCGGGCGAGTTCGGCCACGCCCGCGAGGTCGCGGAGCAGGTGCGCGCCGTCCACGCCCGCTCCCCGCGCTACGACCAGCTCAGCGGCGTCCTGCGCGAGATCGCCCTCCTCCAGGTGAAGCGGGAGGGCGCCGACGGTCTGGACGACGCCCTCGCCCTCCTCGCCGACGCGGGCCGGATCGCGGAGGAGGCCGCCGCCGCGGGCCATCGGGGTCGGCCCCGCTCCCTGGAGACCGCCCTGGCCTACGAGTCCGGCCAGGTCTACGCCTACGCCGGGGACAACGACAGCGCGCTGGCCTCCCTGGAGAAGGCCGTCGCCCTGCTCGGCGACCCGGGGGAGGACGCCGAGCACGCGGCCGAGTGGGCCGAGTGCGTGCGGCTCGCGGGTGTCGTGGAGGGCATCTTCCTGGAGCGCCCCGCCCCCGCCCGTACCCGTCTGGAGGCCGCCGTCACCCGGCTGGCCGCCCTCGGCCACACCGAACAGGCCGAGGAACTGGCCCCCCTCGTGACCCGGCTGCGCGACGAGGAGTGACCCGAGGCCGTCCCCACCCGGGGCCCGGAAGCGCGCGAACCGCTTCCGGGCCCCGGTTTTTTTCGCGGGGCACCTGCGGTTCCCGCACCGGTGACAAGCGGGGAACCACCCGCGAGATGCCGCTGTATGCGTAGCGGCAAGCCGGGTTTACCTACGGAATCCGTAGCCGAACACCCATTGACGCGCCGGTTTTCGTCGGTGTTCGATGCGCGCCAGGAGCGAGAGACATGACGTACGCCACGAACCGCCGGAGGCGATAGCGCTCCCTTCCGAGCCCGCACGAGTCGATCGGACCGCCGCATGACCGACACGCTCCGCCCCGCCGAGGACGCCGCCCCCGGGCACCCGTCCGACAGCCCCCAGAAGCTCAAGCGTTCCATCGGCGTCGTCGGCGGCACCCTGCTGACGCTCTCCTGCGTGACCCCCGCCTCCACCCTCTTCGTCGTCGTCCCCGACCTCTTCGGCACCCTCGGCACCGCCACCGCGCTCACCATCGCCATCGGCTCGCTGCTCTGCATCGCCGTGGCGTTCTGCTACGCCGAGCTGGGCACCCTCATCCCGAGCGCGGGCGGCGAGTACGCCATGGTCTCCACGCTGGCCGGGCGGCTCACCGGCTGGCTGGTCTTCGTGCTCTCCCTGCTGGTCGTCATGATCGTGCCGCCCGTCATCGCGATGGGCACCGCCGACTACCTCGCCCCCGTCGTGCACCTGGACCCCTCGCTCACCGGCGCCGCCGTGATGCTGCTCGCCACCCTCGCCGGACTGCTCGACCTGCGCGCCAACGCCTGGATCACCGGGATCTTCCTGGTCCTGGAGGTCATCGCGGCCGCCGTCGTCGCCGTCCTCGGCTTCGCCCACGGGCACCGGGGGCTCGACAGCCTCGTCTCGATGCAGGTCGCGGGCGCCCACGGCCACACGGACGCCGTGACCGCGGCGCTGGTCGTCTCCGGACTCGCCATCGCCCTCTTCGTCACCCAGGGCTTCTCGACCGCCGTCTACCTCTCCGAGGAACTGGAGCACCCGCGCCGCGACGTGGCCCGCACCGTGCTGGCCACCCTCGCCATCTCCACCGTGATCATCCTGGTCCCGGTCGCCGCCATCACCCTGGGCGCCACCGACCTCAAGGAGCTGACCGGCGGCGACATCAGCTCCATGGTCACCGCCTGGTCCAACACGGCCGTCGGCACCTTCGTCAGCCTCTGCGTCGCCCTCGCCATCGTCAACGCGGGCATCGTGATGGTCATCCAGAACTCCCGTGTCCTGTTCGCCTCCGCCCGCGACAAGGCGTGGCCCACCCCGGTCAACGGCCTCTTCTCCAACCTCGGCCGCTTCGGCTCCCCGTGGGTCGCCACCCTCGCCGTCGGCGTCCCCGGCGCGCTGTTCTGCTTCGTCGACCTCGACACCCTCTACGGCGTCACCGGCGTCTCCGTGACCGCGATGTACCTGCTCGTCGCCGTCGCCGCCCTGCTCGGCCGCCGCGACCCCCACCGGCACACCCCCGCCTGGCGGATGCCGCTGTGGCCCGCGCTGCCGATCCTGCTCATCGTCGTCCTCACCTACGTCCTCACCCAGCAGGACGTCGGCTACCTCCTGTGGACCGGCGGCATCACCGCCGTCGCCACCCTCTACTGGGCGCTCTACCTCCGCCCCCGCGCCGCCACCCACTGGCTCGTCTCCCTCCCCGAGGACACGCGCCCCTGACACCGCCCCCTCGCGGTGTACCGCGCTCGCGGTACACCCGGCCGGGCGCGTACTCCCCGGGGAGGGCCGGGGGTTCAGCCCGGCGGCGCCGTCCGCCGCAGCTCCGGGCCCTTACGGTGGGGTCATGGATCTTCGAGTGCCCGTGGCGCGGCTCCTGAAGGGGCCCCGCCGGGCGGCCGCCGCCCTCTCCGCCGCCGCGCTGCTCGTGGCCGCCGGAACCTGGACGGCGACCGCCTCCGGCGACGACACCCCCCGGGTGCACCAGGTCGACCAGAAGCTCACCACCGCCGACGGCACCCGCCTGACCACGTCCTTCTTCACCGACGGCCGCCCCGGCCGCCGCCCCGCCGTCCTGCTCGCCCACGGCTTCGGCGGCAGCAAGAAGGACATGCTCGGCCAGGCCCAGGACCTCGCCCGGCACGGCTACGCGGTCATGACCTGGTCCGCGCGCGGCTTCGGCCGCTCCACCGGCGAGATCGGCCTGAACGACCCCGAGCACGAGGTCAAGGACGTCTCCCAGCTCATCGACTGGCTCGCCAGGCGCCCCGAGGTCCGCCTCGACGCCCCCGGCGACCCCCGCGTCGGCATGGCCGGAGCCTCCTACGGCGGCGCCATCTCCCTGCTCGCCGCCGGGTACGACCCCCGCGTCGACGCCATCGCCCCCGCCGTCACCTACTGGGACCTCGCCGACGCCCTGTTCCCCGACGGCGTGTTCAAGAAGCTGTGGGCCGGGGTCTTCTTCAGCTCCGGCGGCGGCTGCGCGGACTTCGAGCCCGCCCTGTGCCGGATGTACCAGCGCGTCGCCCAGTCCGGCGTCCCGGACGCCGACGCCCGCCGCCTCCTGGAGAAACGCTCCCCCTCCGCCGTCGCCGCCCGCATCAAGGTGCCCACGCTCCTCTTCCAGGGCCAGACGGACTCCCTGTTCACCCTCGCCCAGTCCGACGCGGCCGAACGGGCGATCAGGGCCAACGGCGCCCCGGTCAAGGTCGACTGGATCTCCGGCGGCCACGACGGCGGCGACAACGAGACCAACCGTGTCGCCACCCGGATGCGCTCCTGGTTCGACCGCTACCTCAAGGACGAGACCTCCGCCGCCACCGGCCCCGCCTTCCGCGTCACCCGCACCGGAGGCGTCGACTCCACCGACGGCGCCGTCCAGCTGCGCGGCGCCAGCGCGAACGCCTACCCCGGCCTCCACTCCGACCAGCACACCATGCCGCTCACCGGCGGCGCCCAGCACGTCGCCAACCCGGCCGGCGCGGGCCCGCCCGCCGTCTCCGCGCTGCCCGGCCTCGGCAGCCTGGCCCGGCTCTCCGCCCTCGGCACCGGCGTCTCCCTCGACTTCCCCGGCCAGAACGCCCACTTCGACTCCGCCCCGCTGCGCTCCACGCTCCGCGTCACCGGCTCACCCACCGCACGCGTCCACGTCAAGGCCACCTCCGACGACGCGGTCCTCTTCGCCAAGCTCTACGACGTCGGCCCCGGCGGCACCCGCGTCCTGCCCTCCCAGCTGGTCACACCCCTGCGCATCACCGGCGCCCGCGCGGGCAACGACGTCACGGTCATCCTCCCGGCCATCGACCACGAGGTGCAGAAGGGCCACCGGCTCAGCCTGGTCCTCGCCTCCACCGACCTCGCCTACGCCTCCCCGACCGCCCCGGCGACGTACACCGTCTCGCTGAAAAGCGCCCTGAGCGTGCCCACCGCCCCGGGCGTCACCACCGCCCGGACCCCGCTGCCCGCCTGGGTCTGGTGGCTGCCCCTCGCGGGCGCCGCCCTCGCCGCCGCCCTGCTCCTCACCGCCCGCCGCCCCACCAGCGCTCCCGCCCCCGACCCCGAGCTGGCCGAAGTCCCGCTCGTCATCGGCGACTTGAGCAAGCGCTACACGGGCTCCGCCGACCGCTACGCCGTACGCGAGCTGTCCTTCCGCGTCGAGAAGGGCCAGGTACTCGGACTCCTCGGCCCCAACGGCGCGGGCAAGACCACCACCCTGCGGATGCTGATGGGCCTCATCCGGCCCGACGCGGGCGAGATCCGCGTCTTCGGCCACGCCGTACGCCCCGGCGCCCCCGTCCTCTCCCGGGTCGGCGCCTTCGTGGAGGGCGCGGGCTTCCTGCCGCACCTGTCCGGCCGGGAGAACCTGGAACTGTACTGGCGGGCCACCGGCCGCCCCGCCGAGGACGCGCACCTCGCCGAAGCCCTGGAGATCGCGGGCCTCGGCGACGCCCTCGGCCGCGCGGTCCGCACCTACTCCCAGGGCATGCGCCAGCGCCTGGCCATCGCCCAGGCCATGCTCGGCCTGCCCGACCTGCTCATCCTGGACGAGCCCACCAACGGCCTCGACCCGCCCCAGATCCGCGAGATGCGCGAGGTGATGATCCGCTACGCGGCCGCCGGACGCACGGTCATCGTCTCCAGCCATCTCCTCGCCGAGGTCGAGCAGTCCTGCACCCACCTCGTGGTGATGGACCGGGGCCGACTGGTCCAGGCGGGCCCGGTCCGCGACATCATCGGCTCCGGCGACACCCTCCTGGTCGGCACCGGAACCCCGGTGCGCGAACCGCTCGTGGAGAAGGTGGCCGCGCTGCCCGGCGTCGCCTCCGCCGTACGCACCGAGGACGGGCTGCTCGTCCGCCTGGAGCCCGGCGCCACCGCCGAGGCCCTGGTCGTGGACCTCGTCCGCCTGGAGGTGCCCGTCGCCTCCGTCGGCCCGCACCGGCGCCTGGAAGACGCCTTCCTCACCCTGATCGGAGGCACCCCGTGAGCACGCTCACCCCGGGCGCGGACACGGCACCCGGCTACCGTCCCGTCCGCACCCTGCCCGTGCGCGTGGAGCTGATCCGCCAGCTCAAGCGCCGCCGCACGCTGGTCATGGGCCTGCTCCTGGCCGTGCTGCCGTTCGTGCTCCTCGCCGCCTTCGCCATCGGCGGCAAGCCCGGCGGCCGCAGCTCCCGGATCACCCTCATGGACACCGCCACCGCCTCCGGCGCCAACTTCGCCGCCGTCGCCCTGTTCGTCTCGGCGGGCTTCCTGCTGGTCATCCCGGTCGCGCTGTTCTGCGGGGACACGGTCGCCTCCGAGGCCAACTGGTCCTCGCTGCGCTATCTGCTCGCCGCGCCCGTGCCCCGGGTACGGCTGCTGTGGTCCAAGCTGGTCGTCGCCCTCGGGATGAGCCTGGCCGCGATGGTGCTGCTGCCCGCCGTGGCCCTCGTCGCGGGCACCGCCGCCTACGGCTGGGGCCCGCTGCGCATCCCCACCGGGGGCGCGCTGGAGCCGGGCGTCGCGCTGCAGCGCCTCGCGGTCGCGGTGGCCTACATCTTCGTGTCCCAACTGGTCACCGCCGCCCTCGCGTTCTGGCTGTCGACCCGTACGGACGCCCCGCTCGGCGCGGTCGGCGGCGCGGTGGGCCTGACCATCGTCGGCAACGTCCTGGACGCCGTCACCGCCCTCGGCGACTGGCGCGACTTCCTGCCCGCGCACTGGCAGTTCGCCTGGGCGGACGCCCTCCAGCCGCACGCCGAGTGGGCCGGGATGATCCAGGGCGCCTCGGTCTCGGTGGCCTACGCCCTCGTCCTGTTCGCCCTGGCCTTCCGGGGGTTCGCCCGCAAGGACGTGGTGTCGTAGGGCACTTGGGCGTCGGAGGGCGAGGCGTCCGGACATACGAAACGGCGGGCCACCGGGGAAACCGGTGGCCCGCCGTCGCGGTACGGGCTGGATCAGCCGTTGCCGGCGCCGTTGCCGGACAGGGCGGAGATGTCGTCCAGGATGTGCGAGAGCGGCTCGTCGCCCTTGGCCTGGGTGGAGTTCTCCACGCACTGCTGGTTCTGCGGCGAGGACAGGATCGGGATGTCCTGGACGCCGACGTTGATGAGCGCGAGCACCGACTGGGCGTTGATCTTCGCGGGCAGGCCGATGCACGGCTTGTTCAGCGACCCCTGGACCAGCGCGAGCTGCGGGCTCATGTCACCGAAGGTGGCCGAGTTGCCGAACGACTGCGAGGCGCCGTTGCCGCTGAACGAGGTGGTGCCGTGGTCGTCCCCGATGGCGAGGGCCTGCGGGGCGGCCACGCCCGCGAGACCGGCGACGGAGGCGGCGACAGCCGCGGTTGCCCACAGCTTCTTCATGTGCGTTCCCTTTCGAAAGGCGGACTCCGGGGAGGAGTTGCGTGATCGTCAACGGGTCGGCGGACACCGGGGTTGCGGTCTGTGCCCCTATCGGGGCAGCGCAGTGCGATGAGTTCACAAGCGCCCCCTCGTTCGTGGAGTCGCGCGTTCGTGAAGCCGCACCCAAGTCCTGCGATGCACGCGCCGGTTCACCGCTCCCCGGACATGCCGACGGGCCGCCGAATCGCTCGGCGGCCCGCTGGGGAGGGGCCCGCGAGGGGCCCCTCACATCTCCGGATCAGTGGCTGATCAGTTGTTGCCGGCGCCGTTGCCGGACAGGGCGGAGATGTCGTCCAGGATGTGCGACAGCGGCTCGTCGCCCTTGGCCTGGGTGGAGTTCTCGACACACTGCTGGTTCTGCGGCGAGGACAGGATCGGGATGTCCTGGACACCGACGTTGAGCAGACCGATCAGGGACTGCGCGTTGACCTTCGCGGGCAGGCCGATGCAGGGCTTGTTCAGCGAACCCTGGATGAGCGCCATCTGCGGGCTCATGTTGCCGTAGGTGGCGGAGTTGCCGAACGCCTGCGAAGCACCGTTTCCGCTGAACGACGTGGTGCCGGTGTCGTTGCCGATGGCCAGGGCCGGCGACGCGGCGGCGGCGGAGACACCGACAACGGAGGCGGCGACCGCGGCGGCGGCCAGAACCTTCTTGATCACTTGCGATTCCCTTCTGGAGAAACCCCGTCACCGGAGTGCCCGGCTCAACTGCCCCGCCCGCCGCGGGGTTCCTCTCGTTCACTCCGATGGCCCACACGGGAAACGGCCGAAAGCCCGATTTTCCAAGGGAAATTCGCATCCACTCCGCGCCGCGTCACGATCCGATCGGGTGACATACCGCAACCATTTCGCCGCCCCGGGGTTGATGCCGGACAGGAACGTGCGTCTTGGCGTGGAGCCAGGGAAAGAGGAAAGCGAAATGCTGAAGAAGGCAATGGCCGCGGCCGCGGTCGCCGCGTCCTTCATCGGGGTCTCGGCGGCTGCCGCCCCCCAGGCTCTCGCCATCGGAAACGACACCGGCACCACGTCGCTGAGCGGCAACGGCGCCTCGGAGGCGTTCGGCAACAACGTCACGGGCGGCAACCTCAGCCCGCAGGCCACCCTGGTCCAGAGCTCGCTGAACAAGCTCTGCGTCGGCCTGCCCGTCAAGGCGGACGTCCAGTCGGTCCTCGCGCTGATCAACGTCGGTGTCCAGGACATCCCGGTCCTGTCCTCGCCGCAGAACCAGCAGTGCGCGGAGAACTCCACCCAGGCCAAGAACGACGAGCCGCTCTCCCACCTGGTGGAGGACATCTCCGTCCTCGCGGGCAACGGCGTCGGCAACAACTGACACCCGCGGGCCGGTCCGCCGGTCCGCTCCGAAGGCCGCCCCGCCCGGGGCGGCCTTCGCCGTTTCCCGGTTGTCTCCGCGATTTCCGTCCCCTGTCGAATCCTCTCCGACTGCGCCAACCTGTCAATTCCGTGGAGGCGTTCGAGTGAATTCAGGGGCGACGCGCGTTCCACGGTTTCCTCGGCTGTCTATCCCTCGTTTCACAGCCTGCCGGTCATGGTGCGAGCCGTTCAAGTTGTGCTCGCTCGGTTTCGGCCGACATAAGGACATGACCGCAGAGAAGGGAAACACCATGAAGAAGACCGCTGCTGTCCTCGCCGGCGCCATCCTGGCCCTGGGCGGGGCGGCCCCCGCCTTCGCCGACGCCGGTGCCGAGGGTGCGGCCGTCGGTTCGCCGGGTGTCCTGTCGGGCAACGTCATCCAGATCCCGGTGCACGTTCCGATCAACGTCTGTGGCAACTCGGTCAACGTCATCGCCCTGCTGAACCCGGCGTTCGGCAACGCCTGCGTCAACGGCTGACGCCACCGCCGCAAGGCACCAGCCGCACGGCTGCGTTCAGGCCGGCCCCGGACCGTCGATCCCTTCGAATCTGCGTTCCGGGGCCGGCCTTCCCACTTCTTCGAGCAGGAAGACCACGAGATTGAGACAGACCCTGAGCAAGGGCATCGTCGTGGCCGCAGCCGCGGCCGCGACCGGCGTGCTGTCCTTGTCCTTGTACGGCAGTCAGGCGCTCGCCGATTCGGGAGCGCAGGGCGCGGGACAGCGCTCTCCCGGCGCACTGTCCGGCAACACCCTCCGGGTACCGGTCCACGTCCCGGTCACCATCTGCGGCAACACCGTCGACGTGTCCGCCGCGCTGGACCCGGCCATCGCCGAGTCCTGTGTCACCGGCAAGAGTGCGCGCCACCACGACTCCTACGGTGACGACGACTCCGACGACTCCGGCTACGGCTCCGGCGGCCACACCACCCCGCCGCCCGCCTACGGCCACGAGACCACGGCACCCGCGACGACCCCGCCCCCGTCGTACGGCCACAACGAGACGACCGCTCCCGCCTCGTACGGCGACGACGACGAGGACGAGACGACCCCGCCCCCGTCCTACGGCCACGACAAACCGACCCGGCCCGCGTCCTACGGCAACGACGACGAGGACGAGACCACCCCGCCCCCCGCCTACGGGGGCGACCACGAGACGAAGCCCCCGGCGTCCTACGGCGACGACGACGAGACGAAGCCCCCCGTGTCCTACGGCGACGGCGACGAGGACGAGACGACCCCGCCGCCCGCGTACGGCGGACACGAGACCAAGCCGCCCACGTCGTACGGGGACGACGAGACCAAGCCGCCCTCGTACGGCGACGACGACGAGACCACGCCGCCGCCCTACGGCGGTGAGGAGACGACACCCCCGCCGCACCACAGCACCCCGCCTCCCTACGGCGGCGAGGAAACCACTCCGCCTCCGTACGGCGGTGAGGAGACGACACCTCCGCCGCACCACAGCACTCCGCCTCCGTACGGCGGTGAGGAGACCACTCCTCCGCCGCACCACAGCACACCGCCGCCCTACGGTGGCGAGGAGAGCACTCCTCCGCCGCACACCTCGCCCCCGCCGTACACGCATCCCCCGCACACCCACCCCCCGC
>NZ_WWIR01000174.1 GCF_009863025.1 Streptomyces sp. SID4985 | reverse complement strand
CCGCGAGCGCGCGCTTCGCCGCCGCCAGCGCCGCCTCGGCCCGGACCTGCCGTTCGGCGGTGCTCGCTTCGAGCGTGGCCGCCCGCTCCGTCAGCTCGTGCTCGGCGGCCGAGCGGCGCGCGGCGTGCTCCCCGGGCTGCGCGGCGAGCAGGGCGTCGGCACGGTGGCGGGTCTCGCGGAGCCCGTCCAGCGCCGTACGGCGCAGCTCGCGCACCTCGTGCCGGGTGCCGACGCGCAGCGCCTCCGCCTCGGTGTGGGCCGCGAGCATCCGTTGCCGGGCGGTCTCCACCGCCTCGGCACACAGTGTCTCCGCCGCCTCCCGCGCCGTACGGCGCACGCCCCGCGCGTGTTCCTCGGCGGCCGCGACCCGCTCGCGCGCCTCGTCCCGGGCGCGCTCGCGCAGCCGTACCGCCTCCTCCCGCACCAGCCGGAACACCGTGCGCGCGGGCTCGCCGAGGCTGTCGTACGTCTGCGGTTCCAGGCGGGCCGCCCGCTCGCGCATCCGCGCCGACTCCGCCGCCATGTCCCGGGCGAGGACGGTCAGCCGCGCGACGCGCTCCCACGCCTCGTCGCGGTCCCGCGACAGGGCGGCCAGACACGCGTCGACCTGGCCGGGGCGGTAGCCGTGCCCCCGGGCGGCCTTGAAGCCGTACGGCGTCGCCGATGCGCTGCTCACCCGTGGAACCCCTCTCCGCCCGGACAGTACGACATACCCGACAGAATGATGGGATGCATGTCGAAATGAGCTGAAGAGACGTCAGGGTTCGTCAACGCGGTCGGGCCCTTCACTCCCGAGAGTGAAGGGCCCGAAGCGAACGGCGGAGGGGACCGCCTGCGGCCACTGCGGCTACAGCAGCCCGTCCCACATCTGTTCGAGCAGCACCGACCACCAGGTCTCCGGCGAACCGAGCGCCGCCGGGTCCAGGGAGGCCAGCTGGGCCTGGAAGTCGACGGTCCAGCGGCCCGCCTGCTCCTGGTTCAGGCCGTAGCGCAGCCGCCACATCCGGCCGAGCAGCGCCAGACAGCGGGTGAACTCCGGCAGCCCGGTGTTGACGAACTGCGGCGGCACCGGAGAGCCGCCCGGACCGCTCTCCACCGGCACCGCGACGATGTTCGCCGTGCCGTACTGCACACAGATCGCCTTGCCGAAGTCCGTGCCCATCACCAGGTACGAGCCCGCGTCCGAGGCGGACCGCACCCCGCGCTCGGCGGCCAGCTCCGCCAGCGTCGGCACCGGACGACCGGGCTGGGCCTGCGCCCAGAAGAACGGGCCCATGTCCAACGGGAGTCCGGCCACCACGAGGGTGTGCGCCACCACCGGCGGCACGCCCTGCCGCGACACCGCCTGCTGGTCGAACCGGTGCACCCCCGGCCCGAACGCCGCCGCCAGCTCGTGCGCGACGCCCTCCGGCGGGACCGGCGGAACCGGCTGCACCGGCGGCAGCGGGGCACGCACCGGCGCCGGGCGCGCGGGACCGTCCGCCACCTGGTGCAGCTCGCCCTGATGCGCCAGAAGCTCCTGCATCCCCTGCTGCCTGCTCGCGTGATCCGTGCCGTACGGCGCGATGCTCGCGATCCGCGCCTGCGGCCACTGCTCCCGGATCATCCGCGCGCAGTACGCCCCCGGCAGCTCGCACGACTCCAACTCCGTGTGCAGCTCCAGGACCTGGTCCGGCGGCACGTTCATCGCCCGCAGCTCGTGGAAGATCTGCCACTCCGGATGCGGCATGCCCGGCGCGGACCGCCGGATCAGCTGCTGCTCGGAACCGTCCTGGGCGCGGTAGCGCAGCACGGCCTGGTAACCGGGGCCGACCGTGGGCTGCGCCGGGGGCGGATAGCCGTACGCCGGGGGCTGACCGGGCACGGGGGCACCCGGCGGGGGAAGCGGGGCGCCGTGCGGGGACATGGCACCGGGCGGCGGTACGGCTCCGGGGGGCGCGCCGAGGTGCGGAGG
>NZ_WWIR01000173.1 GCF_009863025.1 Streptomyces sp. SID4985 | reverse complement strand
AGGCAGGTGGCGAGACCGAGGAAGGCCTCGTGGATGTCGTCGCGTCGCTCCCAGCGGATCCGCAGGCGGCGAAAGCCGTGCAGCCAGGCGATGGTGCGCTCGACGACCCAGCGGAAAATGCCCAGGCCAGAGCCGTGTTGCACGCCTCGCTCAGCGATGACCGGGCGGATGCCGCGCTGCCACAGTAGGCGCCGGTATTTGTCGTGGTCGTAGCCGCGGTCGGCAAGCAGCGTGTCGGGTCGATGTCTGGGGCGGCCGACGACGCCGGCAACCGCCGGGATCTTGTCGAGCAGGGGCATCAGCTGGGTGACGTCGTTGCGGTTTCCACCGGTCAGCGACACCGCGAGCGGGATGCCCTGGCCGTCGGTGAGAACGTGGTGCTTGCTGCCCGGCCGTGCGCGATCGACCGGGCTGGGACCGCTTTTGGGCCCCGTCGAGCGGCCCGGACGTGGGAGGAGTCGATCACCGCCCGGGACCAGTCCAGCTTGTTCGCCGCCCGCAGCTTCTTCAGGAGCACCAGGTGCAGTTCGTCCCACACGCCGGCCTCGTTCCACGCGGCGAGGCGCCGCCAGCAGGTCATGCCCGAGCCGAAGCCCAGTTCCTGCGGCAGGTACTCCCACTGGATGCCCGTGTGCAGGACGAACAGGATCCCGCACAGCGCCTGCCGGTCCGGGACTCGCGGTCTGCCCTCGACCAGCTTCGGACCCGGCACGGGCAGCAACGGCTCGATGAGCGACCACAGTTCGTCCGAGACGATCCAGGGCCGCGACTGACGTTTCCCCACGATCGGACCAACGACCAGCCAATCCGAAAGTCACATGATCAACGGCTTCTGTTAGGACCTCTAAGTCCGGCTCTTGATACCGGAACGCAGAAGTGCGTCCTGAGCTGCGCTGCCTCGTCCCGCCATCTGCCGACCAGCCGCTTCGTGATGCCGCCCGACCACGGCCCCGAGGACTCCTGGAGCACCCGGCCACCGCGCCGGCCTGCCGCGTGCCCGCGTCACACCGTCACGACCCAGCCCACTCAGAACCCAGACTCAACCGCAACGCTGAGGCTTGATGAAAGACCGAGGCCAGCGCAAGGCAGTCCGAAACTCCCCACGAACCCTAGGGAGTTGCACTCGCCGGCCGCTTGAACATCCGCGTAGCCGTGATCTCACTGTGCGCCTCCCCCGCCTGAGGCGGCTGCGGCAGCCCGGGCCGAAGGTGCTCCTCCACGCTGATGTACTTCAGCCCGGCACGGAGGTCGGCGTCGTTCCGCAGCCGGATGACCAGGGGGAATTCCGCCAGCGCCGTGGTGTCGAAGAGACCCGTGGTGTAGAGGAGCTGCACACCCAGCGCATCCGACACAGCCCGCTGAAGCTCCAGCAGATACGTCGCGTTGGCGCGCCCGATCGGGTTGTCCAGGAACAGCGTGCCCGCGTGCCGGTGCTTGTCGCGGCCGCGGTCGTTGGAGCGGAGGGCGGCCATCGTGCAGTAGAGGGCGATGGCGGCGGTGAGGAGCTGGCCGCCGGAGAAGACGTCGCCCATCTGGCCGACGGGGACGCGCTCGGCGCGCAGGACGGCGTCGGGCTTGAGGATTTCGACGGCGATGCCCTTGGGCTGGAGGGCGGCGGCGACGCCGCGCAGGAGGAGGGACATGCCGTCGCGGCGCAGGTCGGAGTTCTTCTTGACGGCGGCGCGGGTGGCGTCGTCGATGACCTCGCCGAGGCGTTCGGTGAGGGTCGCCTGGTCGGGTTCCTCGAAGCGGATGCGCAGGAATTCCTGGCCCGACCACTCGCCCAGGCCCTCGGGGAGGCGGGAGAGCCGCTGGGCGGAGCGGAGGGTGGCCAGCGAGGTCTCCACGAGGCCGCGCAGGCGGTCCACGATGGAGTCGCGGTTGCGTTCCAGCTGGGCGAGTTCGTCGGTGAGGACGCGCAGCCGGGGCGCGAAGGCGTCGGCCCACTTCTGGGCGTGCTCGGGCAGGGCGGCGGCGGGCAGTTCGCGGATCTGCTGCCGGGCCGGGGTGCGGACCTGCTCGTAGCGGGTGGAGTTGGCGTGCCGGACCAGGATGTCGCTGGCCTCGCGGACGGCGGCGTCGGCGGCGGAGAGGTCGGCGGCGCAGCCGCGCAGCGAGCGGCGGGTCTCGGCGGCGGCCTGGCGGGCCTCGTCCAGGGTGCCGGGGTAGGGCTCGGGGTTCTCCGGCTCGTCCTCGGGGGTGGTCTGCTCGCGCAGCAGGTCGCGGAGCATCGCGGCGATCTCGTCGAACCCGGCGGCGCCGTCCTCGGCGGCCCTGTGGGCGTCGAGGAGTTCGGCGTGGGCGTCGCGCGCTTCGGTCAACGCCTCGACGCGGGAGGCGAGTTCGGCCGTCGCGGTGCGCAGCAGGGCCTGGGCGTGCTCGGCGTCGCGCGGGAGGAGTTCCTCGGGTAGTTCGGTGTGGGCCTCGCCGTCCTCGGGGGCGTGCCGCTCGGCCTCGCCGCGCAGCCGGCCGAGCTGTTCGCTCGCGGTCGACATGCGGGTCTCCAGGAGCTGGACCAGCTCCTCGGCGCGGGCGGCGGCTGCCTGCCGGGACGGTCCGTCGGAGCCGTCGGGGGAGGTCAGGAGTGCTTCGGCGCGGGTGCGGACCTTGTTGCTGAGCCGGTCGAGGTCGGTGCGGGCGCCGCTCTCGTCGCTCTCGGCGCGGGCCTGTTCGGCGCGCAGGTCGGCGCCGACGCCGACCTTCTCGTACAGCTGGGAGGCGGCCCGGTACGCCTCGCGCAGCGCGGGCAGCGACGCCTCGGGGGTGCCGTCGGTGTCCTCGGGTACGTCGTCGGGGGCCCCGGCGATCTCGGCACGCTCGGCGCGCAGGGCGCGGGCGGTGCGGCGGGCGTC
>NZ_WWIR01000172.1 GCF_009863025.1 Streptomyces sp. SID4985 | reverse complement strand
CAAGCTGCTGGTGCAGCGGCGGTCGGTGTTCTTCTGAGTCTCGCTCACGTACGACGGTGGGGCGCCCCTGCTCGGAAAGGGGCGCCCCACCGTCGTACTGTGCGCGGTTAGTCGGAGTCCTGGCTGTCGATGCCCAGGCCGGGCAGGAGGCCCGGCAGGAGCGGCGGCAGGGTGACGTCCGGCTTGGCCGACGGGGACTTCTCGGCGGACGGGGAACCGCCTTGCTCGGAGCCCGACTTGGGCGGGTCGAGCAGTCCGCCGGTGCTGCCGCCGAGCAGGCCCTCGTCCCGGGCGGCGGCCGAGCCGCTGGGGCTGCTGCCGGGGCTCGCGTGCCTGCCCCCGGCGGTGGGCGTGCTGCCGGGCTTGCTGGGCCTGGCCGGGCTGTGGGTGCCGGAGGGGCTGGTCGGTGTGGCGGCGTGCTTTCCGCCCTGCTTGCCGGTGACGGGCGGCTGCGGGAGCAGGGACTCCAGCGGGGCCACCTCTTGGTCTATGGCGTCGAAGACGGAGGAGACCTGGTCCTTGACGTCCCCCAGCTGCACGGGCAGCTGGTCGCTCAGGCTCGCCCATGCCTCGCGGTGGGAGCGGGAGAAGGACGAGAGGGCCTGGATGGGACCGAGGGACTTCGGGTCGGCCTGGTAGGCCGCGTGCAGCAGGCGGTGGCCCTCGGTGACGTCCTGGCGCATCCCGGAGAGGGTGCGGCGGATCTCACCGATGGACTCGTGGTCGAGGTGGCCGCCGCGGCCGCGCTCCATCAGCCTGCGGGCCTCGCCCAGCCGGGTGGACGCCTGGTCGAGGTAGGTCTGGCCGCGTTCGCCGTCGCCCTCGCTCAGGTAGTTCAGCCGGAAGTCCTCGATGCCGCGTTTGAGGCCGTACAGATGGTCACCGGGCAGGGCGTCGGTGCTGGCGGCCGCCACGCCGCCGAAGGCGCTCGCGGTGACACCGAGACCGAGTCCGCCCGCGGTGAGGCCCTTGGCCAGCCGGGACCGGGGTCGCAGTCGGCTCAGCGGGCTCGCCCGGTGGGCGCCCCGGGACCGTTGCTCCGGCACCGACGCGTCCGCTGCTCCGCCCAGGGTGCCTTCCTGGAGCATGGCCTCCATCGCGGCCACCAGCTGGGCGCGCTGGACGACCTTGACCTCGGGGTCGAGCTGCGGTTTGGGCAGCGCGCCGAGGTCTCTGGTCAGGGACAGCAACAGTCCCTGCTCGGAGGGGTCCTCGGTCGGCGGTGATCCCGCCCGTGCTGCGGACTGCTCGGCCGCCGTGTCCCGGTCGGACTGCTCCTCCAGGGCCTGGGCGAAGGCGTTCGCCCGCCGGTGCGCCGATACGTTCGCGATCACTGGCGGCACCTCCTCTCGTCATGACGGTCGACTCCTGTATCCCGCACAACGAGCGGCTCGGCACTTCGGTTACGGACGGCGGATGACCGGATCGGAAAGACAACTGACGCTTACGGAACGTGAGTTGAGCGGTGTTCCTGGTTGCGCAGCGTCAGCGGGCGTCGTCCGGCAGGAGCCGGGCGAGGGTGCGTACGGCACGGTACTGGAGGGTCTTGATGGCGCCTTCGTTCTTCCCCATCACCCGGGCGGTCTCGGCGACGGAGAGGCCCTGGAGGAAGCGGAGCGTGACGCACTCCTGCTGCTGGGGGTTGAGCCGTCGTACGGCGTCGAGGAGGGCGGCGTTGGAGAGGGACTCCAGGACGGAGTCCTCGGGGGAGCGCTCGACCTCGTTGGCGTCGAGCATCTCGCCGGTGGTGACCTCCAGTCGGAAGCGGCTGGACTTGAAGTGGTCGGCGACCAGGTTGCGGGCGATCGTCACCAGCCAGGCGCCGAAGTCGCGGCCCTGCCAGGTGAAGGTGCCGATGCGGCGCAGGGCGCGGAGGAAGGTCTCGCTGGTGAGGTCCTCGGCGGTGGCCTTGCCGCCCACGCGGTAGTAGATGAACCGGTAGACGGTGTCGCTGTACTGGTCGTACAGCCGGCCGAACGCTTCCGCCTCTCCGGCCTGGGCGCGTTCGACCAGGTCCATCATGCGGGCGCTGTCGCTGTCCGCCGCGGGGCGGCGGGCGGCGGGCGCGCCGGACGACGCGGTACGGC
>NZ_WWIR01000171.1 GCF_009863025.1 Streptomyces sp. SID4985 | reverse complement strand
TCTGCCGCCGAAGGCCGGCCGGCCGGGGCGGCCATCTCCGCCTCCCGGCACACCGGGCGAGCCACCGCCCGCCCCCGGCCGGTGAGCGCCCCCGCACTCCCCTTCTTCCGGCGCTCCCTCCGGCGTACCGACGACTCCCCCGCCGCCCCCTGCGTCGCCGAGGTCCACGACCTCGTCGTCCGGCGCGGCCGGATCCGCGCCCTGTCCGGCGTGGACCTCACCGTCCGCCCCGGCGAGACCGTCGCACTCATGGGCCGCAACGGCGCCGGGAAGTCGACGCTGCTCGGCTCCCTGGTCGGACTGGTCGAGCCCACGGCGGGCTCGGTCCGGGTCGGCGGGGCCGTACCGCACCGGATCTCGCCACGGGAGCTCGTACAGAGGGTGGGCCTGGTCCCGCAGGAGCCGCGCGATCTGCTGTACGCCGACACGGTGGCCGCCGAGTGCGCGGCCGCCGACCGGGACGCGGGGGCCGAGCCGGGGACCTGCCGGGCGCTGGTGTCCGGGCTGCTGCCGGACATCACGGACGCGACCCACCCGCGCGACCTCTCCGAGGGCCAGCGGCTCGCGCTCGCGCTGGCCGTCGTCCTGACCGCGCGCCCGCCACTGCTCCTCCTGGACGAACCGACGCGCGGCCTCGACTACGCGGCGAAGGCCCGGCTGGTCACCGTGCTGCGCGGCCTGGCGGCCGAGGGGCACGCGATCGTGCTGGCCACGCACGACGTGGAGCTGGCCGCCGAGATCGCGCACCGGGTGGTGCTGCTGGCCGACGGCGAGGTCATCGCGGACGGCCCCACGGCGGACATCGTGGTCTCCTCCCCCTCCTTCGCCCCCCAGGTCACCAAGATCCTGGCCCCCCAGCCCTGGCTGACGGTCACCGAGGTCAGGAGGGCCCTGGCATGACGCCCGACCCCGCCCAGCTCCCGGACGACCGGCCCCGCCGCACCCACGCCGACGACACCGGCCACCCGCGCGACACCGAGCCCACCGCCCAGGAGAGCACCCCGCAGAAATCCACCCCGCATCACCCACCGGCCCCCCATCACCCCCGTCCCGCCCACGCCGTCCGCCTAGGACCCCGTTCCCTCGCCGCCCTCGTCCTCGTCAGCGCAGTAGGCATCGTCGCCTTTGGCTGGCCCTTCCTCGCGCCGCCCGCCTCGCAGCTGAGCGCGCACGCCGAGGACGCGCCCTGGCTGTTCGCGGGGCTGCTGGTGCTGCTGGTCGCGGTGGTGGCGGCGACGATCTCCGAGTCGGGCCTCGGCCCGAAGGCGGTCGCGATGCTGGGCGTGCTGGCGGCGACGGGCGCGGCACTGCGGCCGATCGGCGCGGGTACGGCGGGCATCGAGCCGATGTTCTTCCTGCTGGTGCTGAGCGGCCGCGTCCTCGGTCCCGGCTTCGGCTTCGTGCTCGGCTCGGTGACGATGTTCGCCTCCGCGCTGCTGACCGGCGGGGTCGGGCCGTGGATGCCGTTCCAGATGCTGGCGATGGGCTGGTTCGCCATGGGCGCGGGCCTGCTGCCGGGCCGCTCCCGGCTGCGCGGCCGGGCCGAGCTGCTGCTCCTGGGCGGCTACGGCTTCGTCGCCGCGTTCGCCTACGGCACGGTGATGAACCTGGCCGGCTGGCCGTTCATGGGCACCATGGCCTCGGGCATCGCCTTCGACCCGCACGCCTCCGTGCCCGCCAACCTGGCCCGTTTCCTCGCCTACTGCCTGGCCACCTCCATGGGCTGGGACCTGGGCCGGGCCGTCTGCACGGTCGTCCTCACCCTGGCCCTCGGCCCGGCGGTGCTGCGCGCGCTGCGCCGGGCCACGCGGCGGGCCGCCTTCGAGACGGCGGTCACGTTCGACGCACCCGGAGCGTGAGGGGGCGCGTCCGGAGCGTCGGCGCCGAGGTGGTTGCCTGGTGAAGCACCCCACATGACGCAGCTCACCTACGAGGCGACTTCGTAGACTTAAATGTCCGATACATCCGCATTTACACCCCTCATGACCTGCGGTTTGAGACGCCGGTCACACAGACGGCCGACGCCACCGATCCGGCCACCACTAGTAAAAGGGGTCATTGCGGACATCCCGGAATCCTGTTTCTCTGGATGACGTCGCCAGGCGCCACGAGCCCTCACGGGCCGCGGCGCCGACGTATGCGGCCGGCGGGTGAAGCGCACACAGCGCGGAGCACGGCCGGAACGTACGAGGCGTCGCCCTGTACCCAAGCAAAAGGATTCACATGTCTTTCTCGTTCATTCGTCGCGTCGCCACTCCGAAGAAGGCCGTCACCGTCGCCGCCCTGGCCGCCGCCACCGCCGGCATCGCGCTCGGCACCGCGCCCGCCCAGGCCGCTCCGATGTCGTCCTCCTCGGCTCAGTCGATCGCGCACAAGATGATTCCGAACTCGGCGCAGTACGCCGCGTTCAACAAGATCGTGTCGCACGAGAGCGGCTGGAACCCCTCGGCCACCAACAGCGCCTCCGGTGCTTACGGTCTGGTCCAGGCCCTGCCCGCCTCCAAGATGTCCTCCGCCGGTTCCGACTGGAAGACCAACCCGGCCACCCAGATCAAGTGGGGCCTCA
>NZ_WWIR01000170.1 GCF_009863025.1 Streptomyces sp. SID4985 | reverse complement strand
TGCCGATGCCGATGCCGATGCCGATGCCGATGCCGACGCCCGCGCGGCACGCACGCTTGCCGGGCCTGCCACCTCCCCAGGGGGCGTGACCTCCGACGACGGGGCCGTCGCACCGACGGCCCCGGCCGCCGTCCCGACAGACATCGCTGACGCGGGAGCGTCGGTTTCCGGCGGCCCGGAGGCCGCGTCCCCGCAGGCGTCCCCCGCTGTCGCGCGCCCCGGCGCCGGTGAGCAGACTTCCACCCCTGGCTGGAGCGCGGCCCCCGATCTCGGGGCGCCCGCCACCTTCGTACTGCTCCGGCACGGGGAGACCCCGCTCACCCCGCAGAAGCGGTTCTCCGGGAGCGGGGGAACCGATCCCTCGCTGTCCGAGGTGGGGCGGGAACAGGCCGCGCGGGTCGCCGAGGCGCTTGCCCGACGGGGGACGGTCCAGACGATCGTCGCCTCTCCGCTGGCCCGTACCCGGGAGACCGCGGGGATCGTCGCGGCCCGGCTCGGGCTGGAGGTCGTCGTCGACGACGGGCTGCGGGAGACCGACTTCGGCGCCTGGGAGGGGCTGACCTTCGGAGAGGTACGGGACCGCTACCCCGAGGACCTGAACGCCTGGCTGGCCGACCCCGCCGTACGCCCCACGGGCAACGGCGAGAGCTTCACGGAGACCGCCGAGCGCATCGAAATCGCCCGCGCCCGACTGGTCGCGGCCCACGCGGGCCGCACCGTCCTCCTGGTCACCCACGTCACCCCGATCAAGACCCTCCTCCGCCTCGCCCTCGGCGCCCCGCCCGAGTCACTGTTCCGGATGGAGCTGTCGGCGGCCTCGCTGTCGGCGGTGGCGTACTACGCCGACGGGAACGCGAGCGTGCGGCTGTTCAACGACACGTCGCACCTGCGTACTTGAGTTTTGGCCACGACTCGACGTCAACACGCTGCTCCTCAGCGGCAGTTCGCTCCCCTGAGCCCCGCCGCGCCCCGCGCCAGCTCCTCCACCGTGCCCCAGTCCCGTGCGGCGACCGCGTCCCCCGGAACCATCCAACTGCCGCCCACACAGCCCACGTTGGGCAACGCCAGATACTCCGCCGCGTTCCCCGTCCCTATCCCGCCCGTAGGGCAGAAGCGGGCCTGGGGCAACGGCCCTGCCAGGGAACGGAGATAGGCCGCACCGCCCGCCGCCTCCGCGGGGAAGAACTTCATCTCCCGTACCCCGCGCTCCAGTAGAGCGACCACCTCGGAAGCGGTCGAGACCCCCGGGAGGTACGGCAGCCCGGACGCGCTCATCGCGGTCAGCAGCCCCTCCGTCCACCCCGGGCTGACCAGGAACCGCGCCCCCGCCGCCACGCACTCCGCGACCTGCCCCGGCGTGATGACGGTCCCCGCGCCCACCACGGCGTCCGGTACCTCGGCCGCGATGGCACGGATCACGTCGAGCGCGGCCGGAGTCCGCAGGGTCACCTCGATCGCGGGCAGGCCCCCGGCGACCAGCGCCCGCGCGAGCGGTACGGCGTCGGCCGGGTCGGAGAGAACCACGACGGGCAGGACGGGCGCGAGGTCCAGTACCGAGAAGGGCAAGGTCATGCCCGACATCGTGCCGAGCGCGATCAGCCTCCGCAACGGGCGTTGCGCATGCTGCAACGGCAGCTCAGTGGACCTCGTCCACCAGGACATCCAGCGCCCACGGCCTGCCGCCCTTGCCCGGCGCCTCCGCCTCCACCTCGTACCCGAGGTCCCGCAGCGCGACGACCAGCTCGGCCGGGTCGGCGGGGGCGGCCCCGGTGGACAGCAGCGCGCGTACGATCCGCCCCTTCGTGGCCTTGTTGAAGTGGCTGACCACCTTGCGGGTGGGCGCGTGCAGCACCCGTACGGTCGCGGTGCGGGCCGCCACCTCGCCCTTCGGCTTCCACGCGGTGGCGTACGCGGCCGAGCGCAGGTCGAGGACCAGCCCGGTACCGGCCGCCTCGGGCAACACCTCCGCCATCGGCGCCCGCCAGTGCGCGCCGAGCGCGCCGAGGCCGGGAAGCTTCACGCCCATCGAGCAGCGGTAGGAGGGGATGCGGTCGGTGACGCCGAGGGCGCCCCACAGGCCGGAGAACACCAGCAGCGAGCGGGCCGCGCGCCGCTTGGCGGCCGGTTCGAGGGAGCGGAGGTCGAGGGCGTCGTAGAGCACACCGGTGTAGATCTCCCCGGCGGGACGGGCCCCGGCGGTGAGCAGCTCCCCGTTCTTCCCGACCTCCCCGCGCAGCCCCTCGCTGAGCCCCAGCACCTCACGCGCCTTCTCCGCGTCCCCGGCGCACAGCTCGACCAGCTCCCCGAGCACGGCCTGCCGCGCGGCGGTGAGTCCGGGCAGCGACAGCGACTCCAGGTTCAGCGGGGCGCCACGGCCCGAGGACGCCTTACCCTCCGAGGGCGGCAGCAGGACAAGCACGGGTACTCCTTCATCTCGCCTCCGCGCCAGCGTACGGGGCGTGCGCGGGGGGCGGCGCCGCTCCCCGGCCCGGCGACGGGTGCCCGTACCGCCCCCGACCTCCGACCCCCGGCCGTCCCCGCACCGGTCGGCTCCGGCTCCCGCGCCCGGTAGCATGGTCGGCACGGCAGACGAGCCGGGCGGACGGCCGCGTGGAGCCCCTGAGGGGCTTCCCGAGGAACGTCCGGACTCCACAGGGCAGGGTGGTGGCTAACGGCCACCCGAGGCGACTCGCGGGACAGTGCCACAGAAAACAGACCGCCGGGGACCTCGGTCCTCGGTAAGGGTGAAACGGTGGTGTAAGAGACCACCAGTGCCCAGGGTGACCTGGGCAGCTAGGTAAACCCCACCCGGAGCAAGGTCAAAAGGAGCGCCGTGAAAAGCGCTCTGCGCGGACGATCGAGGGCTGCCCGCCCGAGTCCGCGGGTAGACCGCATGAGGCCGGCGGCAACGCCGGTCCTAGATGGATGGCCGTCTCCCGGCCGGCCGCGAGGCCGCCCGGCGACAAAATCCGGCGTACAGCCCGACTCGTCTGCCGCCTCCATGCCCGCGAGGGCTCCGGCTCACCCCTCCGCCGCCGTCTCCCCGCTCACCCACGCCAGATACGCCCCGCTGCCCCGCACGACGGGGGTCGCGATGATCTCCGGGGTGTCGTAGTCGTGCGCGGCCTGGATGTACGCCTCCAGGGCCTCGTACCGCTCCGCGGTCGTCTTGAACTGGATCCGCCATTCCCGCTCGGAGCGCACCGTGCCCTCCCAGCGGTAGACGCTGGTCACGGGGCCGTCGACCTGGGCGCAGGCCGCGACGCGGGACTCCACCGCTCCGGTGGCCAGGGTGTGGGCCTTGTCGGGGGTGTCGGTGGTGGTCAGGACGGTCAGGTACTCGGCCACGGTCGCCTCTCCTTCGTACGGTGTCCGGCGACCGTACCGGGGCCCGGGGGCCGATGTCCCCGGGGGCGTCACTCCTCGAAGAGCATCTCCTGCTCCACCGTCACGCTCTCGCGCAGCCGCTTGTTGCGGGCGCCGATCACCGCGGCCGTGGCGGCGGCGGTGATGCCGAGGGCGGTGGGGACCATCCAGCCTCGGTCGAGGACGTGGCCGAGGGCGTGGTCGAGGGAGAGGCGGCCGGGGCCGGTGACGGCGAGACCGGTGGCGGAGAGGCCGAGGCTGGCCGCGTACTCGTAGCCGCCGCCCTGGGCGAAGAAGCCATTGGGGACGTGGACCGCCGCCGCGCCGGCCATCGCGCCG
>NZ_WWIR01000169.1 GCF_009863025.1 Streptomyces sp. SID4985 | reverse complement strand
GAGCGGGCCGCGCTCGCGCACTGGGGCGGCCTGGGCGCCGTACAGCTCCTGGAGAGCGGCCCCGAGGACACCGCCGAGGGCGCGCTGCTCCTGGAGCGGCTGCACCCGGAGATGTCGGTGCGGTCGCTGCCGGAGGCGAAGGCGCTCCTGGAGGCGGCGGGCACGCTGCGACGGCTGTGGGTGCCGCCGCCCGCCGGTGAAGGGGCGCACCGCTTCGAGACGGTGGCCGAGCGCACCGGACGGCAGGCCGAGGCGATGGCCGCGAGCGCGGTGACGGACACGGCGGCCGCTCCCCTGGTGGACGCGGCGCTGTCGGTACGGGACGAACTGCTCGCGGAGCCGCCCGAGGACCGGCTGCTGCACGGCACGTTCCGGCAGAGCAAGGTGCTCGGCGCGGACCGGCTGCCGTGGCTCGCGGTGGGCCCGGACCCGGTGGTCGGCGAGTGCGCCTTCGACCTCGCGCGGCTGGTCCGTGACCGGGTGGAGGACCTGATCGCGACCCCGTCGGGCGCCTCCGTCACCCGGCGCCGGATCAAGAAGCTCGCGGAGTCCCTGGAGGTGGACCAGGAGCGGCTGCGCGGCTGGACGCTCTTCCGCGCGGTGGAGTCCGGGGTGCGGTCCCGCCGGGTGGGCCGGGAGCAGGACGCGGAACTGCTGCTGGAGTTCGCGACCTGGCTGTAGAGCCGAGCGGAGCGCGGTGAACACACCGGACCCGGCCGCCCCCCGAGGGCGACCGGGTCCGGTGGTACGGGGTGGTGCCTAGGCGGTGAGGCGGGCGATGGCCTCCTCGACCGTCAGCTCCTCGCGCTCGCCGGTCTTGCGGTCCTTCAGCTCCAGGACGCCCTCACCGGCGCGGCGACCGGCGACCAGGATCTGGGGCACACCGATCAGCTCGGCGTCGGTGAACTTCACGCCCGGGGAGACGCCGGGGCGGTCGTCCACCAGGACGCGGACTCCCGCGGCGCCCAGCTTCGCGGCGACGTCGAGGGCGACCTCGGTCTGGAGGGCCTTGCCCGCGGCGACGACGTGCACGTCGGCCGGGGCGACCTCCTTGGGCCAGCACAGGCCCTGCTCGTCGGCGGTCTGCTCGGCGAGGGCGGCGACGGCGCGGGAGACGCCGATGCCGTAGGAGCCCATGGTGACGCGGACGGGCTTGCCGTTCTGGCCGAGCACGTCGAGCTTGAGGGCGTCGGCGTACTTGCGGCCGAGCTGGAAGATGTGGCCGATCTCGATGGCGCGGTCCAGCTTCAGGCCGGTGCCGCAGTTGGGGCAGGGGTCGCCCTCCTGCACCACGACCACGTCCACGTACGCGTCGACCTCGAAGTCACGGCCCGCGACGACGTTCTTCGCGTGCGTGTGCTCCTTGTTGGCGCCGGTGATCCAGGAGGTGCCGGGGGCCACGCGCGGGTCGGCGATGTAGGTGACCTTCTCGCCCAGGCCCTGGGGGCCGACGTAGCCGCGCACCAGGTCGGGGCGGGTGGCGAAGTCGGCCTCGGTGACCAGCTCGACGGCGGCCGGGGCGAAGTGGGCCTCGACCTTGTCCATGTCGACCTCGCGGTCGCCGGGGACGCCGACGGCCACGATCTCGCCGTCCACCTTGACCAGCAGGTTCTTCAGGGTGGCGGAGGCGGGCACACCGAGGGAGGCGGCGAGCGTCTCGATGGTCGGGGTGTCCGGGGTGGGGATCTCCTCCAGCGCGGGCACGTCGGCGGCGTCGACCTCGGCGAGCGTGTAGTACACGGCCTCGGTGTTGGCGGCGAAGTCGCAGTTCGGGCAGTCGGCGAAGGTGTCCTCGCCCGCCTCGGCGGGGGCCAGGAACTCCTCGGACTTGGAGCCGCCCATGGCGCCCGCGGTGGCGGCGCAGATGCGGTAGTCGAGGCCGAGGCGCTCGAAGATCCGGCGGTAGGCGTCGCGGTGCAGCGCGTACGAGTGGGCCAGGCCCTCGTCCTCGGTGTCGAAGGAGTACGAGTCCTTCATGAGGAACTCGCGGCCGCGCAGGATGCCGGCGCGCGGGCGGGCCTCGTCGCGGAACTTGCTCTGGATCTGGTACAGGATGACCGGCAGGTCCTTGTAGGAGGACGCCTGGTCCTTCACCAGCAGGGTGAAGATCTCCTCGTGGGTGGGGCCGAGGAGGTAGTCGCCGCCCTTGCGGTCCTGGAGGCGGAACAACTCGGCGCCGTACTCGTCCCAGCGGCCGGTGGCCTCGTAGGGCTCACGGGGCAGCAGGGCCGGGAGCAGGACCTCCTGGGCGCCGATGGCGTCCATCTCCTCGCGGACGATGCGCTCGACGTTGGCCAGGACCTTCTTGCCGAGGGGCAGCCAGGACCAGATGCCCGCGGCGGTACGGCGGACGTATCCCGCGCGGACGAGGAGCTTGTGGCTGAGCACCTCGGCGTCGGCCGGGTCGTCGCGCAGCGTCTTCGCCAACAACTGGGACATGCGCTGGACCGGTGCGTTCGCCATGGTTCTCGTACTCCTGCCGGAAAAATGAGGTGATGGCACAGGAGGTTAGCCGGGTGGCCGGTGCCGGTGGAAATCGGTTACGGGCGCAGCAGCGGCAGCGGGGCGCCCATCACGGCGTAGGGGCGGGGCGCGCTCGGGAAGTGGACGCGGCGGGCGAGGTCGGCGTAGCCGAGGGAGTGGTACAGGCCGCGGGCGGGGCTGTCGGTGTCGATCGCGGAGAGGATCGAGCGGGGTTCGGCGGCGCTGTCAGTGATGGCGGTGATCAGCCTGCGGCCGATGCCCCGGTTCTGGTGCTCGGGGTGGACGTGCAGTTCGGTGATGACGAAGGCGTCGTCCAGCCAGAAGTCGGTGCCCCGCGCGCGCAGATACGGCTCGACGACCGTGGACCACCAGTGCGTACGGGAGTTGGGCATCCCGTACACGAACCCGACCAGCCGTCCGCCCGCGAGCGCGCCGAGGGCGCGGGCGCCGGGGAACTGCATGTGGCGCTGGACGATCTGGCGGCGTACGGCCACCTCGTCGGGGCCCAGTCCGAAGGCGACGGCTTGCACCGCCAGCGCCTCGTCGACACGGGCGCCGAGGTCCAGGGAACCGATCTCGAGGTCCATGCGGGGAGCGTACAGGGGCGCGTACGGCGGGTGGGGCGAGCGGGGTCCCCGGCCGGAACCCCGGGGTCGTGACGGCGGGTGCACGGCCGTCCCCTCAGAACAGCACGCTCATGAACGCGCCGACCTCCTGGAAGCCGACGCGGCGGTACGTGCGGCGGGCGGCGGTGTTGAAGTCGTTCACGTAGAGGCTGACCACCGGGGCCACGTCGGCGAGCGCGTACCGCAGGACGGCGGCCATGCCGGGGGCGGCCAGGCCCCGGCCCCGGTACTCGGGGGCGACCCAGACGCCCTGGATCTGGCAGGCGCGGGTGGTGGCGGCGCCGATCTCCGCCTTGAAGACGACGTTGCCGTGCTCGTCGAGACGGGCGAAGGAGCGGCCCGCGCCGACCAGTTCCGCCACCCGGGCCTGGTAGAGCAGCCCGCCGTCGCCCGCCAGCGGGGAGACGCCGACCTCCTCGGTGAACATGGCCACGCACGCGGGCATGACCGTGTCCACCTCGTCCTTGCGGATGCGGCGGACGTACGGGTCGGGCGCGATGTCGGCGGGCATGTGGTCGGTGACCATGAGCGGCTGGTGGGCGCGGATCTCGCGGGCCGGGCCCCAGTGGGGCTCCAGCAGGCGCCACAGCTCGGCGGTGGCTCCGGCGGGGCCGACGATGGAGGAGCAGCGGCGTCCGGCCCTGCGGGCGCGGTCGGCGAAGGCGCGGACGGCGCGGGGGGTGGCGCAGATCGGGACGAGGTTGGCGCCCGCGTAGCAGAGCGAGGTCAGGATGCCGTCCTCGTACCAGCCCCACATCTCGCCGCCCAGCCGCCAGGGGTCGAGGCCGGCGATCTGGACGCGGGCGGTCACGAAGGCGTTCGCGACCGGCTCGCGGTCGAGAACGGCGAGCGCGGCGTCGAGGTCGCTCGGGTCGAGCACCCGGGAGGTGGTCTGGGTCAGCACGGGTCTCATCCTGAGGGTTTGGGTGGGCGCCGTCCAGTTCGTGAGGTGCGGGTTCCCTGGCGGGTGCGGGTCGGTGGTGGGCTGGTCGCGCAGTTCCCCGCGCCCCTTTTGCGGCTGAGCCCCGTCGGATTGATGCGCTGTGTTGGTCGCGCCATCCCACTTGCGGATGCGGGTGCGTTCGCGGGTGCGGGCCGGTCGTGGCTTGTCGCGCAGTTCCCCGCCCCCCTGGGGGGGGTGGCCTGCGGCCTACCCCCCTCCTCCTCAGCTCGGGAAGGTGCTCAGCCCGCTACCGCCACCGACGGCTCGCCGGAGGCGACGCCCTCCGCTTCCATCTGCTCGGCCAGCTTCATGGCCTCCTCGATGAGGGTTTCCACGATCTTCGACTCCGGGACGGTCTTGATGACCTCGCCCTTGACGAAGATCTGGCCCTTGCCGTTGCCGGAGGCCACGCCCAGGTCGGCCTCACGGGCCTCGCCGGGACCGTTCACCACACAGCCCATGACCGCGACACGGAGGGGAACCTCCATGCCGGTCAGGCCCGCGGTGACCTC
>NZ_WWIR01000168.1 GCF_009863025.1 Streptomyces sp. SID4985 | reverse complement strand
CGTTCGGCCTCGACCACCACGGACTGGGGGTCGTAGCGGCGGGCGTTCTCGGCGGCGGCGCGGCCCATGGCGCGGCGGCGTTCGTCGTCGCGTACGAGGTCGAGCAGGGCGGCGCCGAAGGCGTCGGGGTCGCCGGGCGGTACGAGCCGGCCGTCCACGCCGTCCTGGATGATCTCGCCGGGGCCGTAGCGGCAGTCGGTGCTGACGACGGGGAGTCCGCAGCGCATCGCCTCGACGATGGTCATGCCGAACGATTCGAAGGTCGAACTGGCCGCCCCGATCGACGCCTTGACCCACTCGCCCTCCATGGGGGCGAAGGCGCCCATCAGATGGACGTGGTTGCTGAGGCCGAGTTCCTGGACGAGGCCGTGCAGCCGGTCCCGCTCCTCACCCCTGCCGTAGATGCGCAGGCGCCAGTCGGGGTGTTCGGCGACGACCTTGGCGAAGGCCCGCACGAGGAGGCCGTAGCCCTTGACCGGGTCGAGCCGTCCGGCGGCGACGATCAGCTTGGCGCGGCCGTCGGAGGGCGGCAGTACGGGGCCGGGCACGCTGTTGGGCAGGGCCTGGACGGGAACGCGGGCGAGCCGGGCCTGGCGCCGGTAGAGGCGGGCGTCGGCCTCGGTGACGGTGGTGAGCAGGTCGAGGCGGCGGTAGGCGCGGCGCAGGACGGTGCGCAGATGGGGCGAATGGTGGTCCCAGGTGAGGTGCTCCTGTCCGACGCGCAGGACGCGGTCGGGGGCCTGGAGGGCGAGGTGCACGTTGAGTCCGGGGCGGGTGCCGATCACCACGTCGGCGTCGATGTCCGCGAGGCACCGGGCGATGCGTTCGTCGGTGAGGCGGCTGTACTCGCCGTACCGCGACTCGGCGGTGGGGAAGACCCGGGACGGTTCCTTGTGCCGCGGGTGGTCGCGTTCGGTGCGCAGGTCCACCAGGGGCCGCAGCCGGACCTGGGGGTCCGGGGTGAGGAGTGGATTGTCACGGCCGCGCAGGACGGAGACGATCTCCACGTCGTGCCGCTCGGCGAGGGCGGCGGCCAGATTGAATGTCGTGGTGATCGTCCCTCCGATTCCGTACGCGGTGTGCAGAAGGAAAGCGATCTTCATATTGGTGTGGGACCTCGGTGACGGGCCGTTGATTGCGTGACGTTATCAGTTCACGGCTCGTGGGCGTCGACGCTGGTCGATCAGGTGTACGAGCGGTCAGCAGAGCACGGCGAGGTCGCGGGGGCGGACGCGCAGGGTGACGGGCAGGGTGGCCTCCACCTCGCCGTCGGCGCCGTAGGGCAGCGGTCGCCCGGCCTCGATGCGCAGTTCCCGGCCGCGTACGACACTCACCTCGGGGCGGCGCACATGGGTGCCGGTCTTGAGGTCGTTCATGAGGGCGAAGAAGAGGGTGCGGGGTGCCTCGCGGATGAACACGACGTCCAGAAGGCCGTCGTCGATCTCGGCGCCGGGGGCTATGACGCGACCGGAGCCGTAGTAGCGGGAGTTGGCGGCGACGACGGTGAAGCCCCGGTGTTCGTAGGGGACTCCGTCGATGGTGACGCGGAAGTCGGCGGGGCGCCATCCGGCGACGGCGCGCAGGCCGCCCGCGTAGTAGGAGGCCGAACCGCGCAGCAGCCGGGCGTTGTTGGCGTACCGGTTGGCGAGGGCGTCCACTCCGGCGTAGACGCTGCCGAGGACGACCGTGTGGTGGTGGACGGCGGACTCGACCTCGATGCTGTCGACGAGCCGGGGCTCGGCGTGCAGCAGGACCTCGGCGAGGGCGGCGGGGTCGGAGGGCTGTCCGAGGGCGCGGACGAAGTCGTTGCCGCGTCCGGAGGGGATGAGCCCGAGGAGGGCGCCGGTGCCGCTGAGGGCGCCGCCCACGGCACCCGCCATGCCGTCGCCGCCGACGGCGAGGACGACGCGGCCCGACTCCCCCGCCGCACGGGCGAGTTCACGGGCGTGGCCGAGGCCGTGGCTGTACTCGGTCTCAAGGGTGGCGCCCGCCTCGCGGAGCAGGCGGCCGACCGCGAGGAGCGTGGCGGCCCCGGTGGAGCCGCCCGCGGTCGGGTTGACCACGGCGGTGAACTGGCGCATCGGTGAGCCTCCGGGGCGGGATGGGTGTCGGCGGGGCCGGTCAGTCGGCGGGGAGCAGGACGCCGGGGTTGAGCAGGCCGTCCGGGTCGAGGCGGTGCTTGACGGCGCGCAGGGCGTCGACGGCGAGCGGGCCCGCCTCGCGCACGTACCAGTCGCGGTGGTCGGTGCCGACCCCGTGGTGGTGGGAGATGGTGCCCCCGGCGGCGAGGATCGCCTCGTTGGCGGCGTGCTTGGCGGGGGTCCAGTGGGCCACCGGGTCCTCGCCCTGGGCGCTGACGACGGTGAAGTAGAGGGAGGCGCCGTTCTCGTAGACGTGCGAGACGTGGCACATGACCAGCGGTGGGGTGCCCGCGCCGGTGAGGGTGTCGGTGAGCGCGGTGCGTACGGCGGAGTACAGCTCCGGGATACGCGACCAGAAGGCGGCGGTCTCCAGGGTCTCGGCGAAGGCTCCGGCGTCGAGCAGGGCGTCGCGCAGATAGGGCGCCGAGTAGCGGCCGTGGGCCCAGCGTTCGCCGGGTTCGGCGCCCGCGAAGGTGCCGCCGGAGTCGCGCAGGACGGCGGCGGCGCGCTCGCGACGGGACGCGACGTCCTCCTCGGTGCCCTCGTACCCGGCGACCGCGAGGCAGCCCTGAGCGGTCGCGCTGCCGATGCTGTCGGGCTGGGCGAGGCCGATCAGGGTCTCGGTCTCGTCGGACAGGCGGAGGACTGTGGGCCGGGGGCCGTCCTGGGCGAGGCGGCGCAGCGCGGCGGTGCCCTCCGCGAAGGACGCGAACCGCCATGCCTCGTACATCCGTTGCTCGGGCAGCGGGCGGACGCGCACGGTCACGGAGGTGATGACGCCGAAGGCACCCTCGGAGCCGAGGATCAGCTGGCGCAGGTCGGGTCCGGCGGCGGAGCGGGGCGCACGGCCCGTCTCGATCGTGCCCTCGGGGGTGGCGAGGGTGAGGCCGAGGACCATCTCGTCGAAGCGGCCGTATCCGGCGGACGCCTGGCCGCTGGAGCGGGCGGCGGCGAACCCGCCGACGGTGGCCCACTCGTAGGACTGCGGGAAGTGGCCGAGGGTGAACCCCCGCGCGGCGAGCAGGGCTTCGGCCTCGGGGCCGCGCAGTCCGGGCTGGAGGACGGCGGTGCGGGAGACCGGGTCGAGGTCGAGCAGTCCGTCCATACGGCGCAGGTCGAGGGCGATGAACTCCCTTCGCTGCGGGGCGAGTCCGCCGACGACACTGGTGCCGCCGCCGTACGGCACGACGGCGAGCCGGTGCGCGGCGCAGGCCCGCAGCACGGCGAGGACCTGCTCGTGCGAGCCGGGCAGGACGACGGCGTGCGGTACGTCCACGAGGTCGCCCGCGCGGATGCGCAGCAGGTCGGGGGTGGACTTGCCGCGTGTGTGCCGGATGCGGGACTCGGCGTCGGTGCGCACGTGTTCGGGGCCGCCGACGGCGTCCGCGAGGGCGTTCAGCGTGGCCGGGCCGGCCGGGGTTCCGGGGAGATCGAGGTCGGCGAGGGCGAGCGGGGCGGTGGCGCGCGGCCGGACGCCGAGCAGGTCGCGCAGCAGGCCGGTCACGTTCTCGGGCAGCGGTGCCGCCTTGGCCGGGTCGCCCCAGCCGTTCCACAGCATGTCCATCGAACGGTCGTCCTCACCAACTCGGTTCACACGGAAGGCGGTTCACTCGGCGGATCACACGGCTCCGGGTCCGCCGGACCCCTCGGGGCGTTACACTGTGACACATGACGTCCATCCGTCACAACAGTTCGGACGCCGACCCCGTGCTCGACGCGGTGCGCGACTGCGTCCTGGCCGTCGGCGTACGCCGTACCACCCTCGCCGACGTGGCCCGCCGCGCCGGGGTCTCCCGGATGACGCTCTACCGGCGCCGGCCCGATCTCCGGTCCCTGGTGGGCGACTTGATGACCCGCGAATGGCTCGCGATCGCCACCCGGGTACTGCCCGAGGAGCGGGCCGGCATCAGCGCGCGGGAGCGGATCGTGGACGGACTGGCCACCGGCGTGGCCGAGTTCCGCGCCCATCCCCTTTTCCGCAAGATCGTCGACGTCGATCCCGAACTACTCCTCCCCTATGTGCTCGACCGGCGCGGCGCGAGCCAACAGGCGCTGCTCGCCCTGCTCGTGGAGGCGCTGCGCGCTGGCCACGCCGACGGCTCGGTGCGCGGGGGGCATCCCGAACGGCAGGCGCGCACCCTGCTGTTGACCGTGCAGTCCTTCGCGCTGTCGCTGCGCACCATGACCGACGAGGACGACTCCGAGCTGGACTCCGCGGCCCTGCTCGGCGAACTGCGCATCCTTCTGGAGAGGACCCTCACGCCATGAGCCGTACGGACGCCTCCGCCGAAGCGGCACCGGGATCGTCCCTCGACGCCGCCCGGCGCACCCGCGAACTCGCTTCGGCCACCGACGGTTCGACGGCCGACCTGCTGGTCGTCGGGCTCGGCGCGACGGGCGCGGGGGTCGCCCTGGACGCGGCCGCGCGCGGTCTCAGCGTGGTCGCGATCGACGCGCACGACCTGGCGTTCGGCACCTCCCGCTGGAGTTCCAAACTGATCCACGGCGGGCTGCGCTATCTGGCCGCCGGGCAGTTCGACGTGGCGCACGAGAGCGCGGTGGAGCGCGGGGTGCTGATGACCCGTACGGCGCCGCATCTGGTGGCCGCGCAGCCCTTCGTGCTGCCGCTGACCCCGCTGGTCTCGCGCGGCCAGGCGTCGCTGGCGTGGGCCGGGTTCCGCGCCGGTGACATGCTGCGCCTCGCCGCCCGCACCCCGCGCCAGGTGCTGCCCGTGCCGCGCAGGCTCGCCGCGGCCGAG
>NZ_WWIR01000021.1 GCF_009863025.1 Streptomyces sp. SID4985 | reverse complement strand
GTGAGCCGGGTGACCCGGCGAGGGGGGCACCTCCCGGCCGAAGGCTGGGGGAGGATCTTGCCGCGGTCGGAGACGAACTTCCGCAGCAGGGTGGTGTCCTTGTAGTCGATGTACTCGATGCCCGCCTCGATCAGCGGGTTGGGGCGGGGCTTGGCCGGCCGTCCGGGGCCGGGGCGCTGGGCCATGCCGGGTCCTTGCGTTCGTTCGGGT
>NZ_WWIR01000167.1 GCF_009863025.1 Streptomyces sp. SID4985 | reverse complement strand
GAGGTGCTGGCGGCCTCCCGGTACGCGGCGCTGGCGACCGGCGTCGGCGTACTGGTCGGCCGGCTGGCCGCGCTGAGCCGGGCCCGGGCGGGCACGGCGCGTCTGGCCGAGGTGCTGGCGGAACCGGCGAGTGCGTACGGCGCGCGTGAACTCCCCTCCGGTCCAGGCAGGTTGGAGCTGCGGGGCGTCACGGCCCGGCGGGGCGGCCGGACCGTGCTCGACGGGGTGGACCTCACCGTGCCCGGCGGCACGACCCTCGCCGTCGTGGGCCGCTCCGGCACCGGCAAGTCGCTGCTCGCCGAGGTCGCCGGACGGCTCGCCGACCCGGACGCGGGCGAGGTGCTGCTGGACGGCGTACCGCTGCGCGACCTGACCCACGACGCGCTGCGCCGGGCCGTCTCCTACGCCTTCGAACGCCCGGCGTTGTTCGGGGCGACCGTCGAGGACGCCCTCGCCTTCGGCCTCGACCGGCCGCCCGCGCACCGGGTCCGCGAGGCCGCCCGCACGGCACGCGCCGACGCGTTCGTCCGCCGGCTGCCCCGGGGCTACGACACACCACTCGCGGACGCGCCCCGCTCCGGCGGCGAGTCCCAACGCCTGGGTCTGGCACGCGCGTTCGCCCACGACGGGCGCCTATTGATCCTGGACGACGCCCTCTCCAGCCTGGACACGGTCACCGAACGCCAGATCTCCCGCTCCCTGCTGACCCCGGGCGGCCCGACCCGTCTCCTGGTCGCTCACCGGGCCGCGACCGCGGCGGCGGCCGACACCGTGGCGTGGCTGGACGGGGGGCGCCTGCGGGCGGTGGGGCCGCACGCGGAGCTGTGGCGGGAGGAGGAGTACCGGGCGGTGTTCGGGGACGCCGAGGCCGTGACCAAGTAGCTCTTCATGACAAGGGAGTGGGGCTCCGATGAATCTGCGGCAGCGGGCGGCCCGGTACGCGCGGACGAAGGGGCGGGTGCTGGTACGGCTCGGCGCCTGGTCCGTCCTGGAGGCCGGGCAGACCTTCCTGGCCGGGTACGCCCTCGCGCGCGCCCTGGACGCGGGCTTCCTCGCCGGGGACGTACGCACCGGCATGTTCTGGCTCGGGGCGGCCGGGGCGGCGGTGGTCGTGGGCGCGGTCGGCACCGGGCGGGTGTACGGCGTGGTGGCCGCGCTGGTCGAGCCGGTGCGGGACCGGCTGGTGACGGGGGTGGTCCGGCGCGGGGTCCGCGAGGCCGACCCGGGCGCGCTCTCGGGGCTGACCCAGCAGGTGGAGATAGCCCGGGACACCCTCGCGGGGCTGGTCCTGGTCTCCCGCTCCTTCCTCTTCACGGCGGCGGGCGCGCTGATCGGCCTGTTCTCCCTCGACCCGCTGCTCCTGGCGGTGGTCCTGCCCCCGTTGCTGGCCGGAGTGGCCCTCTTCGCGGCGACCCTGCGCCCCCTGGCCCGCCGCCAGGAGGCGTTCCTGACCGCCGACGAGGCGCTGGCCGAGGACCTGAACGCGGTGGGCCCCGGTCTCCGGGACATCACCGCGACCGGAGCCGAGGCACGGGTCGCGGAGAACCTCGGCCGCCGCGTCCGGGCCGAGCTGCGGACGGCCCGTTCCCTGGCCCGCTGGAGCCCGGCCCGCGTGGCCGCGCTCACCCTGGGCGGCGAGGTCCCGGTGATCCTGCTCCTGGTGTCGGCCCCCTGGCTCCTGCGCCGGGGCGTCACACCGGGCGCGCTCCTCGGCGCGCTCACGTACGTCGGCCAGTCCCTGTACCCGGCCCTGCAGAACCTGGTCCACGGGCTGGGCACGAGCGGGGCGCGGCTGACGGTCGTACTGCGCCGCCTGATCCCTGCGGAGAAGCCCGCCGTCGAAAAGGCACCCCGAGCCTCCGGTCCTTCCCCGGAGCCCCAGGATGCGCCCGCCCTCGCACTCTCCGACCTCCGCTTCGCCTACGGCCCCGCCAGCGAACCGGTGCTCCACGGGCTGGACTTGGCGCTGCCGCCCGGCACCCACCTAGCCGTCGTCGGCCCGAGCGGCACCGGCAAGTCCACGCTGACCGCTCTCGTCGCCGGGCTGCTCACACCCGACGCGGGCACCCTCCACCTCCACGGGCACCCGGCACCGGACGCGACCGCCCTCCGCACGCTCATCCCGCAGGAGGCGTACGTCCACGGCGGCACCCTCGCCGAGAACCTCACGCTGCACCGCCCGGATCCGGTCCCGGAGGACGAACTCCTCGCCGCCGCCGAGGCGGTGGGGCTGCTCCCGCTCCTGCGCAAGCTCGGCGGACCGGCCGCGCACGTCGACCCGTCCGCCCTCTCCGCGGGCGAACGCCAGCTCATCGCCCTCACCCGCGCCTACCTCTCCCCCGCCCCCCTGGCCCTGCTCGACGAGGCCACCTGCCACCTGGACGCGGAGGCGGAGGAACGCGCGGAACGGGCGTTCGCGGCCCGCCCCGGCGGCACCCTGGTCGTCGTCGCGCACCGGATGAGTTCGGCCCGGCGGGCGGATCTCGTGCTGGTGCTGGACGGCCCGCGCTCGGTGTGCGGGCCGCACACCGAGCTGCTGGCCTCCTCGCCGCTGTACCGGGACCTCATGGGCGACTGGGCCGAGGTGCCAGACACGCGGGTGGGCTGAGCGGCTCCGGGAGCCGCGTCACAGCCCGCGTCACAGCCCCCGGCACAGCCCACGTCAGGGCCCGCGTCACAGCCACCCCTCCCCCCGCGATATCCGGATCGCGTCGATCCGGTTCCGCGCCCCCGTCTTCCTGGTGATCGCCGCCATGTAGTTGCGGACCGTCCCGTGGGACAGGTGCAGGCTGCGGGCGATCTCGGCGATCGAGGCGCCTCCCGCCGCGAGGTCCAGGACGCTCAGCTCGCGGCGGGTGAGCGGGATCTGGGTGGCGCGGAGGAAACCGAAGCCGAGCGAGGCGTCGATGAAACGTTCCCGCGCGGCGACGTGCCGTATCGCACGGACCAGACGTTCCGGGGAGCCCGCCTTGTCGACGAAGCCGAGCGCGCCCGCCTCGGCGGCGCGCTTGAGGAGGCCGGGGCGATGGGCACTGGCGAGGACCACGAGCGCGGGTGGGCGTCCTCCCGTGCCCGGGGGACACAACTCGGCCAGTGGGGGCGCCGCGTGGCCGTCGCCGTACTCGAGATCGGCCGCGCACACGTCCGGGGACAGTGTGCGCACCTGGTCGGAGGCGCCGCGCCACGGCGTGTCGTCCACGTGGAGGCCCGGTTCCCGCCGCAGCCACTCCGCCAGAACCGCCCGTACCAGACACGCGTCGTGCACCAGAAGCACCCGGATCACTCCCGCCCCCTCGGTTTCGCCCTGTGTCGCTCTGTGCGGCCGTGCTGTCACCCTCGGAAGTCGACCGCGTGCCCATTGTTGGGTGTGTCGGCCCAACTCGTGCGCGGAGATCCGGCCATCAGGAGGCGCGGGGGCGCACACGCGGCGCCCGTGTGCCATCGCGTGCTCCGGAACCACGGGCATGGGCCCCGCCCTCACGGGGTACTCGGTGGCCCCAACTGCCGGCCGGGCCGCTTCGCAGGTCAGGGACGCCGCCCGGTGGCGGCATCCGTCGCGCGGGGCGACCCCGGGCGGGCGCCCCGCTCCGCCCGGTCCGGGCGCGCGACCGTACGAGGAGGTGGTCGGGGTGTCCGACACACCGGGGCCCGCGGCCCAGTCCCCGGCGGCCGGACGACCGCTGCTGTCGGTCGCGCTCGCCTCGATGATGGAGGAGGTCGGGGCGCACTCCGGTGCGGTCTATCTGCTGCGGTCCGACGCGCCGGTCCTGGAGATGGCGGTGATGGCGGGACTGCCGCGCGCGTTCGCCGCGCCCTGGGAGCGGGTCGGGCTGAGCGCGCGGATCCCGGTGGCCCAGGCGGTCCGGGAGCGGCGCATGGTGTGGGTGGGCGGCGCGGACGAGATGGCGCGCCGCTTCCCGAGGATCGCGGTGGTGCTGCCGTACCCCTTCGCGCTCGCGGCGGTGCCGCTGGCGGCGGCGGAGCGGGTGCACGGCGTGGTGTTCGTGACGTGGCCCGGCACGCACCCGGCGGAGCTGTCCGGCGAGGAGCAGGCGCGGCTGACGGCGGCCTGCGCGCGGCTGTCCGGGCAGTTGGAGCGGGCCGCCACCGAGGCCCGGCCGCCCGGTCCCGAGCCCGATCTGCTGGCGGCACCCGCACCGGAGGCCGCCGCCGACCCGGACCCGACGGAGGCGGCGCGACTGCTGGCCAGGCTGCCGTACGGGCTGGTCTCGATGGACCTGCGGGGCCGCATCGGCTTCCTGAACGCGGCCGCCGCCGAACTCCTCGGCCGCCCCGCCGTTGAGCTGCTCGGCACCCCGCCGTGGGTGTCGGTCCCCTGGCTGAACGATCCGGGGTACGAGGACCGTTACCGGGCCGCGCTGCTCAGCCAGCGGCCGACCTCGTTCGTGGCGCTGCGGCCGCCTGACGAGTGGCTGTCCTTCCGGCTGTATCCGAGCACGACCGGGCTGAGCGTGCGCATCACCCGGGTCAAGGTGCTCACGGAGCGGGCGCGTGAGACCGCGCGGTCGGGCGCGCCCCCGCCCCGCCTGGTGACCATCTCCCAACTGCTCAGCCTGACCGGCGCGTTGACCGAGGCGGTGGCGGTACGGGACGTGGTGCGGCTGGTCGCGGACGAGGTGGGGCCCGCCGTCGGCAGCCGGGCGCTGGTGCTGCTCGGCTCGCAGGAGGGACGGCTGCGTGTGCTGGGCCACCACGGCTATCCGGACGCGCACGCCGTGGACCACTACGACGGGCTGCCACTGAGCGCCCGCACCCCCGGCACCCAGGCCCTGGACAGCGGCGTGCCCGGCTTCTTCGAGTCGGTGGAGCATCTGGAACGGCTCTATCCCTCGGGGCACCGGACCCGGGACGGCTTCGCGGCCTGGGCGTATCTGCCGCTGGTCGCCTCCGGGCGCCCGGTGGGCATGTGCGTACTGGCGTACGCGCACCCGCATCTCTTCCCGGCCGAGGAACGCGCCGTCCTCACCAGCCTCGGCGGAATGATCGCGCAGGCCCTGGAGCGGGCCCTCCTCTACGACGCCAAGCACCGGCTCGCGCACGGCCTCCAGTCGGCGCTGCTGCCGCACAGCCTGGTCCCGCCGCCGGGCATCGAGGCGGCGGCGCGCTATCTGCCCGCCACCCGGGGCATGGAGATCGGCGGCGACTTCTACGACCTGGTGCCGACCGGGCCGCTCGCGGCGGCGGTGATCGGCGACGTGCAGGGGCACAACGTGACGGCGGCCGCGCTGATGGGGCAGATCCGCACCGGGGTACGGGCGTACACGGCGGTGGGGCAGGCGCCGGAGGAGGTGATGGACAGCATCAACCGGCTGCTGCTGGACCTCGGCGCCGATCTGTTCGCCAGTTGTCTGTATCTGCGGCTGGACCCGGTGCGCGGGCGCGCCGTGATGGCGCGGGCCGGGCATCCGCCGCCGCTGCTGCGCCGCCCGGACGGCCGGGTACGGGTGCTGGACCTGGCCGGGGGTCCGCTGCTCGGGATCGACGCGGGGGCGGTGTACCCGACGACCGAGGTGGCCCTCGCCCCGGGTTCGGTGCTCGCCCTCTACACGGACGGGCTGGTGGAGTCGCCGGGCGTGGACATCGAGGACGCGCTGGTCGAGCTGGGCGGGGTGTTCGCCGAGGCGGGCGGGGGGCCGCTGGAGAGCGTCGCCGACGAGCTGATCCGGCACGGGGCGTCGGGGCGCGAGCGGGTGGACGACGTGGCGGTGCTGCTGCTGCGGGCGAACGGGGGCGGGTGAGCGGGGACGGGCGAGGGCACCCCCGGGTCTCACGGGCGGCATCCGTCGGAAAAAGAGGTGGTCCGGCCCTCCCGCCGGAGGGCCGGACCGTCCCCGGCCGAACCGCGTGTGAACGGCCGGCCGGGGCGTCAGGTTCCGGCACCCGCGCGGGGTGCCGGAGGGGGTGCGGCTCAGTTGCCGCCGCTGTGGTGGCGCGACTTGTGGTGCTGGCCGGTGCCGTTCTGGGCGGCACCCTGGTCACCGGCCGCCTGGTCACCGGCGGCCGGGTCGCCCGCCGCGGCGGACGGGTCGGCGGCGCCGCCGAGCTCGTCGCCGCCGACCTGCTCACCGGCACCCGCCTGGTC
>NZ_WWIR01000166.1 GCF_009863025.1 Streptomyces sp. SID4985 | reverse complement strand
CGTGATCAATCCCCCCACCCCCGCATACACTCACGCTGCCCTCCGGCACAGCCGCCACGCTCGTGTGCTGCCGCCCGGCGGCGTGGTCGTTGTCGACAATGGGGGCAGACGGGCTGTGACGGGTGTGGCGAGTGGGAGAGGGCGGAACTGCGGGTGAAGATCCTCATCAGTGCGGACATGGAAGGGGCGACGGGTGTCACCTGGCCGGGGGATGTGTTGCCGGGGACGCCGCAGTGGGAGCGGTGCAGGGGGTTGTTCACGTCGGACGTGAACGCGGCGGCGGTGGGGTTCTTCGAGGGGGGTGCCGACGAGGTGCTCGTGAACGAGGCCCATTGGTCCATGCGGAACCTGCTGCTCGAGGACCTGGACGAGCGGGTGGAGATGCTCACCGGGCGGCACAAGTCGCTGTCCATGGTCGAGGGCGTGCAGCACGGGGACGTGGACGGGATCGCGTTCGTCGGGTACCACACGGGGGCGGGGATGGAGGGCGTTCTCGCCCACACCTACCTCGCCAACCAGATCACCGGCGTCTGGCTGGACGACGTCCGCGCGAGCGAGGGGCTGCTGAACGCGCACGTCGCCGCCGAGTACGGCGTACCCGTCGTGCTCGTCACCGGAGACGACCTGGCCTGCGAGGACGCGCTCGGTTACGCGCCCGAGGCGCTGAAGGTGGCCGTCAAGGACCACGTGTCGCGGTACGCGGCCGTCTGCCGGACCCCGGTCCGCACCGCCGCCGACATCCGGGCCGCCGCCAAGGAGGCGACGGAGCTGGCGGTGCGTCAGGAGCCGCAGAACGCGGGCCCGTTCACCGTCGCCGTCGAGTTCGACGCCGAGCATCTCGCGCTGGCCGTCACCGTCGTCCCCGGGGTCACCCGCATCGGGGAGCGGAAGGTGGCGTACACCGCCGACACCATGTACGAGGGCATTCGCACGTTCAAGGCGGTCACCACGATCGCCTCGTCCGCCGTGGAGGAGCAGTATGGCTGACCAGCAGGCGCTGGACGAGGTGGTCGAGTTCACCTCGGAGCTGATCCGGATCGACACCACCAACCGGGGCGGCGGGGACTGCCGGGAGCGGCCCGCCGCGGAGTACGCGGCCGAGCGGCTGGCCGGGGCGGGGCTCGAACCGGTGGTGCTGGAGCGGACGCCCGGGCGGGGCAACGTGGTCGCCCGGATCGCGGGCACCGACCCGTCCGCCGACGCGCTCCTCGTCCACGGGCACCTCGACGTGGTGCCGGCCGAGGCCGCCGACTGGAGTGTGGACCCGTTCTCGGGCGAGGTCCGCGACGGCGTGGTGTGGGGGCGCGGCGCCGTCGACATGAAGAACATGGACGCGATGATCCTGGCGGTCGCGCGCGCCTGGGCCCGGGAGGGCGTGCGGCCGCGCCGGGACATCGTGATCGCGTTCACCGCCGACGAGGAGGACAGTGCCGTCGACGGCGCCGGATTCCTCGCGGACACGCACCCGGAGCTGTTCGAGGGCTGTACGGAGGCCATCGGGGAGTCCGGTGCCTTCACCTTCCACGACGGCACCGGGCGCGAGATCTACCCCGTCGCGGCGGGGGAGCGCGGCACCGGCTGGCTGCGGCTCACCGCGCGCGGCCGCGCCGGGCACGGCTCGAAGGTGAACCGGGAGAACGCGGTGACCCGGCTGGCCGCCGCCGTCACCCGCATCGGCGAGTACGAGTGGCCGCTCCGCATCACCCCCACGGTCCGCGCCGCGCTCACCGAACTCGCCGCGCTCTACGGCCTGGAGGACGACCCGGACGACGCCGACCTGCTCCTGACCAAGCTCGGACCGGCCGCCAAGCTGGTCGAGGCGACCGTCCGCAACAGCGCCAACCCGACCATGCTGGACGCCGGTTACAAGGTCAACGTCATCCCCGGTGACGCCTCCGCCCACGTCGACGGCCGCTTCCTCCCCGGCACCGAGGACGAGTTCCGCGCCACCCTCGACCAACTCACCGGCCCCGACGTGGACTGGGACTTCGTCCACCGCGAAGTCGCCCTCCAGGCACCGGTGGACGCGCCGATCTACGCGGGGATGCGCGCCGCCGTGGAGGAGTTCGCGCCCGGCGCGCACGTCGTGCCGTACTGCATGTCCGGCGGCACCGACGCCAAGCAGTTCTCCCGGCTCGGTATCAAGGGCTACGGCTTCGCCCCGCTGCGGCTGCCCGAGGACTTCGACTACCAGGCGCTCTTCCACGGCGTGGACGAGCGGGTGCCCGTGGACGCGCTGCACTTCGGCGTCCGCGTCCTGGACCACTTTCTGCGAACCGCCTGAACGAATGGGGGAGGACATGATCGAGCAGGGGTACGGCAGTTGGCCCTCGCCGGTCGACGCGGCCCTGGCCGCCGCGCACGACGGGCACCCGGAGTGGGCCGGGTTCGTCGGCGACGAGGTGTGGTGGACCGAGCCCCGGCCCGCCGAGGGGGGCCGCCGCGCACTCGTCAGGCGCACGGCCGACGGCACCGAGGAGACGGTGCTGCCCGCGCCGTGGAACGTGCGCAACCGCGTCATCGAGTACGGCGGCCGCCCCTGGGACGCCGTGTCCCAGGGCGGTCAACCCCTGCTGGTCTTCACCCACTTCGCGGACCAGCGGCTCTACGTCCGTGAACCCGGCGCCGAGCCGCGCCCGTTGACCCCCCTCTCCCCGGTCGGCGGCGGACTGCGCTGGGCCGAACCGCGCATCGACCCTGAACGGGGCGAAGTCTGGTGCGTCCTTGAGGAGTTCACCGGCGAGGGGCCGGGTGATCTGCGCCGTGTCCTGGCCGCCGTACCGCTGGACGGCTCGGCCGCCGAGGACCGTACGGCCGTACGCGAACTCGCCCCGGAGCGGCACCGGTTCGTCACCGGGCCGCGTCTGTCGCCGGACGGGCGGCGGGCCGCGTGGCTCGGCTGGGACCATCCCCGGATGCCGTGGGAGGGCACCGAGCTCCTCGTCGCCGAGGTCAAGGAGGACGGCCGTCTCGGCGAGCCCGAGGTCGTCGCGGGCGGCCCCGAGGAGTCCGTGACCCAGGTCGAATGGTCCATCGACGGACGGCTGTTGTACGTCAGCGACCGAGACGGCTGGTGGAACCTCTACCGGGACGGCACCCCGCTGTGCCCGCGCGCGGAGGAATTCGGCGGCCCGCTGTGGAAGCTGGGCCTGCGCTGGTTCGCGCCGCTGGACAACGGGCTGGTCGCCGTCCTGCACGGGCGCGGTGCCGCCGTGCTCGGGATACTCGACCCCGAGTCCGGCGAGGTGGCCGACGCGGCCGGACCCTGGACCGAGTACGCCCCGACGCTGACCGCGCACGGCGCGCGAGTCGTCGCCGTCGGTGCCGGTCCGCACAGCGGGTACGAGGTCGTCGAGCTGGACACGGTCACCGGGCGGGCCCGTGCCGTGGGCGCCCGCCACCGGGACGCCGTGGACCCCGCCTACTACCCCGAGCCGCAGGTCCGCGTCTTCACCGGCCCCGGCGGCCGTGAGGTGCACGCCCACGTCTATCCGCCGCACCACCCCGAACGTGGCGCCCCCGAGGGCGAGTTGCCGCCGTATGTGATCTGGGCGCACGGCGGTCCCACCAGTCGGGTTCCGCTCGTGCTCGACCTCGACATCGCCTACTTCACCTCGCGCGGCATCGGAGTCGCCGAGGTCAACTACGGCGGCTCCACCGGCTACGGCCGCGCCTACCGCGAGCGGCTGCGCGAGCAGTGGGGCGTGGTCGACGTCGAGGACTGCGCGGCCGTCGCCCTCGGCCTCGCCGACGAGGGCACCGCTGACCGGAACCGGCTCGCGATCCGGGGCGGCAGCGCGGGCGGCTGGACCGCCGCCGCCTCCCTGACCGGCACCGACGTCTACGCCTGCGGCACGATCAGCTACCCCATCCTCGACCTCGCCGGTTGGGGCCCCGGCGACACCCACGACTTCGAGTCGCGCTATCTGGAGTCGCTGGTCGGACCGCTCCAAGAGGTGCCCGAGCGGTACGCCGAGCGCTCGCCCGTCACCCGTGCCCACCGGCTCACCGTGCCGTTCCTGCTGCTCCAGGGCCTGGACGACGTGATCTGCCCGCCCGTCCAGTGCGAGCGACTCCTGGCCGAACTCGCGGGCCGGGGCGTCCCGCACGCCTATCTCACCTTCGAGGGCGAGGGGCACGGCTTCCGCCGCGCCGACACCCTCGTCCGCGCGCTGGAGGCCGAACTCTCCCTGTACGCCCAGGTGTTCGGGCTGGACGTGACGGACGTACCGACACTGGAGCTGGACGCATGAGAGAACTGGGACGCATGAGAGAACTGGTACGCCCCGCCCGGCTCGCCCCCGGAGCCCGGGTCGCCGTGGTCGCGCCCAGCGGACCGGTGCCCGGCGAACGGCTGCGCGCGGGCCTCGACGTGCTGCGAGACTGGGGCCTGGAACCGGTCGTCGCACCCCATGTCCTCGACCGGCACGACGAGTTCGCCTACCTCGCGGGCACCGACGCCGACCGCGCCGCCGACTTCCAGCGGGCCTGGTGCGACCCGTCCGTGGACGCGGTGTTCTGCGCGCGCGGCGGCTACGGCGTCCAGCGCATGGTCGACCTGCTCGACTGGGAGGCGATGCGGGCGGCCGGGCCGAAGGTGTTCGTCGGCTTCAGCGACATCACCGTGCTGCACGAGGCCATCGCCACCCGGCTCGGCCTGGTCACCCTGCACGGCCCGATGGCGGCCGGGATCGACTTCATCGGCAGCGAGCGGGCCCGCGAGCAGTTGCGGCTCACTCTGCTCGCCCCGGAGAAGGTCCAGGTCATCGCCTCGGGCGGCGGCGTCCTGGTGCCCGGCCGGGCCCGGGGCGTCACCCTGGGCGGCTGTCTCTCCCTGCTCGCCGCCGAACTGGGCACCCCGCACGCCCGCCCCTCCGCACACGGCGGCCTGCTCTGCCTGGAGGACGTGGGCGAGGAGACGTACCGCCTCGACCGCTACCTCACCCAACTCCTGCGCTCCGGCTGGCTGGAGGGGGTACGCGGGGTGCTCCTCGGCTCCTGGGAGAAGTGCGACCCCTACGACCGGGTCCGCCCCCTGCTCGCCGACCGGCTCGGCCCCCTCGGGGTGCCCGTCGTCGAGGAGTTCGGCTTCGGGCACTGCGCGGACGCGCTGACGCTGCCGTTCGGGGTGGCCGCCGAACTCGACGCGGACCAGGGCACCCTGACCTTGGAGGAACCGGCGCTGCGCTGAGTTGACCTTGACGCGACGGCAACGTTTTTACTGGCCGTATGCGCATCGGAGAGATCGCCGCGCTCGTCGGAGTCACCACACGAGCCGTGCGGCACTACCACCACATCGGCCTGCTGCCCGAGCCGGTGCGGCGGTCCAACGGCTACCGCTCCTACACCCTGCGGCACGCCGTGCTGCTGGCCCGCATCCGCAGGCTGACCGAACTGGGACTCTCGCTGGACGAGGTGCGGGACGTCCTCGCGGACGACGCCGGGCGCGAACTGGCCGAAGTACTACGGGAACTGGACGCCGACCTGGCCCGGCAGGAGCAGGAGATCCGGCGGCGCCGGGAGGTCCTCGCCGACCTCCTGGCGGGCCCGCTCACCCCGGACGCCCCGCTCTCGCCCGCCCTCTCCGCGCTGCTGCGCGCCGCCCCCGGGACCACGTCGCGCTCCGCCGCCAAGGACCGCGAACACCTCGCCCTGCTGGAGACGGTGGAGGGCGGCGAGGCGGTGTACGACGCCCTGTTCCCGCTGTCCGAGGACCCGGCGCTGCTCGGGCTGTACGAGCGGCTGGACGAACTGGAGGACGCGGCGCCGGACGACCCCCGCATCGCGGCCCTGGCCGAGGACATGGCCGCCGCCGTACCCGACGAGCTCATCGCCGTGATCCCCGCCGGACCGGGCCGGTCGAACCCCGGCTTCAGTGAGGCGCTGCTCGCCGACTACCCGCCGGCCCAGGCCGAGGTGGTGCGCCGGGTGATGACCGACCTGGCCGCCCGGATCGAGCGGAGCGGAGCATGACCGCCCGCGCGCGACGGGCCGTGGCCGCCGAACTGGTCCCCATCCCCGTACGCCGGATCGTCGCGCACGAGGTCCGGGCCCTGTACGCCCTCTGGCTGTGGACGCTGCGCCGCCGCCAGGTCCCCGAAGGCGCCCTGGCCGTCCCCTACGCCGAACCCCAGGCGGCCATGATGTACGGTCTGCTCTTCGTGTCGGTCGTGGAGACCGTCATGCCGGCCCTGCTGATCCCCTGGCCGCTCGTCCACCGGATCCTGCTCGTGCTCGACGTGTACGGGATCGTGCTGGTCCTCGCGCTGCACGCGGCCTGCGTGACCCGGCCGCACCTCGTCGGCCCGGACGGCTCGCTGCGCGTACGGTATGGCGCGCTGTTCGACCTCCACCTCCCGGCGGACGCCATCGTCTCCGCGCGCGTCGACCGGCGCTACCGAGGCCGGGGCCTGCTGCACGCCGGTCCGGACGGCGAGCTGGACCTCTCGGTGGGCGGCCAGACCACGGTGACGGTGGAACTGGCCGAACCGGTGCCGTACGTACGCCCGTTGGGCGCGCGGGGCCTCGTACGCACCCTCAGGTTCCACGCGGACGATCCGCGCGCGCCGGTCCTCGCCCTCACCCGTGATCACGCGGCCGACCCGGTGAAAGGGCACGGCGGTTGAGGCTTAGAGGTCCTAACAAAGGCGTTGGATGTGTCGGTGAGTGATCAGGCAGGTGGCGAGACCGAGGAAGGCCTCGTGGATGTCGTCGCGTCGCTCCCAGCGGATCCGCAGGCGGCGAAAGCCGTGCAGCCAGGCGATGGTGCGCTCGACGACCCAGCGGAAAATGCCCAGGCCAGAGCCGTGTTGCACGCCTCGCTCAGCGATGACCGGGCGGATGCCGCGCTGCCACAGTAGGCGCCGGTATTTGTCGTGGTCGTAGCCGCGGTCGGCAAGCAGCGTGTCGGGTCGATGTCTGGGGCGGCCGACGACGCCGGCAACCGCCGGGATCTTGTCGAGCAGGGGCATCAGCTGGGTGACGTCGTTGCGGTTTCCACCGGTCAGCGACACCGCGAGCGGGATGCCCTGGCCGTCGGTGAGAACGTGGTGCTTGCTGCCCGGCCGTGCGCGATCGACCGGGCTGGGACCGCTTTTGGGCCCCGTCGAGCGGCCCGGACGTGGGAGGAGTCGATCACCGCCCGGGACCAGTCCAGCTTGTTCGCCGCCCGCAGCTTCTTCAGGAGCACCAGGTGCAGTTCGTCCCACACGCCGGCCTCGTTCCACGCGGCGAGGCGCCGCCAGCAGGTCATGCCCGAGCCGAAGCCCAGTTCCTGCGGCAGGTACTCCCACTGGATGCCCGTGTGCAGGACGAACAGGATCCCGCACAGCGCCTGCCGGTCCGGGACTCGCGGTCTGCCCTCGACCAGCTTCGGACCCGGCACGGGCAGCAACGGCTCGATGAGCGACCACAGTTCGTCCGAGACGATCCAGGGCCGCGACTGACGTTTCCCCACGATCGGACCAACGACCAGCCAATCCGAAAGTCACATGATCAACGGCTTCTGTTAGGACCTCT
>NZ_WWIR01000165.1 GCF_009863025.1 Streptomyces sp. SID4985 | reverse complement strand
CTCGCCGCCGCCTCCGGCGCCCTCGCCGCGCGGCTGCGGGGCGCGGGGCGGGTCGCCGTGTGGGCCACGCCCGAGCTGGAGACCGCCGTCGCGGTGACCGGGGCGCTGCTCGCCGGGGTGGCCGCCGTACCGCTCAACCCGAAGTCGGGCGAGCGGGAGCTGGCGCCCATCCTGGCGGACAGCGCGCCGAGCCTGCTGCTCGCGGCACCGGGTGCCGAACTGCCGCCAGGAGTACGTGATGTGCCCCTCTTGGAGGTGGACGCGTACGCCACCGGCACCGTCCCCGAGGACGCGTATGGCGCGTACGACGACGAGGACCCGGCGCTCGTCGTCTACACCTCCGGCACCACGGGCCCGCCCAAGGGCGCCGTCCTCCCGCGCCGCGCCCTCACCACCACCCTGGACGCGCTGGCCGACGCCTGGCAGTGGACCGGCGATGACGTGCTGACCCACGCGCTGCCCCTCTTCCATGTGCACGGACTCGTCCTCGGCGTCCTCGGACCGTTGCGGCACGGCGGCGAGGTCCGGCACCTGGGCAGGTTCGGCCCCGAGGGCGTGACTCGCGCGCTGGATTCGGGCGCGACCATGCTGTTCGGGGTGCCGACGATGTACCACCGCCTGGCGGAGGCGCTGCCCGGCGACCTCGAGCTGGCCAAGGCGCTCGCCGGAGCACGGCTGCTGGTCTCCGGCTCGGCCGCGCTGCCCGTGCACGACCACGAGCGGATCGCGGCGGCGACCGGGCGCCGGGTCCTGGAGCGGTACGGCATGACCGAGACCCTGATGAACACCAGCGTCCGCGCGGACGGCGAGGCCCGCCCCGGCACCGTGGGCGTACCGCTGCCCGGGGTGGAGCTGCGCCTGGTGGAGGACGACGGCACGGAGGTGACCGCGCTCGACGGGGAGAGCGTGGGCGAGATCCAGGTGCGCGGCCCGAACCTGTTCACCGGGTATCTGAACCGGCCCGACGCGACGGCCGCCGCGTTCACGGCCGACGGCTGGTTCCGCACGGGTGACGTGGCGGTGCGCGAGGCCGACGGCTATGTCCGGATCGTCGGGCGCAAGGCCACCGATCTCGTCAAGAGCGGCGGTTACAAGATCGGGGCGGGCGAGATCGAGAACGCGCTCCTTGAGCTGGACTCCGTGCGGGAGGCGGCGGTGACGGGGGAGCCGGACCCGGATCTGGGCGAGCGCGTGGTCGCCTGGGTCGTGCCGGCGGACCCCCAATCTCCGCCCTCGTTGGAGGAGTTGGCGTCCCATGTGGCCCGGCGGCTGGCGCCGCACAAGCGGCCGAGGGTGCTGCGGCTGCTGTCCGCGCTGCCCCGCAACGACATGGGCAAGGTGATGAAGCGGTCGCTGGGGGCGGGTTCCTGAACGCCCGTTCATGGCGGCCTGCGGTGCCGTTGTCCTGGACCCCGCCCGGCGCGTCGCGCGGAACCCCCCGTTCAGCGGCACCCCGCCCGGCCCCCTCCAGAAGGCACCCGGTGCCGGGCCCCCGCAGGATTCCAAGTGGGGCCCCGCTCGGACCGGGCGGACCTCCATGGCCTGCGCACTCGCACTCGGGAGGAACCGCCGTGACCGTCAGCCTGGAGCAGTTGCGCCGCTGCCACGTCGCCGTCGACCTGGGGGCGGCGCGTACCCGCGTGTATGTGAAGGGCGCCGGACTCGTCGTGGACCAGCCCTCGGTGGCGGCCGTGAACACCCGGACCGGCGCGCTCATCGCGGTCGGTGAGTTCGCGGAACAGATGACCGGGCGGACGCCTTCCTACATCCGCGTCGTACGGCCCGTGTCCGGCGGCACGGTCGTCGACATCGACATGGCTCAGCGGATGCTGCGGCATCTGCTCGGCGACAAGATGCGGCGCGCGCTGCGCCGCAAGCCCCGGCTGCGCGCGGCGGCCTGCACTCCGCACGAGGCCGATCCGCTGGCCCAGCGGGCGACGATCGAGACGCTGGTCGGGCTCGGCGCGCGGCGCGTGGAGCTGGTGGACACCCTGATCGCGGCCGCCGTGGGGTGCGGGCTGCCGGTGGAGCGGCCCGAGGCGTCCATGATCATGGTGTGCGGGGCGGCGGCCACGCAGGTCGCGGTGCTCTCCCTCGGCTCCATCGTCACCGCCGAGCGCATTCCGGTGGGCGGCGAGGCGGTGGACCGGGCGATCGTGCAGCACCTGCGGCACGAGCACGAGCTGCTGCTGCCGAGTCAGTCCGTACGGCCGCTCCAGATCGCCCTGTCCGACAACGGGCTGACCCCGCAGGGGCCCGTGACCACCGAGATCCACGGCCGTGACGTGGCGACCGGGCTCGCCCGCAGCGTCCGGGTGGACACCGCCACGATGCGCGACGCGATCCACACCCCGCTCCTGGCGGTCCTCGACGGCATCGGCAAGGTGCTGCGCGAGTGCCCGCCCGACCTGGTGGCGGACCTGGCCGACCGGGGGATCATGATGGTCGGCGGCACGGCCCTGCTGCCCGGCCTCGACCAGATGCTCCGCGACGCCACCGGCGTCCCGGTGCACATCGCGGAGCGGCCGGACGTGTGCGCCGTACAGGGTCTCGGCGCCATGCTGGAGGGGCAGATCGCCCCCCTGGTCCTCAACCCGCTGGCCGCCTGACGGCGTTCGGGGGCGGGTGGCTCGATTCGGTACTCCGTTGGGCACTCAGTCAGGCACTTGGCACGGCACTTGGCACGGCACTTGGCACGGCACTCGGTACGGCCCTTGGTGCGGCACTCAGTACGGCAGGATGCGCCCCGACGGCGTCCTGCGGTCGATCTCCTGCCCCCGCGGCGCCGCGGGGCGACGGCTGACCCGTACCCGGATACGACGTTCCATGACGCCCTCCTCCCGTTGCCGGCGGCGAGCGCCGGTAGGGGGACGGTGCCCAGAACGGGGCAGGTTGAAGCGGGTGACTTCGTAACGGATCACGGTTTTCGCGCGCCGCCGGTGCGAGATCGGTGAGAAATTCCGGCGCCGTCTGGCCGGTTGAGCCGTGAGGCACGAGGATACGGGTGAGACACGGGGGGATGGCGATGCGCTACGTGGTCGTCGGGGCCGGTGCGGTCGGCGGCTCGGTCGGGGCGCGGCTGTACGAGGCCGGTCACGAGGTCGTTCTGGTGGCGCGCGGCGCGCACGGTGCCGCGCTGCGGGAGCACGGGCTGCGGTTCACCACACCCGAGGGCACCCGGACCCTGCGTATCGCGGTGGCGGCCGGTCCCGAGGACGTGTCCCTGCGCCCCGACGACGTGCTCGTCCTGGCCGTCAAGACCCAGCACACGGCGGCGGCCCTGGCCCAGTGGGCGGGCCGTCCGGTCGCGGGCGGGAGCACGGCGGGCGAGTCGCTGCCGCTGCTCTGCGCGCAGAACGGCGTCGAGAACGAGCGCCTCGCCCTGCGGTCGTTCCGCCGGGTGTACGGCGTGTGCGTGATCCTGCCGTCCACCTTCCTGCGGCCCGGCGAGGTCACCGCCTCCTCCGCCCCGTACACCGGCGTACTGGTCCTCGGCCGCCACCCGTCCGGCACCGACGACACCGTCCGCCGGATCGCCGCCGATCTGGAGGGCGCGGTGTTCCGGGCGCCGGTCGTCGCGGACGTGCCGCGCTTCAAGTACGCCAAGCTGCTGGGGAATCTCGCGCAGACCGTGGAGGCGGTGTGCGGTCCGGTCACGCCGGGCGGCGCGTCGGCCGAACTGCTCGACCGGGTACGGGACGAGGGCACGGCGGTGCTGAAGGCCGCCGGGATCGACTTCGCCCCCGCCGCCGAACTGGCCGTGCTGCGGGCGCAGTCGGTGCGACCGCGCCCCGCTCCGGACGGGGGCGCGGCGTTGGGTTCGACCTGGCAGAGCCTGGCGCGGGGCGCGGGATCGGCCGAAGCGGACTACCTGAACGGCGAGTTCGTCCTCCTGGGCCGACTGCACGGCGTACCGACGCCCGCGAACGAGGCCGTGCTGCGGCTGGTCAACGAGTCGGCGGCGGCGGGCCGTTCGCCTGGGGCGACACCGGCGGAGGACATCCTGAGCCGGCTGAACACCGACTGAAGAGAACGAGGGAAGACATGACCCGAAGCGCCCCGCAGGACCTCGACTTCACGGACATCCCGACCACCACCCTCGCGGACCTTCTCGGCCGCGCGCAGGTGATGGACGTGTCCATACGCCCGCTGTGGACGCCGGTGCCCCGCGTGGCCGGACCGGCCTTCACCGTGCGCTGCCCTCCCGGCGACAACCTGATGCTCCACGCCGCGATCTACCGCGCCGCCCCGGGCTCGGTGATCGTGGTCGAGTCGGGCGACCTCGACTACGCCCTGGCCGGGGGCAACGTCTGCGCCGTGGCCCAGCGCCGGGGCGTGGCCGCCTTCGTGGCCGACGGCCTGATCCGCGACCTCGCCGAGGTCCGCGACGCGGGCTTCCCCGTCTTCGCCCGGGGCGTCATCCCGATCCCCGGCACCAAGAAGGCGGCCGAACCCCTGAACACCGACATCCGCTGCGCGGGCGTCACGGTGAGCCCCGGCGACATCGTCGTGGCCGACGAGGAGGGCGTGGTCGTCGTCCCGGCCGCCCGCGCCGAGGAAACCCTGACAGCCGCCCACGCGAAACTGGCCAAGGAGGCCGCGGAAACCCTGGACGACTGGGAGAAGACCCACCGCGCCCGAATCGACCAGGCGCTGCGCGACCAGGGTTTCGAGACCGACGAAGCCCGCTGACTGGCGGGCCCTACACCAGCCCCGCCGCCTTCCGTTCCTCCGGCGTCAGTGGTGGCTGGGTGAGTGGGGGCTTCAGGGGGCCTATCGCCGCTGCCAGGAGCATGCTTGGGGTCAGGAGGGTTTCCGCGCCTCGTTGGAGGGAGGTGACGTCGGTCATCCGGCGTGCCACTCGGCCGTTGGCGGTGGCGGTGCGGAGGAGGCGGGTGAGGTAGGGGGCGAGGAGGCGGTCGCGGAGGGTGGGGCCGGTGGGGGTGGCGTCGGGGTAGAAGACGTCGGCGCCGGTGGCGAGGTCCCAGGCGGCGGTCGTCGTGCGGGCCACCGCCTTCTGGATGTGGCGGGAGAGGGCCGGGGCGCCCAGGCCGCCCCGGCGGTTCACCGTCTCGCGCAGGGCCACGGCCGACCGGGCCGCCACGGACATGCCGTGGCCGTAGACCGGGTTGAGGGCGCAGAGGGCGTCGCCGAGGACGGTGAAGTTGTCCGGCCAACGGGGCATGCGCTCGTAGTAGCAGCGGCGGTTGGCGGTGGTGCGGGTGAGGGTGACGTCGGTCAGGGGGGTCGCGTTCGCCAGGAGTTCGCCGATCAGGGGGTGGCGCAGTCGGGTCAGGGCGTAGGGAGCGAAGTCGGCTGTCGTGCGCGGGAGTTCGTCCTCGGCAGTGCCGAACAGCGTGACCATCCAGCGGCCTTCCTCCACCGGCATCAGCACACCACCGCGACCCGTGCCCGAACCCCGTACGTCCGGCTCGATGTTGACCACCGGGAAGTCCTTCCCGGCCTCCGGCGGCGCCTGGAAGAGACGGCTGGCGTACACCAGGCCGGAGTCCACCTCGCGGTGCTCGGGGGCGGGCAGGCCGAGGGCGGTCAGCCAGGCCGTCGCGCGGGAGGCGCGGCCCGTGGCGTCCACCACGAGGTCGGCCGTCAGGGGGCGTTCCTCGCCGTGGACCAGGACGCGTACGCCCGTCACCGCGTCGGCCGTGCCGGTCGGGGCCACCGCCTCGGAGCCGTCCAGCAGCTCGATGTCCCTGTCGGACAGGACCAGTTCGCGGATCACCCAGTCCAGCAGGTCGCGCCCGGCGGGCAGCATGTACGCCGACTCGGCCCAGCGGCGGTACCAGCCGTACGGCGACAGCGCGACCATGCCCGTCGTCATCGGCACCCGGTTCACCCCGGCCGCCCGCAGCCGCGCCTCCGCGCCGGGCAGCAGCTCCTCCAGGGCCCGCGCGCCGCCCGACCACAGCTGGTGCACATGCCGGGCCTGCGGCAGCCCCTTGCGCGGCTCGGGCCCCGACGGCAGCACATCGCGCTCGACCACGGTCACCCGCGCGCCCGTCGACGCGAGCGCGCGGGCCGCGAGCAGACCGGCGAGGGAGCCGCCGAGCACGACGGCGGACTTGCGTTCACTCATGGACGGCAACGCTCTCTGCTGGTTCGGCGGCCGCACGGACGCGGACCGCCTCGATGTCCTCGGGACTGCGCAGGGCCCGGGAGACGGCCCCGATCTCCTGGAGCAGACTCGTGGTGTCGGGGCCGGAGGCCGCGGCGGCCGGTTCCGGCGTACGGGCCTTCGTCTCGACGGCGTCCAGGATGCCGACCGCCGCCGCCAGGGCCCGCGCCCGCTCCGGCGGATGGCCGAGGGCGAGCCCGGCGGCGTACGACCGCGCGCCGAGAGCGGGGTCGATGTGCCGGGCCAGCGGCAGCAGCACGTCCCGGATGAACGTCTCGCGCCGGGTCAGCCGCAGCTCCGGCGTGGCCCGCAGCACGAACGGCACGCCCTCGCCGGTCGCGGACCGCAACAGCAGGTACAGTGGCCGCAGTTCACGGTGTGCGAGCCGCACCCGCCAGCGGTCGCGGGCGTACTGACCGGCGTGCGGCAGGATGAAGCCGACGGCGATCAGGATCGCGGACATCGCGGCGATCGGCGGCGCCAGATCGGTGCTCAGCCAGTCCAGGTCCCGGCCCAGCCAGCGCGCGGCGACGGCGACGAGCTTGGTCGCGTCGAAGATCAGGTTCAGGACATAGCCCGCACCGAGCAGCTTCAGCCCCCATCGCAGCCAGGCGTCCAGCCCCTCCGCGCGCACCCAGTTCCACAGCAGCCGCGAGGTGATCAGACAGGCCACCGCGTGCGCGCAGAGGTAGAGCAGGATCTCCTCGCGCATGAACGGGGTGTTCGCGTAGTAGGTGTCCAGGTCCCGCAGCCGCTCCACCGGCACGTCGGCCAGCAGGAAGAGCACCCACAGCAGGACGATGACCCCGCAGTACACCGACACCACCCGGCGCCGGGCCCGCCGGGTGACCGCCGAACGGTCGGCCGGGCCGTTGCGCCAGGTGATGATCAGCAGCAGACAGGAGCCGCAGAACGCGGTGAGCAGCGAATAGCACCAGGGCGCCGAGATGTTGGGCACGCCGGTCAGCCGGTTGACCCGGGCGATGGTGGACGGCGAGCAGAAGACGAAGACCCCGCAGGCCAGCAGCAGCAGTCCGCCCACCGCGCGCAGCAGCGGGTCGCGCCACAGCCGGACGATCGTGGGGAGCTTGATGACCAGGGCGGCGGCGAGCACCGCCGTCGGTATCCAGAAGGAGATCGAGAAGTCCCTCAGCGAGGCCGGGTCGGCCAGGACCGTGCCGCTCATCGGGCAGCCCCGCCGCGGCCCCGGTAGCCGAGGGAGCGCTGCACCGGGTCGAGAGGTGCCTCGGGCGCGGTCAGCCTGGCGCGGAAGAGCGTGGCCAGTCGGTGCCCGAAGTCGTCGGCGGCGGCCTCCTCGTCCGCGCGTGAACCGTCCCGCGCGGCCACCGTGAGCGCGAGGCGCTGCCGACCGGGCTCACCGGCGAGCGCGCGGGCCGCCGCACCGGCCGGGGGGTGATGCCGGTGCCCGGCGTGCAGATGCCACAACTCATGTCCCAGGATCACCAGTTGCTGCACGGCCTCGGCGCGCTCCTCCACGATGACCAGGTCGAAGTCCTCGAACTCCACGCACAGACCGGTGACTTCGATCTCGTCCGGGAAGCGCTCGAAGCGCAGCTCGACCGGGCGGCCGTCGCGGCGCGCGCTCATCGCCTCGCACAGAGCACGGCACAAGTCCCGTATGCCATCGATGGGTTGAGGGTGATTGTGCACGGAGGAGGCCAGGGCTGAGGCCAGCGAGCGCATCGACCGGCGCGGCCGGGGCGACCGGGGCGGACCGAGCCGGGCGGCCGCACGTGCCAGCCGCTCCCGCGCGCCCGCGACGCCCATCTGTTCCCCTTCGCACCCGCCGGTGACCGGACCGTCCGAGAGCCTACGCGGACCCGTGTGGCCACGTCATGCCGATCCCGGGTCGCGCGCCCCGAAAATTTCGGTCGCCTCAACTCTGGCGCGGAAAAGCCCCTTTGGAGCTCACCGCGCCCCCGGCGAGGGCACCTCCCGCACCGGCACCCCGCCCAGCGACCGCCCCATCAGCGTCAGGCTCACCTTGCCCGGCCCCGACAGCGTCGTGAACTCCGACAGCACCGCCAGCGCCAGGGTGTTGGTGCCCCGGGTGCGCAGGATGCCGTTGGGCAGGACGAAGGTGTGCTGCGGGCCCACGTCGTTGATGTACTGGCCCAGGTTCCAGCCGTTGAGGAAGATCTGGGCCCGGTAGGCGCGGTGCGGATCGTCCTCCAGGGTCAGCCCCACCGAGGCGTCGATGTCGGCGGGCACCGAGAGCCGGAAGTCGGTCCGGTACCAGGTGACGCCCTGCCGCCGCTCGGCGCGGGGGAAGTCCACCGTCTCCCAGTCGCGGTCGCGGAAGCCGGGCAGATGCCAGCCCTCGCGTTCGCCGTAGAGGCCGCCGTTGTTCTGCGGCCCGCGCACCGGGTCGGGGGTGCCGCCCTGGAGACGCCACGTCACCTCGGGCGAGGCTCCCTCGAAGGAGGCCGAGAGCAGACCCCGCGCCGCCTTGTGGGTGTCGAGGGACGCGCCGTCCTGGTCGTGCTGCATCCGCCGGACCAGCACCGACAGCACATGCCGGCCGGGCGAGCGGAGCTGTTCCCGCACCGGGAAGGACGCCGTGGCCTCCCAGGTCCCCTTGCGGATCGTGGTGGTCTTGTCCGGCACCGGCATCCGGTGGGCGCCCAGGGGATCGCCGTCCAGCCAGGCCATCACCATCCCCTGCGTACCGGTGCTGTACGCGAGTGCGACCTCCTCCAGCCCGGCGGCGCCGTCGAACTCGCCCCGGTACCAGACGTCTCCGTAGTGGAAGCCGTAGTCGTCCGCGAACAGCACCGGGCCGCCCCGGGGCACCGGGGTGGTGCTGTGCGAGGTGGTGCGGTCGGCGGTCTTCCAGTCGCGGTCGTCGAAGTTCGGCCCCGCTTCCGGGTTTTCCGTCCGCATCCGCCAGCCGCCCAGCTCGGGCAGCTTCACCTCGGGCACGCCGGGCAGCGTGACGGTCGTGATCAGGCTGCCGGAGAGGGTGACGCGGGTCGGCACCCGGCGCCCGTTCCACACCACCGAGGAGATTCCGCGCGGACCCCACACCTCCAGCATGGAGTCGGAGGTGAGGTCGCCGGTGAGCCGTACCTCCGAGCCGTGCACCTCGGCGTGGCGCAGCAGTTCGGGGCCGTAGACGAGCAGGCTGCCGGACGCGGTGTCGTAGGGGAACAGCTTCGTGCTCGTCGCGTCGTCCGCGAAGAGCAGCAGCAGCGGGGTCTCGGTCTCGCCGCCCGCGACCAGGACCCGGCTCAGCCCGGCCTCCGGGCCCAACGGCGCGTTGACGTGCAGCTCGTCGCCCGAGAAGGCCCAGCCGGCCTCGGGGTCGAGCCGGGTGGTCACGGGCTCCGTCGGGCAGTGCAGCACCAGTTCGGCCATGTCGCCCGCGCGGCCCGCGAACAGGGCGACGTCCTGCCGCCCGGTCGTCATCCGCAACACCGGCTGCGTGGTCGTGTACTTGAGCCTGCGCTTGCCCAGCGAGAGTTCGGTGGCGAGCATCTTCGCGTCGCGCGGGGGCACGGTGATCTGCAACTTCCCTGCCGTGGTGGGCAGTTCGGTGGTGACCGGCCGTGTTCCGTCGTTGCGCGCGACGTACACGTGCGCGCCGGTGTCCGGGTTGGTCAGGTGGTAGACCTTGAGCCCCTCGGCCTTGACCGGCTCGGCCCGGTCAAGCCGGGCGAAGTCCGGTACGCGCTGCAGGAGATGGCCGAGCTGGTGCAGCGGGGCGATCTTCTCGGTGACGTTGCGGGCCTCGTCGATCGCGGCGCCGTAGTCGTACGACGTGTAGACCACGGGCGCGGGCAGCCAGCCCCACGAGGTGCCGCCGAAGGCCATGTAGATGTTGTGCAGCGTGAGGCCGTTGGCGAGGTTCGTCAGATAGAACCGGCGCTCGTACGCCGAGTCACGGGTGCGCCGCGCCTCCGGGTACCCCTTGCCGTCGAACCAGGCCCCGCCCCACGGGTCGAACCAGCCGCCCCCGAACTCGGGCACGAAACCGGGCGTGTGCGGGGAGGCCGAGGCGCCGCCGGTCGCGCCGCCGGGCCCGAACGTCCCCCAGTCCGGCGGGGTCTGGGTGGGCGACGGGTAGCCGTCGAAGCCGTACAGCCAACGCCCCTTCTCGCCACCGGTGTCGAAGGAACCCGGCGTCCAATGCCCGAAGCGGCCCTTGTCGTTGTGGAAGAGGGGGACGTCGATCCCGTCGGCGCGCACCTTCTTGTACAGGTGGGACATGTAGTCCCGGCCCGTCGGCTCGGTGACGTGGGCGTAGTACTCGTTCTCGATCTGGTAGAGCAGCACCGTACCCTTGCCGTGGGTGAACAGGTGCTCTCGGGCGATCCTGTTGACGTGGGTCAGCCACTCGTCCACGTGCCCCAGATAGACCGGGTCGGCGGTGCGCGCGCTGCCCTTCGTCACCGTGAGCCAGCCCGGGAAGCCGCCGCCGTCGATCTCGGCGTTGATGTAGGGGCCGGGGCGCAGGATGACGTACAGCCCCGTCTCGGCGGCCGTGCGCAGGAACAGGTCCAGATCGCGGATGCCGGTGAAGTCGTACTGTCCGGGCGCGGGGGAGTGGTAGTTCCACGAGACGTAGATGCTCACGGCGTTGAAGCCGTGCGCCCGCATCTTCTGCAGCACGTCCCGCCACAGGGACGGGCTCGGCAGCCGGAACGGGTGCATCTCGCCGGACCACACCACCAGGCGCCTGCCGTCCACGATCAGCGAGTGGCGGTCGTGGCCGATCGTGTGCCGCCTGCCGTCGACGCGCGGCGGTTCGGGCGCCGGACCGGTGGGCGCGGAGCGCGCCGCGTAGGCCGAGGGTGCTCCGGTGCCGCCGCTGCCGCCCAGGGCGAGGCCGAGCGCGGCCGAGCCGGTGAGGGCACTGAACGTACGTCTGCTGAGCGGCAAGGTGGATCCTCCCGGGCGATCCTGCGGGGCGTGGGTCCGGCCATTCTCCACGCCCCGGCGACCCACAATGGACGCATGAGGATCTCGGCGCGGGCGGATTACGCGGTACGGGCGCTGCTGGAGTTGGCCGTACGGCAGGACGAAGGCCCGGTGAAGGCGGAGGAAATCGCGGGTGTCCAGGACATTCCGCACAAGTTCCTGGAGGGCATCCTCGGCGATCTGCGGCGGACCGGGATCGTCGACAGCAGGCGCGGCGGGGGCGGCGGTTACCGCCTCGCGCGGGACGCCGCCGCCCTCACGGTCGCGGACGTCGTCCGCGCGGTGGACGGCCCGATCGTCTCCGTACGCGGCGAACGCCCGACCGAACTCGCCTACACCGGTACGGCCCGGCCGCTGCTCCCGCTGTGGATCGCCCTGCGTGCCGGGGTGCGGCAGGTGCTGGAGGGCGTCACGCTCGCGGACCTCGCGGCGGACGCCCTGCCGGAACCGGTGCGGGCGCTCGCGGCGGAACCGGCGGCCTGGGAGAACCCGTGAGCTGGTTGCGGGGCGGTTGCGGTCCGGGTGCGGCCCGGGTGCGTGAACAGGCCGGTGTGAATGGCCGGAGCGCGCCCTGCCGCAGGCCGGGGGCGCTCCCTACGCTTCCCGTGCCTCCCCGCCTTCACAGCCGTCACACAGGTTCTTCAAAGCTCAACCGGCTTCTCCGAAGTCCAACCGGCGGGCGGGCTCCACCCCTCACGACCCTGGGAGAGACATGACCGGCGGACTCCTCCTGAGCGGCGCCGTCGCCGCTCTGCTGACCACCGCGCTGCCCGCGCACACTCCCTCCTCCGTTCTCGACAACCCGCCCCCGGACAAGATCGTCATCGACGTGGCCACGGTGAACGGCTCCGGCTGTCCGCAGGGCACCGCCGCGGTGGCCGTCTCCCCGGACAACACCGCCTTCACCGTCACCTACAGCGACTATCTCGCCCAGGCCGGGGGCAACTCCGACCCCACGGCCTACCGCAAGAACTGCCAGCTCAACCTGATCGTGCACGTGCCGCAGGGCTTCACCTACGCCATCGCCAGCGCCGACTACCGCGGCTTCCTCTCGCTCCAGCCCGGCGCGAGCGCGACCCAGAAGGCGTCGTACTACTTCCAGGGCTCCTCCAGCACCGTCGCCCGCACCCACCCCTTCGGCGGCGCGTACAACGACGACTGGCAGGCCACCGACACCACCGACTGGGCCCAACTGGTCTGGGCGCCCTGCGGGGTTCAGCGCAACTTCAACATCAACACCGAGCTGCGGGTGAACGCGGGCACCACCTCGCCCGGCAAGGTGAGCTTCATGACGATGGACTCGACGGACGGGGACATCAGTACCGTCTACCACCTGGCGTGGCAGCAGTGTCCCGCGCACTGAGCGCCTGAGCGGGACCCGGTGTCCGTCCCGTCAGACCGGCTGGCCCATCCCCGCCGCGTTCGGCCAGCTCTGCGCGCTGGGCCAGCCGGTCGCCGGGGCCGGGGTCAGCCCGGCGGGCGGCGCGGGC
>NZ_WWIR01000164.1 GCF_009863025.1 Streptomyces sp. SID4985 | reverse complement strand
GTCGAGGGCGGCCCCGGCACCGGCAAGACCGCCGTCGCCCTGCACCGCGCGGCCTATCTGCTCTACCAGGACCGCAGACGCTACGCGGGCGGCATCCTGATCGTCTCGCCCACCCCGCTGCTCGTGGCCTACACCGAGGGCGTGCTGCCCTCGCTCGGCGAAGAGGGCCAGGTCGCCATCCGCGCGCTCGGCTCCCTGGTCGACGGCGTCGAGGCCACGCTCCACGACACCCCGGCCGTGGCCCGCGCCAAGGGCTCGTACCGGATGCTCAAGGTGCTGCGGAAGGCCGCGCGCGGCGCCCTCGAACTCGGCACCCCCGGCAGCGCCCCGCCCGACCGGCTCCGCGTGGTCGCCTTCGGCCGCCGCCTCGAACTGGAGGCCGGGGAACTGGAGCACGTCCGCCGCACCGCGCTCAGCGGCACCACCCCGGTCAACCTGCTCCGCCCGCGCGCCCGCAGGCTGCTCCTGGACGCCCTGTGGGCCAGGTCCGGCGCGGCGGGACGGCACACCGACCCCGAGCTGGCCGCCGAACTGCGCGCCTCCTTCGACGACGACGTGACCACCGAGGACTCCTTCATCGGCTTCCTGGACACCTGGTGGCCCGAGCTGACGCCGAAGGGCGTGCTCACCGCCATGGCCGACGAGAAGCGCCTCGGCCGCTGGTCGCGCCGCGTGTTCAACCCCGGCGAGGTCCGCAAGGTCGCCCGCTCGCTCAAGCGCGACGGGTACTCCGTGCACGACATCGCCCTCCTGGACGAGCTCCACGCGATCCTCGGCGCGCCCGCCCGCCCCCGCAAGAAGCGCGAACTGGACCCCCTGGCGCACCTCACCGGCCTGGAGGAGCTGATGCCGGTGCGCGAGGAGACCCAGCGCGAACGGGCCGAGCGGCTCGCGCAGGAGCGCACCGAGTACGCCCACGTCATCGTGGACGAGGCGCAGGACCTCACCCCCATGCAGTGGCGCATGGTCGGCCGCCGCGGCCGGCACGCCACCTGGACGGTCGTCGGCGACCCCGCCCAGTCTTCTTGGTCCGACCCGGATGAGGCGGCCGAGGCCCGCGACGAGGCCCTCGGCACCCGCCCTCGCCGCCGCTTCGAGCTGACCGTCAACTACCGCAACCCCTCCGAGATCGCGGACCTCGCCTCCAGGGTCCTCGCCCTCGCCATGCCCGGCGCCGAGCCGCCCTCCGCCGTACGCTCCACCGGCGTCGAACCCCGTTTCCGCGTCGTGGACGAGACGCTCGGCGCCACGGTCCGCGAGGAGGCCGAACGGCTCCTCGGTCTGGTCGACGGCACGGTCGGCGTCGTCGTCGCCATGAACCGCCGCGAGGAGGCCCGCCGCTGGCTGGCCGGGCTCGGCGACCGCGTGGTGGCCCTCGGCAGCCTGGAGGCCAAGGGCCTGGAGTACGACGCGACGGTCGTCGTCTCCCCGGCCGAGATCGCGGACGAGTCCCCGGCGGGCCTGCGGGTGCTCTACGTCGCGCTCACCCGCGCCACCCAGCAGCTCACCGTGGTCTCCGGCGAGCGGGACGTGCCGGACGCGGCCGGGGTGCCGGACCTGCTCCGCGACTGACCCCGGATCCGCCGCGCGGCTGACCCCCGTCCCGCCGCGCGGCTGATTCCGGCGAGCCGCGTGGACACGGGAATGCCCCCCGGCACCTGTTTGTTAGCCTTGTCGTGACACCGGCTCGATCCAAGCCCCCGGGCCCAACCTTCGTCGCTACGAGCGACCACTTGCCGCGAGGCGAGCATGGCGGGTCGGTGTCATGAATGTGAGCGAGAGGCCCACGTCACCTGTGACGTGGGCCTCTTGTCTTGGAGAACACAATGTCCGCAACCGGCGGCGACTACCACGTACCCGTCGGTAGGTGCGACGATCGGACGGCACAACACGCGTCACGGTGAAAGCAGAGGAAGTCGGCCATGGCAACGGCGCCCAGCGTCTCCTACTCGATGACCATCCGGTTGGAGGTGCCCGCGAGCGGAACGGCCGTCTCGCAGCTCACCACCGCCGTGGAGTCCTCCGGAGGCTCGGTCACCGGCCTCGACGTCACCGCCTCGGGGCACGAGAAGCTCCGTATCGACGTCACCATCGCCGCCAGCTCCACCGCGCACGCCGAGCAGATCGTCGAGCAGCTGCGCACCATCGAGGGCGTCACGCTCGGCAAGGTCTCCGACCGTACGTTCCTGATGCACCTCGGCGGCAAGATCGAGATGCAGTCCAAGCACCCCATCCGCAACCGTGACGACCTCTCCATGGTCTACACGCCCGGTGTGGCCCGCGTCTGCATGGCCATCGCGGCGAACCCCGAGGACGCCCGTCGCCTCACCATCAAGCGCAACTCGGTTGCGGTCGTGACGGACGGCTCCGCCGTGCTCGGACTCGGCAACATCGGTCCCAAGGCGGCGCTGCCGGTCATGGAGGGCAAGGCGGCGCTGTTCAAGCGCTTCGCGGGCATCGACGCCTGGCCGATCTGCCTGGACACCCAGGACACCGACGCCATCGTCGAGATCGTCAAGGCCATCGCCCCCGGCTTCGCGGGCATCAACCTGGAGGACATCTCCGCGCCCCGCTGCTTCGAGATCGAGGCCCGGCTGCGCGAGGCGCTGGACATCCCCGTCTTCCACGACGACCAGCACGGCACCGCCATCGTCGTCCTCGCCGCGCTCACCAACGCGCTGCGCGTCACCGGCCGCTCCATGGAGAGCATCCGGGTCGTCATGTCCGGCGCGGGCGCGGCCGGTACAGCCATCCTCAAGCTGCTGCTCGCCGCCGGGGTGAAGAACGCCGTCGTCGCCGACATCAACGGCGTCGTGCACGCGGGCCGCGAGGACCTGGTGGACGCCCCGGCGGACTCCGCGCTGCGCTGGATCGCGGACAACACCAACCCCGAGGGCCTGACCGGCACCCTGAAGGAGGCCGTGCGCGGCGCGGACGTCTTCATCGGCGTCTCCGCCCCGAACGTCCTGGACGGCGACGACGTGGCCGCCATGGCGGACGGCGCGATCGTGTTCGCGCTCGCGAACCCCGACCCCGAGGTGGACCCCGCCGTCGCCCGCCAGACGGCGGCCGTCGTGGCCACCGGCCGCTCGGACTTCCCGAACCAGATCAACAACGTGCTGGTCTTCCCGGGTGTCTTCCGCGGCCTGCTGGACGCCCAGTCCCGCACCGTCAACACGGAGATGATGCTCGCCGCCGCGCAGGCGCTGGCGAACGTCGTCACCGAGGACGAGCTGAACCCGAACTACATCGTCCCCAGCGTCTTCAACGACAAGGTCGCGGGCGCGGTCGCCGGAGCGGTGCGCGAGGCGGCCAAGGCCGCCGGGGCGGCTTCGTAACCGCAGGTACCGTAGGGTGCGGGGGCTGTGATGATCGACACGGCCCTCGCACGGCGAGTCGTGGGAAGTCCTTTGCCCGGCGCCCTCTAGGGTGACGGCCGGGCAGGCGTGTCCGTGTGACTCCCCAGGGTGCTCTCCTGACTCCTGCGGGTGCCGGATTGGCTTTCCCGCCGCAGGTAGGGGCAGGATGCGTTCCTGGGCGCGAGCGCATCGGCATCGATCTCACCTCACGCCTCAATGGCAAGAAGAACACGGGAGTAACAACATGAACCGCAGTGAGCTGGTGGCCGCGCTGGCCGACCGCGCCGAGGTGACCCGCAAGGACGCCGACGCCGTGCTGGCCGCGTTCGCCGAGGTCGTCGGCGACATCGTCTCCAAGGGCGACGAGAAGGTCACCATCCCCGGCTTCCTGACCTTCGAGCGCACCCACCGTGCCGCTCGTACCGCGCGCAACCCGCAGACCGGTGAGCCCATCAACATCCCGGCCGGCTTCAGCGTGAAGGTCTCGGCGGGCTCGAAGCTCAAGGAAGCCGCCAAGGGCAAGTGACCTTGCCATCTGTCTTTGCGTTCCGTGGATGACGGGGCGTGGAGACGGGTGTCTTGGCTGTAGAGCCGTAAAAAGCGCCGATGGGGCGGTACCCGGATTGATTCGGGTACCGCCCCATCGTGGTTGCGCTTACCAATGGCCTCAAACGCCGGCCGGGCTGATCGGTGTCTAGCTCAGGGCCTTGCCCGGGAGTTCGACCTTCGCGCCCAGCTCGACGAGCTTGTCCATGAAGTTCTCGTAGCCGCGGTTGATCAGGTCGATGCCGTGGACGCGGGAGGTGCCCTCGGCGGCCAGGGCCGCGATGAGGTACGAGAAGCCGCCGCGGAGGTCGGGGATGACCAGGTCGGCGCCCTGGAGCTTGGTGGGTCCTGACACGACCGCCGAGTGGAGGAAGTTGCGCGCGCCGAAGCGGCAGTTCGAGCCGCCCAGGCACTCGCGGTAGAGCTGGATGTGCGCGCCCATCTGGTTGAGCGCGGAGGTGAAGCCGAGGCGGGACTCGTAGACCGTCTCGTGGATGATCGACAGACCCGTGGCCTGGGTCAGCGCCACCACCAGCGGCTGCTGCCAGTCGGTCTGGAAGCCGGGGTGGACGTCCGTCTCCAGGGCGATGGACTTCAGCTGGCCGCCCGGGTGCCAGAAGCGGATGCCCTCGTCGTCGATCTCGAAGGCGCCGCCGACCTTGCGGTAGGTGTTCAGGAACGTCATCATCGAGCGCTGCTGGGCGCCGCGGACGTAGATGTTGCCGCCCGTCGCGAGGGCCGCCGAGGCCCAGGACGCGGCCTCCAGGCGGTCCGGCAGGGCGCGGTGGGTGTAGCCGCCGAGCTTGTCCACACCGGTGATGCGGATGGTGCGGTCGGTGTCCATGGCGATGATCGCGCCCATCTTCTGCAGTACGCAGATGAGGTCCTCGATCTCGGGCTCGACGGCCGCGTTGGACAGCTCCGTGACGCCCTCGGCCAGGACGGCCGTGAGCAGGACCTGCTCGGTGGCGCCCACGGAGGGGTACGGCAGGTCGATCTTCGTGCCGCGCAGGCGCTGCGGGGCCTCCAGGTACTGACCGTCCGCGCGCTTCTCGATGGTCGCGCCGAACTGGCGGAGCACGTCGAAGTGGAAGTCGATCGGCCGGCCGCCGATGTCGCAGCCGCCCAGGCCCGGGATGAAGGCGTGGCCGAGGCGGTGCAGCAGGGGGCCGCAGAAGAGGATCGGGATGCGGCTGGAACCGGCGTGGGCGTCGATGTCGGCGACGTTCGCGCTCTCGACGTAGGTCGGGTCGAGCACCAGTTCGCCGGGCTCGTCACCCGGACGGACCGTCACGCCGTGCAGCTGGAGCAGGCCGCGCACGACCCGCACGTCACGGATGTCCGGGACGTTGCGCAGGCGGCTCGGCTCGCTGCCCAGCAGGGCGGCGACCATGGCCTTCGGCACGAGGTTCTTCGCACCGCGGACACGGATCTCGCCCTCCAGCGGGGTTCCGCCGTGGACAAGCAGGACATCGTCGTTGACGGTCATGAATCTCGCGTTCCGATGAGTGTCGGGCAGGGGTCGGCCGATCACTTTGCGCAGGGGCCGGAGAGACAGGGTAATCGCCGATCACCCCCCGCCCGTAAGCCCGAGGCCGCTACCGCCGTGTCACAACACGAACGGTTTCCTGGCGGGTACGGGGGGTTACTGGGCGGGGCGGTCCCCGCCGGGGGTGCGGCGGGGAGGGCCGGCGTGGCGGCCGGGCGGGGTGGCGGAGGTCGTCGGCCTGGCGGCCGGCCAGGGTGGCGGGGAGTGCGGAGGGGAGGCTCGGCCCTGCCCCGCAGATTCACCCGCTCACGCTCCCCACACCACGGCCGGATGCGGGATCATGGCGGCATGACCGAGGTGTCCTCGCTCACGGGGCGGCTGCTCGTGGCAACGCCTGCCCTGGCGGATCCGAATTTCGATCGTGCGGTGGTGCTGCTCCTCGACCACGACGAGGAGGGGTCGCTGGGGGTTGTGCTGAACCGGCCGACGCCCGTGGGGGTGGGGGACATCCTGGCGGGGTGGGAGACGCTCGCGGGGGAGCCCGGGGTGGTGTTCCAGGGCGGGCCCGTCTCGCTGGACTCCGCGCTCGGGGTCGCGGTGATTCCGGGGGGCGCGAGCGGGGAGAGCGCGCCGCTCGGGTGGCGGCGGGTGCACGGGGCGATCGGGCTGGTGGATCTGGAGACGCCGCCGGAGCTGCTCGCGTCCGCGCTCGGCTCGCTGCGGATCTTCGCCGGGTACGCGGGCTGGGGCCCGGGTCAGCTGGAGGACGAAGTGGCCCAGGGCGCCTGGTACGTGGTGGAGTCCGAACCGGGCGACATCTCCTCCCCGGTGCCGGAGAAGCTGTGGCGGGAGGTGCTGCGCCGACAGCGCAACGAACTGGCGATGGTGGCCACCTATCCGGACGACCCGTCGCTCAACTGAAGCGGTCCGCCTTCAGTACCCTTGGCCGTATGAGCACTCTCGAGCCCGAGCGCGGGACTGGTACGGGAACCCTCGTCGAACCGACGCCGCAGGTCTCCCACGGCGACGGCGACCATGAGCGCTTCGCGCACTACGTCCAGAAGGACAAGATCATGGCGAGCGCCCTCGACGGCACGCCCGTCGTGGCGCTGTGCGGCAAGGTGTGGGTGCCCGGCCGCGACCCGAAGAAGTACCCCGTCTGCCCCATGTGCAAGGAGATCTACGAATCCATGAGCAGCGGCGGCGACGACAAGGGCGGCGACAAGAAGTAAAGAAGTAAGGGCTCTCTCACGCCTGACATCACGAGGCTCCCGGCACGCGCGTGGACGCGTTTCCCCGGGGGCCTTCGTGTTTCCCCGGAACACGCGTGTACGGCCGTCCCCGCATGTTTCGCGCGTATTACGTGTTGACCCGGTTCACACCCGAGTCGCCGCACACCACCGTTTCGCGCGAGCCCCGTGTGAACACCATTCGCCCCCGCCCCGCCTGTTTCGCGCGCACGTTCGCAAGATCGTCGGACCGCGTGTTTCCGCGCTTTCCCGCCGAGGCGTTCCCCGGCTCCCCGAGTTTTTCGCCCCGCCCCTGGGCACCGTCCCCCCTGTGACGAGAGACAAGGGGTGGACGGAAGTGACGGATGTGATTCCCGCGCCCGTCGCCGCGGCGGAGAACGGCCCCCGGGGATTCACCCTCGGAGAAGGCACCGGCATCGCGGCCGGAGAGGGCGCGGGCGGCACCGAACGCTGGCTCAGGTCCACCCTCGGCGCGGCCACCGGACTCCCCCTGCCCCCGGCGGACGCGGACCGGCCCGACACCGTACGGCTCACCGTGGACCCCGCCGTCACCGCCCGCCTCGGCCTGGAGGGCTACCGCCTCACCGTCACCCCCACCGGCGCCGACCTGCGCGGCGGCGGCCCCGCCGGGCTGTTCTGGGGCGCCCAGACGCTGCGCCAGCTGCTCGGCCCGGACGCCTTCCGCCGCGCCCCGCTCCCCGGCCGCACCTGGCGGCTCCCGCCGGTCCGTATCGAGGACGCGCCCCGCTTCGCCTGGCGCGGGCTGCTGCTCGACGTGGCCCGGCACTTCATGCCCAAGGAAGGCGTACTGCGGCTGCTCGATCTGCTCGCCGCGCACAAACTCAACGTGCTGCACCTGCATCTGACGGATGATCAGGGCTGGCGTATCGAGATCCGTCGCCATCCGCGACTCACCGGGACCGGCTCCTGGCGCGCCCGTACCAAATTCGGCCACCGCGCCTCACCCCTGTGGGAACACAAACCGCACGGCGGCCACTACACGCGGGACGACATCCGGGAGATCGTCTCCTACGCCGCCGAACGGCATATCACCGTCGTCCCCGAAATCGATCTTCCGGGTCACTCCCAGGCCGCGATCGCCGCGTATCCGGAACTCGGCAACACCGACGCCGTCGACACCGCCGCGCTCACCGTCCGGGACGACTGGGGGATCTCCCCGCACGTCCTCGCGCCCACCGAAGCGGTACTGCGTTTCTACGAGGGCGTGCTGGAGGAGGTGCTGGAACTGTTCCCCTCGCGGATCGTGCACCTCGGGGGCGACGAGTGCCCGGTGGACGAGTGGCGGGCGTCGGCCGTCGCGCGGGCCCGGGTCGCGGAACTCGGGCTCGCCGACGCGGAGGCGCTGCGCTCGTGGTTCACCGGCCACTTCGGGGCGTGGCTCGCCGCGCGCGGGCGGACGCTCGCCGGGTGGGACGAGATCCTGGACGGGCCCGTACCGGACGGCGCGGTCGTCTCCTGCTGGCGCGGCCACGCGGCCGGGGCGGACGCCGTACGGGCCGGGCACGACGTGGTGATGTGCCCCGAGCAGCACGTCTACCTGGACCACCGTCAGGCGCCCGGCGCCGACGAGCCGGTCCCGATCGGCTATGTGCGCACCCTGGAGGACGTCTACCGCTTCGACCCCGTTCCGCCCGGCCTCACCCCGGCCGAGACCGGCCGCGTCCTCGGCACCCAGGCCAACGTGTGGACCGAGGCCATGGAGGACGCCGGACGCGTGGACTACCAGGTCTTCCCCCGGCTCGCCGCGTTCGCGGAGGTCGCCTGGAGTCCGCTGCCCGCGCCCGGAGAGCGGGACTTCGCGGACTTCGAGCGTCGCATGACCGCCCACTACCGCCGCCTGGACGCCCTCGGTGTGGCCTACCGTCCACCCACCGGCCCCCACCCCTGGCAACGCCGCCCGGGCGTCCCGGGCAAGCCGTTCCCGGGGCCGCCGCCGACGGTGCCGCCCCCGGCGACCCGGGCCCCGGCGGCCACCGGCCCCGCGCCCCTGAACCCCGCCGACTCGAACGACGTACCGACGAACACGTAATGGAAAAAGGCCCCGAGACTCGCCGAAGCGGGTCAATCGGACCAGCCGTGCGATGGCGGTGGAAACCGGGTCGTACGGCCGGAGGCGCGGCCCAACACCCCTGGCGGACCCCGGCGTCCGGGGCTTGCGAAGATGTGCCAGAGTTGCCACGTCCGCCCTGTCAGGCCGTACCGTACGGCAGCACAGGCGGGGACCAGGTGGGGCAGCGGGAAGGGGCAGCCGGTTTGACCACGCACGCACCGCAGGCGGCGCAGGCCGTCACGCTGCCCACGACACTGGACGAGGCGGTGGCGGCCCTGACCGCCATGCCGACCGCCGTCCCCGTCGCGGGCGGCACGGATCTGATGCACGCGGTCAACTCCGGCCGGCTCAGGCCCGCCGCGCTCGTCGGCCTCGGCCGGATCAGCGAGATCCGCGGCTGGCAGTACCAGGACGGCCACGCCCTGCTCGGCGCCGGACTCACCCACGCCCGCATGGGCCGCCCCGACTTCGCCGCGCTCATCCCGGCGCTCGCCGCCGCCGCGCGCGCCGCGGGCCCGCCGCACATCCGCAACGCGGGCACCCTCGGCGGCAACATCGCGACCGCGGCCCCGACCGGCGACGCGCTGCCGGTGCTCGCCGCGCTGGAGGCCACGCTGATCATCGCGGGCCTCGACGGCGCCCGCCGCGAGATCCCGGTCTCCCACCTGCTGGCCGGGGTCGAGATGCTGAACGGCGGCGAACTCATCGGGTACGTACGCGTACCGCTGCTGCACGCCCCCCAGGTCTTCCTCAAGGCGACGGGCCGCACCGGACCCGGCCGCGCCGCCGCCTCCGTGGCGCTCGTGCTCGACCCCGCCCGGCGCGGGGTGCGGTGCGCCGTCGGCGCCATCGCGCCGATGCCGCTGCGCCCGCTGGAGGCCGAGCAGTGGGTCGCGCAGCTCATCGACTGGGACAACGACCGCGCGCTGGTCCCCGAGGCGCTGCACGCCTTCGGGGAGTACGTCGCCGCGGCCTGCATCCCCGACCCGGCCCCCGGGCCGGACGGCACGGTGGCAGCGCTGCCGCCCGCCGTACTGCACCTGCGGCGCACCGTCGCCGCGCTGGCCCGACGGGCACTGGGGAGGGCGCTGTCGTGAGCGACGACCAGCACGGAGAGGGCGCGCCCCAGGGCGGCGGCCGGTGGAACCCGCTGCCCCAGGGCGAGTACGACGACGGCGCCACCGCCTTCGTCCAGCTCCCCGAGGGCGGCATCGAAGCCCTGCTGTCCGGTGACAGCCCGCTCGCCGCGCCGGGCCACGGCTATGTGCCGCCCCGGATCGAACCCGTCCCGCCCGCCGACGGCCAGGCCCCGCCCGCAGCGCCGGGCGGCTGGGGCGCGCCGACCGACACCCACCAGTGGCCCGTGCAGGGCGAGCAGGGCGGCGGCGACCGCTTCACGTACGAGCCGCAGATCACGCCGTATCCGCAGGACGGTCACACGGGTGCCGGGCAGCACGGCGCCGACTACTCCGGTACGGGGCAGCACGCGGGCGCCGACCACGCGGGCACCGGCCAGTACCCGGCCGCCGACCAGCACGGCACGGCCCAGCACGGCACCGCCCAGCACCAGGCCCCGCACCAGCCCGGCGCCGACCAGCACTGGGCCGTCGAGGAGCCCGCCGCGCCCGGACACGACGTGACCGGCCACTGGTCCGTACCTGTTGCGGGCGGTGAGCTGCCGGACGAGTCGGGCGAGTTCACCACGTCCGCGCTGGCCGAGCAGTGGGGCACCGGCGCGCCCACCACCCTGCCCGGCGGTGCGGCGGCGCCCTGGGCGACCGAGGCCGCGGGCGACCCCTGGGGCCGTCCGCAGGAGCCCGCGCAGCACACCCCGGCAGGCGGTACGCCGCTGCCGGAGGAGGCGTACGCGGGCGGCCCGGACGGGGGCGTCTACGGCACAGAGGACGCCTACGGACCCGAGGCCGCCGAGGCCGCCGACGCTCCCGAGGAGGCCCCTGAGGGCCCCGCTGACGGTCCGGCAGCACCCGGCGCGGCCACGGAGACCGCCCTCGCCCCCGAGGCGGCGGAGAACGCCGACGAGGCCGGGCCGGAAGTAAAGCTTGAACCCGGGGCCGCCGCCGAGCCGCAGGGCGACCGGCCCGAAGGCGAGGCCGACGACCTCGCGGCGGGCCAGGAGCCGGGCGCCGACCCGCTCCCGCCCCACGACGACCACCCCCTCACCTCGTACGTCCTGCGGGTCAACGGCGGCGACCGCCCCGTGACCGACGCCTGGATCGGCGAGTCCCTGCTCTACGTGCTGCGCGAGCGGCTCGGCCTCGCGGGCGCCAAGGACGGCTGCTCGCAGGGCGAGTGCGGGGCCTGCAACGTCCAGGTGGACGGCCGTCTGGTCGCCTCCTGCCTGGTCCCGGCGGTCACCACGGCGGGCAGCGAGGTCCGTACCGTCGAGGGCCTGGCCGCCGACAGACACCCCTCCGACGTGCAGCGCGCGCTCGCCCGGTGCGGCGCCGTGCAGTGCGGCTTCTGCGTGCCCGGCATCGCGATGACCCTGCACGACCTCCTTGAGGGCAACCCGGCCCCCTCCGAGCTGGAGACCCGGCAGGCCCTGTGCGGCAACCTGTGCCGCTGCTCCGGCTACCGGGGCGTCCTGGACGCCGTGCGGGAGGTCGTCGCGGAGCGCGAGGCGCACGCGGCCGCCGAGGCCGAGGCCGGGGCGGACGGCGACACCGCCCGCATCCCGCACCAGGCGCCCCCCGGCGCCGGAGGCGTCAACCCGTCGGCCTTCGCGGCGCCCGGCGCCTTCGACACGCCCGGGGACCAGCACCAGCAGTACCCGCCCCAGGGTCCGTACGCCCCGCCCGAGCAGGACCCGTACGCCCCGCAGGACCCGTACTACGGCCAGGACGGAGGCCAGGCGTGAGCAACGAAGCCGCCACCGCGATCCCGGCGGCGGAAGCGGTCCCCGCTCCCGAGCCGCTGCCGCACGGCCTCGGCGCCTCCCTGCCGCACGCCGACGCCCGCGCCAAGACCGAGGGCACCTTCCCCTACGCCGCCGACCTGTGGGCCGAGGGCCTGCTGTGGGCCGCCGTGCTGCGCTCCCCGCACGCGCACGCGCGCATCGTGTCCATCGACACCAGCCACGCGCGCGAGATGCCCGGCGTCCGCGCCGTCATCACGCACGAGGACGTGCCCGGCACCCCCCGGCACGGCCGGGGCACCCCCGACCGGCCGGTGTTCGCCTCCGAGGTCGTACGCCACCACGGCGAGCCCATCGCCGCCGTCGCCGCCGACCACCCCGACACCGCGCGGATGGCCGCCGCCGCCGTGATCGTCGAGTACGAGATCCTCGACCCGGTCACCGACCCGGAGCAGTCCTTCGAGGCCGAACCCCTGCACCCCGACGGCAACCTGATCCGGCACATCCCGCTGCGCCACGGCGACCCGGAGGCGGCGGGCGAGATCGTGGTCGAGGGGCTGTACCGCATCGGCCGCCAGGACCCCGCGCCCATCGGCGCCGAGGCCGGGCTCGCCGTGCCGCGGCCCGACGGCGGGGTGGAGCTGTATCTGGCCTCCACCGACCCGCACACCGACCGCAACACGGCCGCCGCCTGCTACGGCCTGCCCGCCGACCGCGTGAAGATCGTCGTCACCGGCGTGCCCGGCGCCACCGCCGACCGCGAGGACCAGGGCTTCCAACTCCCGCTCGGCCTGCTCGCGTTGAAGACCGGCTGCCCGGTGAAGCTCGCGGCGAACCGCGAGGAGTCCTTCCTCGGGCACACCCACCGCCACCCCACCCTGCTGCGCTACCGCCACCACGCGGACGCCGAGGGCAAGTTGGTGAAGGTCGAGGCGCAGATCCTGCTCGACGCGGGCCCCTACGCGGACACGTCGGCCGACGCGCTCGCCGCCGCCGTCTCCTTCGCCTGCGGTCCGTACGTCGTCCCGAACGCCTTCATCGAGGGCTGGGCCGTGCGCACCAACAACCCGCCCTCCGGCCATGTGCGCGGCGAGGGCGCGATGCAGGTGTGCGCCGCCTACGAGGCGCAGATGGACAAGCTGGCCAGGAAACTCGACCTGGACCCGGCCGACTTGAGGCTGCGCAACGCGCTCGCGACCGGTGACGTGCTGCCCATCGGGCAGACCGTGACCTGCCCGGCGCCGGTGGCCGAACTCCTGGAGGCGGTACGGGACTTCCCGCTGCCGACGCTGCCCAAGGACACCCCCGAGGAGGACTGGCTGCTGCCCGGCGGCCCCGAGGGCGCGGGCGAGCCGGGCGCGGTGCGCCGGGGCGTCGGCTACGGCCTCGGCATGGTCCACATGCTCGGTGGCGAGGGCGCGGACGAGGTGTCCACGGCCACCGTCAAGGTCCACGACGGCGTCGCGACCGTGCTGTGCGCGGCGGTGGAGTCAGGGCAGGGTTTCACCACGCTCGCCCGGCAGATCGTCCAGGAGACCCTGGGCGTGGACGAGGTGCACGTGGCGCCCGTCGACACCGACCAGCCCACGGCGGGCCCCGGCTGCCGGGGACGGCACACCTGGGTCTCCGGCGGCGCGGTGGAGCGCGCGGCCAAGATGGTCCGCACCCAGCTTCTCCAGCCGCTGGCGCACAAGTTCGGCATGTCGACCGAGCTGCTCCAGATCACCGACGGCAAGATCACCTCGTACGACGGGGTGCTCTCGACCACCGTCGCGGAGGCGCTTGAGGGCAAGGAGCTGTGGGCCACGGCCCAGTGCCGCCCGCATCCGACCGAGCCGCTGGACGGCGCCGGTCAGGGTGACGCGTTCGTCGGCCTCGCCTTCTGCGCGATCCGCGCGGTGGTGGACGTGGACGTGGAGCTGGGCGCGGTCCGGGTGGTCGAGCTGGCCGTCGCCCAGGACGTGGGCCGTGTGCTCAATCCGGCCCAGCTGCGCGCCCGTATCGAGGGCGGTGTCACGCAGGGCGTGGGCATCGCGCTCACCGAGAACCTGCGCACCGCGCGCGGTCTGATCCGCCACCCGGATCTGACCGGGTACGCGCTGCCGACCTCGCTGGACGCGCCGGACATCCGGATCGTGAAGCTCGTCGAGGAGCGGGACGTGGTCGCGCCCTTCGGCGCCAAGTCGGCCGGCGCGGTGCCGGTGGTGACGGCCCCGGCCGCCATCGCCTCCGCCGTCCGCGCGGCCACCGGCCGCCCGGTCAACCGCCTCCCGATCCGACCCCAGGCCGCGGTGGTGACCTCGCTGTGACGGACGAACCCCGATACGAACCGGCGCCCAGCGTGGGGAAGTTGTTCCTCTGGGTGCTGCTGTTCATCGTGGCGGCGATCGTCGTCGTGCTCGGCGGGATCTACTTCACCTGAGGCGGCCGACGCCTCGGGTGTCGTGCGCGTCACGTGCTTTTCTCACGCCGTGACGCAACGGGCGGCGGGGGAGCGGCGTCTTCTCGTACGGGCCGTTGTCACATGGGGCCCGTTGTCAGTGGCGCGGCGTAATGTTCCGGGTGGTGGGTGTCCCGGTCGCGCGCTGCGGTTGAGCCCGGACGCGTCCCGTCTCCGGGGAAGCCGCACGACGAGCCGTACGACGATGCACGTGACGTACGACGGACATGACGTACGACGTACCGATTTACCACGTACCGATGAAGATCGCGGGGGAAGCGATGAGCACGACCGAAACCGAGGTCTCGGCGATCACACTGACCGAGGCCGAGCTGGACCGTTACGTCACCCACGCGCCCACGCGCGGCCTGCTCGCCGGTCCCGGACTGCCCCCGGACGCCGGGCTGTTGACCTTCGCGCCGCTGCGCACGCACGGGCTGCGCCGCCTGGCCGATGCCGCCGACGCGACCGACACCGCCGAGGGCCCCTTCCGGCTCGCGGAGGAGCTGCGGGACCGGCTGGTGATAGGCGAACTGCTCGGCCCGGCCGGGCTTGAGCAGCCGTCGATCCTGCTCGACGGGGTGACGGGCGAGCTGACGACGGCGTATCTGTACGACCCCGCCGACCCGCACCCCTTCGCCCCGTCCCTCGCCACCCTGCTTCGGTTCGCCGCCGTCACCGAGGAACTGGCGGGCCTGCGCGGCCGGTTCGCGGAACTGCGCGGACGGTACGGCCCGGAGACGGCGGCCGAGGCGTCCCGCCGGCTCCTTGCGCTCTTCGAGGAGGGCATGGACGGCGCGGTCCCGGCCTACTGGAAGGTGGCGGCCCTGATCCGCCCGCTGTCCCTGGTGGCCGCGCCGGGCCGCTCCGGCGGTCTCACCGTCGACCTTCCCGGGCGGCTCCTGGAGGAGGAGTTCGGGTCCGGCAGGGTGGTCCGCTTCGAGGAGGTGGACTTCCCGCGCACGCTCACCCACGAGCCGACGCGCCGCTTCCTGCGGGAGACGGGACTGCCGGAGGAGGCGGTGCTGTTCCACGCGGACGCGGACGGCCCGCTGCGCACGCTCACCGAGTACTTCGAGGAGGAGGCCGCCGAGGACCACCCCCTCGACCTGCTCCCGGCCCACGCCGACCATCTGATCCGCCTCGGCCACCTCCTGGAGGCGACCAGCCTCGTGGTCGACGGCCGCACCGGCGCGGTCCTCAGCTACACGGAGCAGGACGGCACCCTCCACCCCCTGAACACCGACACCTCCACCCTCGCCTACACCCTCTGGCTCCTCCACCACGAGCGCACGATCGACGAGCACCTCTCCCACGAGCTGACGACGGCCGCGTACGACCAGCTGGCGGCCACCATGCTCGACACGCTGGCGTCCCTCGACCCGACGGGCACCGACCCGGCGACGGACTGGCACTACTGGACGGAGCTGTTCCAGGACGAGGCGGGCGGGGTGCTCTGACGCCGGCGGCAGGCTCAGCGGGCTTGGCGGGACCCCGCCGACGGACCCCTGGATTCTGCCGATCATGCGGATACGCCAGGATTCGCTACCCTCGCAAGACCGCGACCAGCGCTTTCCCTCACGCGCCACGGGTCACGCCACCCCGTTCGCAAGGCGGATTCGCCACCCAAAGTGGGGCAAGTTACCGAACTTGTCTCCCCCATGCTTGAGTACACCGACGACTTGCGGTTATCTCGTCGCGTGACGTCGGGCGAGCCGGTTGCCCGACGCGATGACTTCCCGTGGATACACGTGGCCCGGCTGCGGGGTGCATCCCGAAGCCGGGCCGGTGTGCGGGAACAGGGTGGGTCCGGCCGGGTAGGAAGCGGTCGGGCCCACTCGCCCTGACCAGCCGTCCGGTTCACCCTCTTACGCGTCACATGAAGCGATCAACGCATCCCGCAATGGCAGTGACCGCCGTGAGGAACAAGGCTGCCAACTGCACCCAGTCCGACACCTGGCGGTGCCGTAGGCGCCTTCCCCGTCTCGTCGATCGCACCATCTCGCCGATCTCCTGTCTCTCAGCATCCCCAACGTCGTTGGGACCTGCCGATCCGGCAGGCGTTCCAGGAGAGACACATCGGCCTCTGGCAACCTACCGGCACGCCAGGGGTCCGCACGACCGGACGCCGTTGTTCGCCAGGCTTCGCCAGGGTCAACCCCGGAGACCGCTACCAGAGCGGCGGTCGGCGGTGCTGTCCGGCCCGGCCGGGGCGCGGTTGGGGCGGACGGACGAGGGGACGGCAACCCGTCCGGGTCGCCGTCCCCTCGTCCGCCTCGGTGAGGCGGTGGAGGCCGTGGCGGGAATCGAACCCGCGTAACTCGCTTTGCAGACGAGTCCCTGAGCCACTCGGGCACACGGCCGTGTGTCGTGGAATGAACGTAGGCGGGGGTCGGAGGGTGGGGCAACGGGTGCAATGTGACTGTCATGGGGCGTTCATGAGCGGGGGAGGGGAGTAGGGCCAAGGGAGGAGGGGTGGTGGGGCTCTGGACAGGGGTCAAAGGGGGGAATGGGCCTTACGCTGGCCCGCATGACCGCCGTTGAGCAGCCCGACAGAGCCGTTGTGGATGGAGTCGCCGAGCCCGATGAGGGGGGCGTGCTGGGACGGGCGTACCGGGCGCTCAGTGTGGGTGTGGTGTCCGTGGTGCTGCTCATTGCTTTTGAGGCGACTGCCGTGGGTACTGCCATGCCCGTTGCCGCGCGGGAGCTGCACGGGGTGGCGTTGTACGCGTTCGCGTTCTCCGGGTACTTCACGACCAGCCTCACCGGCATGGTGCTCGCCGGGCAGTGGGCGGACCGGCGGGGGCCGCTGGGGGCGCTCACCGCCGGGATCGGGGCGTTCGCGGGCGGGCTCGTGGTGTCCGGGACCGCGCAGGTGATGTGGGTGTTCATCCTGGGGCGGGCGGTGCAGGGGCTCGGCGGCGGGCTGGTGATCGTCGCGCTGTACGTCGTCGTCGGGCGCGCGTACTCCGAGCGGCTGCGGCCCGCGATCATGGCGGCGTTCGCGGCCGCGTGGGTGGTGCCGTCGGTCGTCGGGCCGCTGGCCTCCGGCGCGGTGACCGAGCACCTCGGCTGGCGGTGGGTCTTCCTCGGCATTCCGGTGCTCGTCGTGCTGCCGCTCGGGCTCGCCCTGCCGCAGATCCGGCGCCGGGCCGGTGGACCCGTCGGGACCCGGGACGCCCCCTCGCTCGACCGGCGCCGCATCCGGCTCGCCCTCGCGGTGTCCGTCGGCGCCGGGCTGCTCCAGTACGCCGCCCAGGATCTGCGGCCCGTGTCCGTGCTGCCCGGACTCGCCGGTGCCGCGCTGATCGTGCCCGCAGCGCTACGGCTGCTGCCGCGCGGCACCTACCGGGCCGCGCGCGGGCTGCCCGCCGTCGTCCTGCTGCGCGGGGTGTCCGCCGGGGCCTTTGTCGCCGCCGAGTCGTTCGTACCGCTGATGCTCGTCACCCAGCGGGGGCTGTCGCCCACCCTCGCCGGGTTCTCGCTGGCCGCGGGCGGGGCGACCTGGGCGCTGGCCTCCTGGGTGCAGTCCCGGCCCGCGACCGCGCCGTACCGCGAGCGGCTGATGACGCTCGGGATGCTGCTGGTCGCGGGCGCGATCGTCGCCGCGCCGAGCGTGCTGCTGCCCGCCGTGCCGGTGTGGGTCGTCGCGGTCGCCTGGGGCTTCGGCTGCTTCGGCATGGGGCTCGTGATCGGCTCCACCAGCGTCCTGCTCCTCCGGCTCTCCGCCCCCGAGGAGGCGGGCGCCAACTCCGCCGCGCTCCAGATCTCCGACGCCCTGTCCAACGTCGTCCTGCTCTCGGCGGCGGGCGCGGCGTTCGCGGCGCTGGGCGGCGGCGGTACGGCGGCCTCCGCGGCGGCGCATGTCACGGGCTCCCACCCGGCCGCCTTCGCTGTCGTCTTCCTGCCGATGGCGGGGGTGGCGCTGGTGGGGGCGTGGGTGACGACGCGGTTGCGCGAGCCCGAAGGCACCGCCGCGCACGAGAAAACCCGGTGATTCCCGGCCGTACGGCGTCATACGGTGGGGATCATGACCGAGCGTGACCTGACTCCCGACGATCAGCGGCCCGGCCCGACCTCCCCGGAGCGGGACGACGCCGAGGAGCGCGCCCGCCTCTTCGAGGAGGCCGCCGAGCACGTCCTCGCCGCCAGCGCCGAGCTCAACCGGAGGCTCGCGTGACCCGCTATCTCACCCTCCCCGAGGTGCTGGACCTCGCCCACCGGCTCGACGCCGACGAGGTGCGCGACACCGGCCTCCTGGAGTCCGCGCTCGCCCGCCCCGAGTCCAGCGCGTTCGGCCGGGACGCCTACCCGGACGTCTGGCTGAAGGCCGCCGCGCTCATGGAGTCGCACGCCCGCAACCACGCCCTCGTGGACGGCAACAAGCGGATCTCCTGGTACACGGCGTGGGTCTTCCTGCACCTGAACGGGCACCCGCTCGACCCCGCGTTCGACGTGGACGAGGCCGAGCGGTTCGTGCTGGACGCGTGCCAGGGAAAGCTCGCCGTGGCGGAGATCGCGGAGGGGCTGGAGCGTTTCGCGAGGTGACTGTGACGTCGGTCCCAACCGGACCGGCGTCCGCCTCGTCCGCCCCCGGTCGAGGTGCGCGCGCCGGTAGGGTGGTCCGGTTGTTCTACGCAGTCGAGCCGCCCTCAACCCCGTAGTCGAGCCGCCCTCAGCCCCCACCTCGGAGACCGTGACTACCACCGCCGCATCCTCCGCCGCGTCCCACCATCTGTCCCCCGCCTTTCCCGGCCGTGCCCCCTGGGGTACCGCCAGCAAGCTGCGTGCCTGGCAGCAGGGGGCGATGGAGAAGTACATCCAGGAGCAGCCGCGCGACTTCCTCGCCGTCGCCACGCCCGGCGCCGGCAAGACAACCTTCGCGCTGACGCTGGCCTCCTGGCTGTTGCACCACCATGTCGTGCAGCAGGTGACCGTCGTCGCGCCGACCGAGCATCTGAAGAAGCAGTGGGCGGAAGCCGCGGCCCGGATAGGGATCAAGCTGGACCCGGAGTACAGCGCGGGTCCGGTCGGCAAGGACTACCACGGGGTCGCCGTGACGTACGCCGGTGTCGGTGTGCGCCCGATGCTGCACCGCAACCGCTCCGAGCAGCGCAAGACGCTGGTGATCCTGGACGAGATCCACCACGCCGGTGACTCCAAGTCCTGGGGCGAGGCGTGCCTGGAGGCGTTCGAGCCCGCGACCCGGCGGCTCGCGCTGACCGGTACGCCGTTCCGCTCGGACACCAACCCGATCCCCTTCGTGACGTACGAGGAGGGCAACGACGGCATCCGGCGCTCGGCCGCCGACTACACCTACGGCTACGGCAACGCGCTCGCGGACCACGTCGTCCGCCCCGTGATCTTCCTCAGCTACAGCGGCCAGATGCGCTGGCGCACCAAGGCGGGCGACGAGATCGCGGCCCGGCTGGGCGAGCCGATGACCAAGGACGCGGTCAGTCAGGCGTGGCGTACGGCGCTCGATCCGCGCGGCGAGTGGATGCCGAGCGTGCTGCGCGCCGCCGACCAGCGGCTGACCGAGGTCAGGAAGGCCATCCCGGACGCCGGTGCGCTGGTCATCGCCTCCGACCAGGAATCGGCCCGCGCCTACGCCAAGCTCATCCGCGAGATCACCGGCACCAAGGCCACGCTGGTCCTGTCGGACGACACCGGCGCCTCGAAGCGGATCGACGACTTCAGCGCGAGCAACGACCGCTGGATGGTCGCGGTGCGCATGGTGTCCGAGGGTGTCGACGTGCCTCGCCTCGCGGTGGGCGTGTACGCGACGACGATCTCGACGCCGTTGTTCTTCGCGCAGGCCGTCGGGCGTTTCGTACGGTCCCGGCGGCGCGGCGAGACCGCGTCCGTGTTCCTGCCGACCGTGCCCGACCTGCTGACCTTCGCCAACGAGATGGAGAAGGAGCGGGACCACGCCCTCGACAAGCCGAAGAAGCAGGGCGAGGAGGATCCGTACGCCGAGTCCGAGAAGGAGATGGACGAGGCGAACAAGCAGCAGGACGAGGACACCGGCGAGCAGGAGCAGTTCTCCTTCGAGGCGCTGGAGTCCGAGGCGGTCTTCGACCGGGTGCTGTACGACGGTGCCGAGTTCGGTATGCAGGCGCATCCGGGGAGCGAGGAGGAGCAGGACTACCTCGGTATCCCGGGGCTGCTCGAGCCCGAGCAGGTGCAGCTGCTGCTCCAGAAGCGGCAGGCACGGCAGATCGCGCACAGCCGGAAGAAGCCGGACGCGGAGGCGGACCTGCTGGAGCTGCCCGCCGAGCGGCGCCCCGTGGTCAGCCACAAGGAGATGATGGAGCTCCGCAAGAAGCTCAACACGATGGTGAGCGCGTATGTGCACCAGAGTGGCAAGCCGCACGGGGTGATCCACACCGAGCTGCGGCGGGTGTGCGGGGGGCCGCCGAGTGCGGAGGCGACGGCGGGGCAGCTGAGGCAGCGGATCGAGAAGGTGCAGGAGTGGGCTACGCGGATGAGGTGACGCTCCGCTGGGTTCGACGAATTTTTCCCACCCGCCCAC
>NZ_WWIR01000163.1 GCF_009863025.1 Streptomyces sp. SID4985 | reverse complement strand
CGGCGTCGCCCAGGACGCCGAGGCCGTGGGCGTCGTCCACCACCAGGCCCGCGCCGTGCGCCCGGCACGCGGCCGCGAGCGCGCCGAGGGGGGCCGCGTCGCCGTCCACGGAGAACACCGTGTCGGAGACGGCGACGGCGGCTCCCCGGTGGGTGCCGAGCGCCTTGTCCACGGCCTCCGGGTCGGCGTGGCCGACGACCTGGGTGGTGCCCCGGGCGAGTCGGCAGCCGTCGATGAGCGAGGCGTGGTTGCCCGCGTCGGAGACGATCAGCGAGCCGTGCGGGGCGAGCGCGGTGACGGCGGCGAGGTTGGCGGCGTACCCGGAGGAGAAGACCAGGGCGGCCTCGAAGCCGCAGAAGTCGGCGAGTTCGCGCTCCAGCTCGGTGTGCAGCTCGGTGGTGCCGGTGACCAGCCGGGAGCCGGTGGAACCGCCGCCCCAGGCGCGGGCGGCGCGCGCGGCGCCCTCGGTGGTCTCGGGGTGGCGGGCGAGGCCCAGGTAGTCGTTGCTCGCGAGGTCCAGGAGCGGGGAGTCGGACGGGCGGGGGCGCAGGGTGCGTACCAGTCCGGCGCGGCGGCGGGCCCCGGCCTCCTCGTCGATCCAGCCGAACGCCATGGGTCCTCCGGTGCTTTTGTAGGTAGCGGACAGACACTAGCGGTCCGTGTCGCCGCCCATGATGTGGCAATACCCACACTCCGAACGGCTTCTGTTGTGTGAAGTCTCCTTGGCCCGGAGCGGTGCCGTAGGACAGGATCGGGCCCCATGGACCTCCTGAACACGCTGGTGGACAAGGGACTTCGACGCGAGCAGCCGACGCGGGCCGAGGCGCTCGCCGTGCTGGCCACCTCCGACGACGAACTGCTCGACGTGGTGGCCGCGGCCGGCAAGGTGCGCCGCCACTGGTTCGGGCGACGGGTGAAACTCAACTATCTGGTCAACCTCAAGTCGGGCCTGTGCCCCGAGGACTGCTCCTACTGCTCGCAGCGGCTCGGCTCCACGGCGGGCATCCTCAAGTACAGCTGGCTGAAGCCGGACCAGGCGTCCGAGGCGGCAGCGGCGGGGCTCGCCGGGGGCGCCAAACGGGTGTGCCTGGTGGCTTCGGGGCGCGGGCCGACGGACCGGGACGTGGACCGCGTCTCGGAGACCATCAAGGCGATCAAGGACCAGAACGAGGGCGTGGAGGTGTGCGCCTGTCTGGGCCTGCTCTCCGACGGCCAGGCGGAGCGGCTGCGCGCGGCGGGCGCCGACGCCTACAACCACAACCTCAACACCTCCGAGGCGACCTACGGCGACATCACCACCACCCACACGTACGCCGACCGGGTGGACACGGTGCACAAGGCGCACGCGGCCGGGCTCTCCGCCTGCTCGGGGCTGATCGCGGGCATGGGCGAGAGCGACGCGGACCTGGTGGACGTGGTGTTCGCGCTGCGCGAGCTGGACCCGGACTCCGTTCCGGTGAACTTCCTGATCCCGTTCGAGGGCACCCCGCTGGCCAAGGAGTGGAACCTCACCCCGCAGCGCTGTCTGCGCATCCTCGCCATGGTCCGCTTCGTCTGCCCGGACGTGGAGGTCCGTATCGCGGGCGGCCGCGAGGTCCATCTGCGCACGCTCCAGCCGCTCGCGCTGCACCTCGCCAACTCGATCTTCCTCGGCGACTACCTCACCAGCGAGGGCCAGGCGGGCAGGGCCGACCTGGAGATGATCGCGGACGCCGGGTTCGAGGTGGAGGGCGCGGACGAGGTGACGCTGCCGGAGCACCGGGCGGCGGGCGGGGGCGGCTGCGGGTCGGGCGCCGCCGGGGAAGCTGGCTGCGGGTCGCACGGTGTGTGCGGTACGGCGGACTCCGCACCGGCGACGACCCCGGCACAGGCGAAGACCCCGGCGCAGGCGACCGCCCCGGACGAGGCGGAAACCCCGGCCGACGCCAAGCCCGCCGGAGACACCCCCCGCACCGACCTCGTCGCCGTACGCCGCCGTGGCGCCGGAACGGACCTCGCGCCCAATGCCTGACCTCATGCCCGACCTCATGCCCGGCCTTATGCCCGACCTCGACACGGCCGGGCTGCTCGACCTCGACCGGCGGCATGTGTGGCACCCGTACGGCCCGATGCCCGGCCGCGCCGAACCGCTCGTCGTGGAGTCGGCGAGCGGGGTCCGGCTGCAACTGGCCGACGGCGGGGGCGAGTTGGTCGACGGGATGTCGTCCTGGTGGTCCGCGATCCACGGTTACCGGCACCCGGTGCTGGACGCGGCGGCGCGGGAGCAGCTGGGCCGGATGAGCCATGTGATGTTCGGCGGGCTCACGCACGAGCCCGCCGTACGACTGGCGAAGCTCCTTGTCGACATGTCCCCCGAGGGCCTCGAGCACGTCTTCCTCGCGGACTCCGGCTCGGTGTCCGTCGAGGTCGCCGTGAAGATGTGCCTCCAGTACTGGCGCTCGCTCGGCCGCCCGGCCAAGCGGCGCCTGCTGACCTGGCGCGGCGGCTACCACGGCGACACCTGGCACCCGATGTCGGTGTGCGACCCGGAGGGCGGGATGCACGGGCTGTGGTCGGGTGCCCTGCCCCGGCAGGTGTTCGCGGACGCGCCGCCCGCCGCGTACGAGGAGTCGTACGCCGACCATCTGCGCGCGCTGATCGAGCGGCACGCGGACGAACTGGCCGCCGTGATCGTGGAGCCGGTGGTGCAGGGCGCGGGCGGGATGCGGTTCCACTCCCCCGCGTATCTGCGCGTGCTGCGCGAGGCGTGCGACGCGCACGGCGTGCTGCTGGTGTTCGACGAGATCGCCACCGGGTTCGGCCGCACGGGCGCGCTGTTCGCGGCGGAGCACGCGGGGGTGACCCCGGATGTGATGTGCGTGGGCAAGGCGCTGACCGGCGGTTACCTGACGATGGCGGCGACGCTGTGCACCGCGCGGGTGGCCGACGGCATCTCGCGCGGCGAGGTGCCGGTGCTCGCGCACGGGCCGACCTTCATGGGCAATCCGCTGGCCGCCCACGTGGCCTGCGCCTCCGTCGGACTGCTGCTCGGCCAGGACTGGCGGGCGGAGGTCAAGCGGATCGAGGCGGGGCTGACGGAGGGCCTGGCGGAGGCGGCCGAGCTGCCCGGCGTACGGGACGTGCGTGTGCTCGGCGCCATCGGGGTGGTCCAGCTCGACCACGAGGTGGACATGGCGGCGGCCGGCCGGGCCGCCGTGCGGGAGGGCGTGTGGCTGCGCCCGTTCCGCGATCTGGTCTACACGATGCCGCCGTACGTCACGGACGACGCGGACGTGGCACGGATCGCGCGCGCGGTGTGCGCCGCCGCGCGGGAGGGATGACATGCCGGTACTGGTGATCACGGGCACGGGCACGGAGGTCGGCAAGACGGTCACGACCGCCGCCGTCGCCGCTACCGCGCTCGCGGCGGGGCGTTCGGTGGCCGTGCTCAAGGCCGCGCAGACGGGCGTACGGCCCGGTGAGCGCGGGGACGCCGACGAGGTGGCCCGGCTCGCGGGCCCGCTCACGACGGCCGAACTCGCCCGCTATCCCGAGCCGTTGGCGCCGGGGACCGCGGCCCGGCGGGCCGGTATGGCGCCGGTGCGGCCGCAGGAGGTGGCCGAGGCGGCGGCCAAACTGGCCACCGCGCACGATCTGGTGCTGGTGGAGGGCGCGGGCGGGCTGCTCGTACGGTTCGACGCGGCGGGCGGCACGCTGGCGGACGCGGCGGTGCTGCTGGGCGCGCCCGTGCTGGTGGTGGCTCCGGCGGGGCTGGGGACGCTCAACTCCACGGAGCTGACGGCACGTGAACTGCGACTGCGTCAGCTTGAGTTGATCGGTGTGGTGATCGGCTCCTGGCCGAACGACCCCGATCTGGCCGCGCGTTGCAATGTGGCCGACCTGCCGGAGGTGTCCGGGGCTCCACTGCTCGGCGCGATCCCGGCCGGGGCGGGTGCACTGAAGCCCGCCGACTTCCGTGCCAACGCGCCGAGTTGGCTGTCGGCACGGCTGGGCGGGGAGTGGGACGCGGGGGCCTTCCGGGAGCGGCAGGCGGCGTTCTAGCGGGCCGGTGTCGCATGGACGGACGCGCGGCGGGCTCGTATCCGGCCGCGCGTCCGCGAGGAGGGGACATTCCGCGTGTCCTCGGGAAGAATCGGCGTAGAGGCGGGACCGTTCCCCCGGGAGGCTGCCATGCGACTGTCCTCGACCCGCTCCGGCCGGGCGGCGAAGCCCGGCGGTGTCCACCACCCCTTGTTCGCCCGTTGCTACGCCCACCTCAGCGAGAGCGCGGACACGCGGCTGGGTCTGGCCGCGCTGCGGGAGCGGCTGCTCGCGGGGCTGTCCGGGCGGGTGATCGAGATCGGCGCGGGCAACGGGCTGAACTTCGCCCGCTACCCGGCGGCCGTCTCGGAGGTCGTGGCGATCGAACCGGAGCCGCTGCTCAGGCGGTTGGCCCTCCAGGCGGCGCTGCGGGCGGACGTGCCCGTGGACGTCGTGCCGGGGACGGCGGAGGCGCTGCCGGTCAAGAGCGAGTCGTTCGACGCGGCCGTGCTGTGCCTGGTGCTGTGCAGTGTGCGGGACGTGCGGCGGGCGCTGGCGGAGGTGCGGCGGGTGCTCAAGCCCGGCGGCGAGGTCCGCTTCCTGGAGCACGGCCGGGGCGGTGGGCGTGTGATGCGGTCGGCCCAGCGCGCCCTGGACCGCACGGTGTGGCCCCACCTGGCCGGCGGCTGCCATCTGTCCCGGGCCCCGCTGACGGAGCTGCGCGAGGCGGGCTTCACCGTCGGGCCGTACCAGCGGGTGAGCCTCCCGGACCGGGGCCCGAGGCTGCCGTGGTCGTACGGGGTGCTGGGGACGGCGCGGCGTCCGGGGCCCATGGCGTAGCGCGGCCCACCCGGAAGGATCAGCGTCCCCGACTCCCGTGGCGGGCGGTCCGGCGGGCACCCCGCGCGGAGACCCCCTCCGATCTTCCCTGTCCCGGCTGCCGTGAAGCGGAGCGGATGTGGGGCGGGTCACACTAGGCTCGCCCTGGGCAGGAAGTCGGGACATCCAGGTGACCGGGAGGCGGTCTTGTTCACATCTGCCGAGGAGAACGTGCCGGGGGCCGAGCCGGGGCGGGGCACCGCGGCCCGGGCGCGCGGGCTGACCAAGGCGTACGGCTCGGGCGAGACCGCCGTGATCGCCCTGGACTCGGTCGACGTGGACATCGCACGCGGCCGTTTCACCGCCGTGATGGGCCCCTCGGGCTCGGGCAAGTCCACGCTGATGCACTGCCTGGCAGGCCTTGACACCGTCTCGGCCGGTCAGGTGTGGCTCGGGGACACCGAGATCACGGGGCTGAAGGACAAGGAGCTGACCCGGCTGCGGCGCGACCGGATCGGGTTCATGTTCCAGTCGTTCAATCTGATCCCGACGCTGAACGCGGCCGAGAACATCACGCTCCCCATGGACATCGCGGGCCGTAAGCCGGACGAGAAGTGGCTGGACCAGGTGATCGACACCCTGGGGCTGCGTGGCCGCCTCAAGCACCGGCCCTCGCAGCTCTCGGGCGGTCAGCAGCAGCGGGTGGCCTGTGCGCGGGCGCTGGCGTCCCAGCCGGAGCTGATCTTCGCCGACGAGCCGACCGGAAACCTGGACTCGCGGGCCGGTCTGGAGGTGCTCGGCTTTCTGCGCAGGGCGGTGGACGAGCTGGGGCAGACCGTCGTGATGGTCACCCACGACCCGGGCGCCGCCGCCCACTCCGACCAGGTGCTCTTCCTCGCCGACGGCCGGATCGTGGACCGGATGGAGCGGCCCACGGCGGACGCGGTGCTGGAGCGGATGAAGGCGTTCGACATCGTGCGGGGCCGGATCGGCGGCGACGCCGTGGCGCAGGAGGACTGATCCGGTGCTCAAGGCGACGCTGAGAAGCTTCCTCGCGCACAAGGGACGCCTCGCGCTGTCCGCGCTGGCCGTGCTGCTGTCCGTGGCGTTCGTCGCGGGCAGCCTGATCTTCTCCGACACGGTGAGCCGGACCTTCGACCGGCTCTTCGCGTCGACGGCGGCCGATGTGACGGTGAGCCCGAAGGAGGATCTGCGCTCCCCGGTGCCGGGCGGCACCGTGCAGACCGTCCCGGCCGCGCTGCGGGACCGCGTGGCCAAGGTGCCCGGGGTGGCGTCGGTCCACGCCGACGTGTCCGTGCAGAACGTCGTCGTGGTCGACAGCCACAACAAGTCCGTCGGTCCGACGACCGGCGCCCCCACCATCGCCACGTCCTGGTACGTCACCGACCGCAGCCCGGTCGAGCTGACCTCGGGTCACGCCCCGCGCGGCGCGGGCGAGGCGCTGCTCGACGCGGACACCGCGAGCAAGAAGCACGTACGGGTCGGGGACACGCTCACCGTGCAGGCGCAGCCGGGCACCTTCAAGGTGCGGGTCGTCGGCATCGCCACGTTCACCACGACCAACCCCGGTGCGGCCCTGGTCTTCCTGGACCCGGCGGTGGCCGGGCGCCAACTGCTGGGCTCGGCCGACCGGGCCACCGCCATCTCCGTGGACGCGGCACCGGGCGTCGACGACAAGGTGCTCAAGAGCCGGGTGGCGACGGCGGTCGGGCCCGGGAACTACGATCTGAAGACCGCCGGTGAGCAGGCGAAGTCGGCCGCGGCGAACCTCGGCGGCTTCCTCGACGTGATCAAGTACGTGATGCTGGGCTTCGCCGGGATCGCCGTCCTGGTGGGCATCTTCCTCATCGTCAACACCTTCTCGATGCTGATCGCGCAGCGCACCCGTGAGCTGGGTCTGCTGCGCGCGCTGGGCGCCGACCGGCGGCAGGTGCGCCGCTCGGTGCTCCTGGAGGCGCTGCTGCTCGGCGCGGTCGGCTCGACGCTGGGTCTCGCGGCCGGGATCGGGCTGGCCTTCGGGCTGATCCGGCTGATGAGCGCGTTCGGGATGAACCTGAAGGCCACGGAGATGGTGATCGGCTGGGGCACCCCGGTCGCGGCGTACGCGGTCGGCGTGGGCGTCACCTTCGTCGCCGCGTATCTGCCCGCCCGGCGCGCGGCGACCGTCTCCCCGATGGCCGCGCTCTCGGACGCCGAGATCGCGGGCATCGACAAGCCGCTGACCGCGCGGGCCGTCGCGGGCGGTGTCATCGGCGTGGCCGGTGCGGCCGCGCTGGCCGGCTGCGTGGCGTCGGACAAGGCCGGTACGGCGGCCTCGCTGCTCGGTCTCGGTGTGGTGCTGACGCTGATCGCGACGGTGGTCGCCGGGCCGCTCCTGGTGCGCCCGGTGATCCGGGTGCTCGGCGCGGCCTTCCCGGCGCTGTTCGGCTCGGTGGGCCGGATGAGCCAGCGCAACGCGCTGCGCAACCCGCGCCGTACGGGCGCCACGGCGGCCGCGCTGATGGTGGGCCTGGCACTGGTCGGCGGGATGTCGGTGGCGAGCGCGTCGATGTCGGCCTCGTTCGACCGGCAGATCGACCGGACACTGGGCGCGGACTACGTCGTGCAGAGCCAGAACTTCACGCCGTTCACCAAGGAGGTCACCCGCGCGGTGGAGGGCACGCCGGGCGTCGGCCTGGTCGTGGCGCAGCGGCTCACCCCGCTCGCGCTGCGGCTGCCGGACGGCAAGCGGGTGGAGACGGCGGCCGCGGGCTACGGCCCGCACCTCGACCAGGTCGCCCATCTGACCTACACCCAGGGCGGGACGGCGGCCGCGCTGGCGGACGGGAAGCTGGCGATGGACGCCGGGTTCGCGAAGGACCACCGGGTGAAGGTCGGCAGTGTGCTCCCGGTGGAGTTCCCGGGCGGCAGGAGGGCCGCGCTGACGGTCGGCGCGCTCACCAACCTGGACACGGGCGAGGGCTTCGGCACCCAGGGCGGCGTCTTCTTCGGCCTGGGCACCCTGGAGAAGTACGCGCCCGGCGGCCAGGACTCCTCCCTCTACGTCAACGCCTCCCCCGGCACCGACGCGGGCGAGCTGCGCGGCGCACTGGACTCCTCCCTGAAGCCGTTCCCGCAGGTCCAGGTGCGCGACCAGGCCGACTACAAGAAGCTGGTGCACGACCAGATCGCCGTCCTGCTCTACCTGGTCTACGCCCTGCTCGGCCTCGCCATCGTCATCGCCGTGCTCGGTGTGGTGAACACGCTCGCGCTCTCGGTGGTGGAGCGCACCCGCGAGATCGGCCTGCTGCGCGCGATCGGGCTCAGCCGTCGGCAGCTGCGCCGGATGATCCGCCTCGAGTCCGTGGTGATCGCGGTCTTCGGCGCGGTCCTCGGGCTCGCCCTCGGTCTGGTCTGGGGCGTGTGCGGCCAGCAGGTCCTGGCCCTGCGCGGCCTGAAGGAACTGGCCGTCCCCTGGGGCACGATCGTCGCGGTGGTGATCGGCGCGGCGGTGGTCGGCGTGGTCGCGGCCCTGCTCCCGGCGCTGCGGGCGTCGCGGATGAACGTGCTGGCAGCCATCGCGCACGAGTGAGCCACGCGTTCGGCCCCGGCCGGGCGCGGGGCGTGGTGGAATCGCGGGGTCAGCTCAACTTGCCCCGGGGACAGGAGAGTTCATGCCGCGCCCGTTCCGGTTCGGAGTCAACATGCTCACCCCGTCGCCCGCCGCCGAGTGGCGGGCGAGGTGCCGGCTGGCCGAGGAGCTGGGGTACGACGTGATCCTGGTCCCGGACCATCTGGGCATGGTCGCGCCGTTCCCGGCGCTGGTGGCGGCCGCGGCGGTGACCGAGCGGCCCCGGCTCGGCACGCTGGTGCTCAACGCGGGACTGTGGAACCCGACCCTGCTGGCCCGCGAGGTCGCCACCACGGACGCGCTCACCGACGGGCGCCTGGAGCTGGGCCTCGGCACCGGGTACGTCCGTGCCGAGCACGAGCGGGCCGGGCTGCCGTTCGGTGCCCCGCGGGAGCGGGCGGACCAGCTGCGCCGGACGGTGGAGGAGCTGGAACGGCTGCTCGGTTCCGGCGAGGCGGGTTTCCGGCCCGCGCAGGAGCGGGTGCCGCTGCTGATCGGCGGCGACGGCGAGCGCACACTGCCGCTGGGCGTGGCGCACGCGGACACCATCGGCTTCACCGGGGCACGGATGGTGGGCGGGCAGCTGCGCCCGCTCCCGGCGAAGGAGGTGGCCGAGCGGGTGGCCCGCTACGAGGAGCTGGCGGCGGACCGTGCCGTACCGGCGGAGCGGAACCTGCTGATCCAGACCGTCGCCGTCACCGACGATCCCGCCGCCGCGCTCGCCCCGCTGCTGGAGCGGCAGCCGCAGCTGACCCTGGAGGAGGCGCTGGAGCTGCCCGTCGTCCTGGTCGGATCGCTGGACGAGGTCGTGGCGAAGGTGCTCGCGCTGCGGGAGCGGTACGGGTTCTCGTATCTGACCGTGCTGGACCCGTATCTGGAGGTGTTCGCGCCGGTGCTGGAGCGGCTGAGGACAGCGAACGCTTAGACCATTCGGGGTTTTCCTTCCGATTCGGGACGGTATACATGCTTCCGTACCGCGTGACCCGCACGGGGTGCCCCCGGGCGCGGTGTGGAGCCCGTATGGCCCGGACGCGGCCGTACGTCCTGCGGGCGGCCCGGCGCACGCGCGTCGAGAGGCCGCCGGGCGCCCCCGCGACCGCCTTCCGGAAGAGGGATGCGCCATGACGACAGACACCGGCGACGGGCAGGTCGGCTTCGCCGATCTCGAACTGGCCCCCGAGATCCTGCGGGCGCTGACCGCGCTCGGCTACGAGGAGCCCACCCCGATCCAGCAGGAGGCGATCCCGCCCATGCTGGCGGGGCACGACCTGCTGGGGCAGGCGGCCACGGGCACCGGCAAGACCGCCGCGTTCGCGCTGCCGCTGATCCAGCGCATCGCGCGCGACGGCAAGCGCGGCGCGGGGCCCTCCGCACTGGTGCTGACGCCGACCCGCGAGCTGGCCATCCAGGTCTCGGAGGCGGTCCACCGCTACGGCACCGACCTGGGCGTACGCGTCCTGCCGGTGTACGGCGGCCAGCCCATCGGGCGCCAGCTGCGCGAACTCCAGCGCGGCGCGGACGTGGTGGTGGCCACCCCGGGCCGGGCCCTCGACCACATCGCGCGGGGCACGCTGAAGCTGGACGACCTGCGCACGGTCGTGCTGGACGAGGCCGACGAGATGCTGGACATGGGCTTCGCGGAGGACATCGACGCGATCCTGGAGAACATGCCCGAGGAGCGGCAGACGGTGCTGTTCTCGGCGACGATGCCCGCGCGGATCGACTCCATGGCGCGCAAGCACCTCAGCGATCCGGTCCGGGTGCGCATCGAGCGGGAGGCGCCCGCGCCGGGCGAGGCACCCCGGGTGCGCGAGTCGGCGTACGTCGTGTCGCGCAACCAGAAGGCGGCCGCGCTGGGACGGCTGCTGGACGTGGAGTCGCCGGAGGCGGCGATCGTGTTCTGCCGCACCCGTGACCAGGTGGACCAGCTCTCCGAGACGCTGAACGGCCGCGGCTACCGGGCCGAGGCGCTGCACGGCGGCCTCAGCCAGGAGCAGCGGGACCGGGTGATGGGGCGGCTGCGCAGCGGTACGGCGGATCTGCTGGTCGCCACCGATGTCGCGGCGCGCGGCATCGACGTGGAGCATCTGACGCACGTGATCAACTACGACGTGCCGTCGGCGCCGGAGTCGTACGTCCACCGGATCGGGCGGGTCGGCCGCGCGGGCCGCGAGGGCGTGGCGATCACGCTGGCGGAGCCGCGCGAGTCCCGGATGCTCAAGACGATCGAGCGGGTGACCGGGCGGAAGGTCCCCCTGGAGAAGGTGCCGTCGGTGGCGGACCTGCGGGCCCGGCGCCTGGAGCTGACGCGGGCGGCGCTGCACGAGAGTCTGCTGGACGACGAGGACCTGGAGCGGTTCCGGGTGGTCGTGGAGACCCTCGGGGACGAGTTCGACGTGATGGACGTGGCGCTGGCGGCGGTGAAACTGGCGCACGAGTCGAGCGGGGCCGCGTTCGACGAGGAGGAGATCCCCGAGCTGGCGCCGAGGGACGACCGGGACCGCGGCCGGGACCGCGGCCGCGACCGGGGCGCGCGCGGCCCCCGGGGCCCCCGGCGTTCCTCGCCGGGCATGACGCGGCTGTTCGTGGGCGCCGGGCGCAGTGCGGGCATCCGGCCGCAGGACCTGGTGGGCGCCATCGCGGGTGAGTCGCGGCTGAGCGGGCGGGATATCGGCTCGATCGAGATCGCCGACCGTTTCTCGCTGGTGGAGGTCCCCGACGACGCGGCGGAGGACGTGATCCACGCGCTGCGCGGTGCCTCGATCAAGGGGCGGCGGGCGCAGGTGCGGCGGGAGCGGGAGCCGCAGCGCTGAGCTGAAAGGAGCGGTGGGGAAATTCCCTGGCCCGGCCGGACGGCGTTCTGGTTGGGTCGGGGGACATGAGCGATCTTCAGATCAGGTCCGCCGCCGTCCCCGACATCGACTCCGTCCTGGAGTTCTGGCGGGAGGCGGCGGAGGGCACGAGCATCAGTGACGACCGGGACGGAGTGGCCCGGCTCATCGCGACGGACCCCGAGGCGCTGCTGCTCGCGGAGCGCGCGGGGGTGCTGGTCGGGACGGTCATCGCCGGTTTCGACGGCTGGCGCTGCTCCGCGTACCGCCTCGCCGTACACCCGGACCACCGCCGTCAGGGCGTCGCGAGCGCGCTGCTCGAAGCGGCGGAGCGGCGGTTCGCCGCGCTCGGCGGGCGCCGGGCGGACGCGATGGTGCTGGTGCGCAACGAGACGGCGCACCATGCCTGGGGCGCGGCGGGGTACGCGCCGGAGGAGCACTGGCGCCGCTGGGTGAAGCCGCTGACGTCCTGAGGCCGGCGAGGCCCGGCCACACGGACGCTTTGCGTTTCCTTTACCATTGAGGTGTCATCCGGTCCTCGACGAAAGGTTGTGAGCGTCCGCCCATGGGCGAGCCTCCCAGTACGCGACGTCCCCGTACGCGACATCGCGCGTTCCGCGCCCCCGTGCCCGATCATGGGACGGGGGTGACCCGATGACCGAAGTGCTGCTCCTTCTGGTGGCGGTCCTGCTGTCGCTCGCCTGCGGTGCCTTCGTGGCGGCCGAGTTCTCGCTGACCACGGTCGAGCGCGGCGAGCTGGAGCGGGCCGCCGCGCGCGGCGAACGCGGCGCCCCGGGCGCGCTGAAGGCCGTACGCAGTCTGACCTTCCAGCTCTCCGGCGCGCAGCTCGGCATCACCGTGACCAACCTGGTGGTCGGCATGCTCGCCGAGCCGTCGATCGCCAAGCTGCTTTCGGGGCCGTTCCGGGCGATGGGCCTGTCGGCGACCACCGCGAGTTCGGCCGCGCTGGTGCTCGGCACGGCCCTCTCGACGGTGTTCCTGATGGTCGTCGGCGAGCTGGTGCCGAAGAACTGGGCGATCTCCTCGCCGCTGACCGTGGCCAAGCGGGTGGGTACGCCGCAGCGCTGGTTCAGCAATGCCTTCCGCCCGTTCATCACCCATCTGAACAACACCGCCAACCACGTGGTGCGCCGCTTCGGCCTGGAACCCGCGGAGGAGCTGGCCTCGGCGCGCGGGCCGCAGGAACTGGTGGCGCTCGCCCGGCACTCCGCGAAGCAGGGCGCGCTGGAGGCGGACACCGCCGAGCTGTTCGTCCGCACGCTGAACCTGGCCGACCTCACCGCGGAGAACGTGATGACCCCCCGCGTCCAGGTCGTCGCCCTGGACACCCAGGCGACCTGCGAGGACGTGGCCAACGCGACCCGCGCGACCGGCCTTTCGCGGTTCCCGGTGTACCGGGGCGGTCTTGACGCGGTGGTCGGCGTCGCGCACATCAAGGACGTGCTCGCGGTGCCCGCCGAGGACCGGCCGGTGCGCTCGGTCACCCAGATCATGCGCGACCCCCTGCTCGTACCGGAGTCCCTGACCGTGGACCGGCTCCTCGACCGGCTCTCCGACAGGCGCACGATGGCCGTCGTCATCGACGAGTACGGCGGCACCGCGGGCGTCGCGACACTGGAGGACATCGTGGAGGAGGTCGTCGGCGAGGTCCGCGACGAGCACGACCCGCACGAGACGCCCGACCTCGCGCCCGACGGCACCGACGCCGAGGGGCGCCTGCTGTACGCGGCCGACGGCGCCGCCCGCACCGACCAGCTCGCGAGCGTCGGACTACGGGTGCCCGACGGGCCGTACGAGACGCTGGCCGGGCTCGTCGCGACCCGGCTCGGCCGGATACCCGAGGCCGGGGACCGGGTCGAGGTGGCCGGCTGGCGGCTGGAGGTCACGGACGCCTCCGGGCACCGGGCCGCACGGGTACGGCTGCACGCACCGTGGGGCACGGTCCGGGACGGGACGGGACAGGACGGCGCGGGGCACGGCGGGGCGAAGCCCGGCGGCACGGAGCACGGTGAGCGGACGGAGGGGGCGCGATGACCGCCGTACAGCTGTTGATCGGACTGGCGACCCTGGTCGTCAACGCCTTCTTCGTCGGCGCCGAGTTCGCGCTGATCTCGGTGCGGCGCTCGCAGGTCGAGCCGCTGGCCCAGGAGGGCGACAAGCGGGCCAAGCGGGTGCTGTGGGGCCTGGAACACGTCTCCGCGCTGCTCGCGGCGGCCCAGCTCGGCATCACCCTGTGCACGCTGGTCCTCGGTGTGGTCGCCGAGCCCGCGATCGCGCACCTCCTGGAGCCGGTGTTCCACGCGATCGGGGTGCCGTCGAGCGCGGGGCACGTGGTGTCCTTCGTGATCGCGCTGAGCCTGGCGACGTATCTGCACATGCTCCTCGGCGAGATGGTCCCGAAGAACATCGCGCTCGCGGAGCCGGTGCGCTCGGCGCTGCTCCTCGGCCCGCCCCTGGTGGCGCTGTCCAAGGCGCTCCGCCCGGTGATCTTCACCATCAACGCCTTCGCCAACGGCCTGCTGAAACTCCTCCGCGTCGAGGCCAAGGACGAGGTGTCGGCCACCTTCACCGACATTGAACTCGCCGAGATCGTCAAGGACGCGAGCGAGGCGGGCCTGATCGACAACCGCGCCCAGGAACGCCTCAACGACGCCCTCGAACTCGGCAGCCGCCCGGTCCGCGACGTCGTCGTCCCCCTGGAACGCGTCGTCTACGCCCGCGTCGGCATCACCCCCGAACAACTCGAACGCCTCTCCGCCGAGTCGGGCTTCTCCCGCTTCCCCGTCGTGGACGACGGCCGCCGCATCGTCGGCTACCTCCACGTCAAGGACGCCCTCGACGCCTCCCCCCGCGACGTGCCCTTCCAGCTGACCGACATGCGCCCGATCGCCCGCGTCCGCGAGAGCGGCCCGCTGGACGACGTGCTCACGGCGATGCGCGGAAGCCGGACGCATGTGGCGGCGGTGATCGGAGAGGACGGGCGGCTGGCCGGGCTGGTGACCATGGAGGACGTGCTGCGGGAGCTGTTCGGACAGACGGCGTGATGCCTCCGGCGGTGGGCGGGCGCGCCACGGGGGCGGGCGATGCTGCTTACGGCCGGGCCGGGGGCACCGACCGACGGGTATGGCGGCAGGGATACCATCTCTGTCGCCATGCACACGAACTCCACGCCTCCCGCGCACGCCAGCCTCGTCGCCCTCGGTGACTCCTTCACCGAGGGGATGTCGGACCTGTTGCCCGACGGTTCCTATCGGGGCTGGGCCGACCTTCTCGCCACGCGGATGGCGGCGCGTACGCCGGGATTCCGGTACGCCAACCTCGCGGTGCGGGGGAAGCTGATCAAGCAGATCGTCGACGAGCAGGTGGATGTCGCGGCGGCGATGCGGCCGGACGTGGTCACGCTGGTCGGCGGGCTGAACGACACCCTGCGGCCCAAGTGCGACATGGGCCGGGTCAAGGACCTGCTCACCGAGGCGGTCGAGCGGCTGACGCCGCACTGCGGACAGCTCGTGCTGATGCGCAGCCCCGGCCGACAGGGCCCGGTGCTCGAACGGTTCCGGCCGCGCATGGAGGAGCTGTTCGACTGCGTGGACGGGCTGGCGGAGAAGCACGGCGCGGTCGTCGTCGACCTGTACGCCGCGCCCTCCCTGTCCGACCCCCGCCTGTGGGACGTGGACCGCCTCCACCTGACCCACGAGGGCCACCGCCGGGTCGCGGAGGCGGTGTGGCAGTCGCTCGGCTACGAGCCCGAGGACACCGAGTGGCGCACCGCGATGCCGCCCACCCCGCCGCCGGGCTGGATGGACCGCCGCGTGGCGGACGCCCGCTTCACCCGCCAGTACCTGCTCCCCTGGATAGGCCGCCGCCTGACCGGCCGCTCCTCGGGCGACGGCCGCACAGGCGCCCAGTTCAGCGCCGAGCTGGGCAAGGCCTTCTGGATCACCCCTGCGGACCACACGGACCCCGGTCCTGTGACGGACTGGCGACGGGTGGCGCCCTGAGCGGGGGCCCCGCCCGGCGGCTACGCGCAGCCTGAGCGCGGGGCGCTGCCGCTCGCCCCGCCATCACCCGCCGATCCACGGTCGGCGTCGTAGCTCGGCCGATGAACCCGGCACGCTGTGTCACAGGACAGCCACAGCCGCCACACGTTCCGTCCCGCTGCCGCATGATGCTCCCTCAGCACCACACAGCACCGGGGGAACCATGCGCACCCGCACCGTCATCGCCGCAGCCACAGCGGCACTTGCCGTCGTCCTCACCGGCTGCGGCCTCGAAGCGAGGCCCGAACCCGACGCCAAGGCCAGTCCGAGCAAGGCCAGCGGCATCAGCGCGGAGGACATGGCCAAAGCCAGGAAAGCCGCCGGCCTCCCACCCGAGCCGACTGCCGCACAGGCCGCCGCGCTCGTGAAGGACCTCAACGCCATCGACCCGGACATCGTCCACGGCAAGACCGAGAAAGCCCTCTCGCGAGCCACCAGCACCTGCGGCACCTTCAAGAGCTTCCCCGGCGATCGGACCAAGCAGATCAAGCAGACCACCATCCGCTGGTCCAGCCCGACACACCCCGAGGGACGCACCCTGCCCGTAGCCGAGAAGATCCTCGAAGCGGTGCACAAGAACCTCTGCCCCGACTTCTGAGCGGGCCTCGCGTCATACCCAGAGAACGCGCTCTGCCGACGGCAGGCGTCAAGCGACTTGAGAGTGACACGGATGCCGCATCCTGCTGTGGACCTCCTGACGAGACTGCTGCCCCCACCGTCCGAGCCCGTCGGCCGGACGGACGACTGGTCACGCGTGGCCGAGTCCTGGGGTACCGCGTTCCCCAGTGACTACCGGGACTTCCTGGCCGTATACGGTGCCGGAACGATCGACGACCACCTGCTCATCGCGACAGCGTCTCCGGACCTCGGGGAAACCACGCTGGGTGACCTCACGTCCGTTGCCAGTCGTGTGACTGCAAGCGAGGATGATGACCGGCCCTACCCGGTGTGGCCGGAGCCGGGCGGGCTGATCTGCTGGGGAGCGACGGTCGACGCGGCCGCTCTCCACTGGGACACCTCCGATGCCGACCCCGACCGGTGGCCTGTGATCGTCCGCAGCCGCGAAGGGGACTTCACCCGTCACGACTGCGGATTCGCGGAGTTCGTCGTACGGATGCTCGGCCCGTCCGCAGAGCGTCCCCTGGAAAGTCCCACGCTCTACGGTGCGCCCAACTCCCGCTTCCTGAGCGCCACGGAGCAGAGGCGCCTCAAGAGCGAGGGGACCGACCCATGGGAGTACTTGGAGGAGCTCTACGAAGCCAACGAGGCCGACGACTACGACGCTGACGACGGCCTTCTGATCATGTGGCACCCTGACGGCACCGAGGAAGTGATTCCCGGCGGAACACCTGACGGTGGGTAACCTGCGCCCCTTGACACACCAGAGGTCCGAATTCTGATCCTCGCGGTGGAGTCGGACAGCCTGGCCGTCCTGTTCGCGGCCTTCGCGGCGGTCGTAGCCGTCATGCTGCTGGTGACGGTCGTGAATTCCGCCGCGTCCGGCATCTACCGCACCTCTCTCTACCGCGAGGCCGTCGCCGCAACCGGCCGGACCAGCCCCTGACCGGCCCCCTGACCGGCGGCGCCCGGAGGCCTCCCACCCGTCGGCGAGTACGCGCCGTCTACGCTACGTACGGCGCTCCCGGCCGGGTGCCACACCAGCGGTACCCCCCGCCCGAGCTGCCACAGCCGCCGCCGCACAAGCACCCCGCAAGCCCTTCGTAGCTTCCTCCAATCAACCCCGAGGCGCTGGCCTGCACGAATTGCCAGTAAACTCGGTGCACGTGACTTCAGCGCCCGCCAAGCCCCGCATCCCGAACGTCCTCGCCGGACGCTACGCCTCCACCGAGCTCGCCTCGCTCTGGTCGCCCGAGCAGAAGGTGAGGATGGAGCGGCAGCTCTGGCTCGCCGTGCTGCGGGCGCAGAAGGACCTCGGCATCGATGTGCCCGACGAGGCCATCGCCGACTACGAGCGGGTGCTCGACACCGTGGACCTGGCCTCGATCGCCGAGCGCGAGAAGGTCACGCGGCACGACGTGAAGGCCCGGATCGAGGAGTTCAACGCCCTCGCCGGTCACGAGCACGTGCACAAGGGCATGACCTCGCGCGACCTCACGGAGAACGTCGAGCAGCTCCAGATCCGCGTCTCGCTGGAGCTGATGCGCGACCGTACGGTGGCCGTCCTGGCCCGTCTGGGCAGGCTCGCGGCGGAGTACGGCGAGCTGGTCATGGCCGGACGGTCGCACAACGTGGCCGCGCAGGCCACCACCCTCGGCAAGCGCTTCGCCACGGCGGCCGACGAGCTGCTGGTGGCGTACGAGCGTGTGGAGGAGCTGCTCGGCCGCTACCCGCTGCGCGGCGTCAAGGGACCGGTCGGCACCGCCCAGGACATGCTGGACCTGCTCGGCGGGGACGCCGCCAAGCTGGACGAGCTGGAGCAGCGGATCGCCGCCCACCTCGGCTTCTCGCGGGCGTTCACCTCGGTCGGCCAGGTCTACCCGCGCTCGCTGGACTACGAGGTCGTCACGACGCTGGTCCAGCTGGCGGCGGCGCCGTCCTCGATCGCGAAGACGATCCGGCTCATGGCGGGCCACGAGCTGGTCACCGAGGGCTTCAAGCCGGGTCAGGTCGGCTCCTCCGCGATGCCGCACAAGATGAACACCCGCTCCTGCGAGCGCGTCAACGGCCTGATGGTGATCCTGCGCGGCTACGCCTCGATGACCGGCGAGCTGGCGGGCGACCAGTGGAACGAGGGCGACGTGTCCTGCTCGGTGGTGCGCCGGGTCGCGCTGCCGGACGCGTTCTTCGCGCTGGACGGCCTCCTTGAGACGTTCCTGACCGTGCTCGACGAGTTCGGCGCGTTCCCGGCGGTCGTCGCCCGCGAGCTGGACCGCTACCTGCCGTTCCTTGCCACCACCAAGGTCCTCATGGCCGCGGTGCGGGCCGGGGTCGGCCGCGAGGTCGCGCACGAGGCGATCAAGGAGAACGCCGTCGCCACCGCGCTCGCCATGCGCGAGCAGGGCGCCGACCGCAACGACCTGCTGGACAAGCTGGCGGCCGACGAGCGCCTGCCGCTGGACCGCGCGCAGCTCGAATCCCTGATGGCCGACAAGCTGTCGTTCACCGGTGCCGCCGCCGACCAGGTCGGCGTCCTCGTCCGCCGCATCGACGAGATCGCCGCCAAGCACCCGGAGGCCGCCCGCTACACCCCCGGGGCGATCCTCTGAGCCTGACCCAGGCGGAGCTGGAGGCCGCCCGCGACCGTCTCGTCCCCGACGTGATCGCGGACGGCCTCCACGTCCTGTTCTGTGGCATCAACCCCGGCCTGATGTCCGCCGCGACGGGCCACCACTTCGCCCGCCCCGGCAACCGCTTCTGGCCGGTGCTCCACCGCTCCGGCTTCACCCCCCGGCAGCTGAAGCCCGCCGAGGAACGCGACCTCCTCTCCTACGGTCTCGGCATCACCAACGTCGTCGCCCGCGCGACCGCCCGCGCCGACGAGCTGAAGCCCGAGGAGTACCGCGAGGGCGGTCGGCTGCTGGCCGCCAGGGTCGAGCGGTACGCGCCGCGCTGGCTGGCCGTGGTCGGGGTGACGGCCTACCGGTCGGCCTTCGGCGACCGAGCCGCCCGCATCGGCCCCCAGGAGCGGACCTTCGGCGACACCCGGGTGTGGGTGCTGCCCAACCCCAGTGGCCTGAACGCCCATTGGACACTGGAGACCATGGCGGAGGAGTACGCGCGGCTGCGGGAAGCGGCGGACGGGGCGTAGCGTCTCTACGGCGGAGCCGTCCACGTCACCGCCGCCAGCAGCTCGATCTCGTCGTCCGCGTCGCGGTCGGCCACCCCCAGCGCCACCCACGCCCCGCCCTCCCCCGCCTGCCACACGTCCAGTTCGTCCGTGCGCAGACAGAGCGTGGCCCAGGGCTGGGGTATGGACTCCCCGTGTGCGAGCCGGACCCGGAGGGTGAGCTGGCCCCAGGCCGGGCCGCCGCCCCAGCGGGCGTCGAGCCGCGCGGCGATCGCCTCGCGCAGGGCGTGGAAGTCCTCGGCCGCACGTCCCCGCGCCCCCGCGTCGCTCGCCCCGAGCCCCTGACTGGTCTCCAGGGCCACAGTGCGATACCCGGCCCCGCCCTCCCGGAGATCCAGGGTGCGGAGCCGGTCGATGGCGGCGAGATGCCGGGCGACGACGTCCATGAGTCCAGTAAAGCCGGGGGCACTGACAATTGGCGGGGCGTCAGTGGGACTCCCGGGACCGAACTGGTGCCACTCGCTCAGGCGTCCCGTCGCCGTACGCACCACGCCCCCGCGAGGAGTGCCGCCGCGGTCCACAGCGAGGTGACCGCGAGCCCGGTCCAGGGGCCGAGGGCGCCGTCCCAGGTGCTGTGCAGGGCGATCTGGCCGGCCCGGTCGGGCAGATAGTCGGCCGCGCCTGCGGAGAGGTCTCCGACGACGAAGGACACGATCAGCAGGAAGGGGATCAGCAGGGAGAGCGAGGTGACGCCGCTGCGCAGGACGGCCGCGAGTCCGGCGGCGAGGAGCGCCATCAGCGTGAGATACAGCGCGCAGCCGACGGCGCCCCGCAGCCCCTCACCCCAAGTGGGCTCGTCCGCACCGAGGTTGATACGGCCCAGCACCAGGGTCAGCAGGCCCGTGAGCAGGCCGACCGCGAACACCGGCAGGGCGACGGCGGTCGCCTTGGCGGCGAACCAGCGCGTGCGGTCCGGTACGGCGGCCAGCGTCAGCCGCAGCGCACCGCCCCGGTACTCCCCCGCCACCGCCATGGCGCCGAAGGAAACCGCCGCGATCTGGCCGAGGCTGACGCCGAAGAACACCGAGAACAGCGCGTCGGAATGGTCGGGATCAGCTGCGGCGACCGCCGAAAAGCCCACGGTGACAAGGAGGATGGCGGTCAGACCGCCGACGAGCGACCGCAGCGTACGGATCTTGAGCCACTCGGCGTGCAGGACGGGGACGAACGGCATGGTCAGACCTCCTGGGGCTGTGCGGTGAACTCGGCCTCGGTGGCCGTGAGGTCGAAGTACGCCTCTTCCAAGCTGGCTTCCTGGGCGGCGAGTTCGAGGACGGGCAGCCCCGCCTCGGACATCAGTCGCCCCAACTCCTCGGCGTGGGCCTGCCGTACGGTCCAGGCGCCGTCCGCGTCCCGCTCTGCCTCGTGGCCGTGACGCAGGAGCAGCGCGCCGAGGGCGTCGGCGTCGGCGGTGCGCACCCGTACCCGGGGACGCACCCGGGCGTCGATGAACTCCCGTACCGAGGTATCCGCGAGGAGGCGGCCCCGGCCGAGGATCACCAGATGGTCCGCGAACACGGCCGTCTCGCCCATGAGATGGCTGGACACCAGGACGGTACGGCCCTCGGCGGCCAGTTCGCGCAGCAGCGAGCGGACCCAGACGATGCCCTCGGGGTCGAGCCCGTTGGCGGGTTCGTCGAGCAGGATCACCCCCGGGTCGCCGAGCAGCGCGGCGGCGATGCCGAGCCGCTGGCGCATCCCGAGGGAGAAGGTCCGCACCCGGCGCCGGGCCACGGAGGCGAGCCCGGTCCGCTCCAGGACGGTGCCGACCCGCGCCACGGGGATGCGGTTGGCCGCCGCGAGGACCCTGAGGTGGTCGTAGGCCGTGCGGGCGCCGTGGGCGGCGCGGGCGTCCAGCAGGGAGCCCACCCGGCGCAGTGGCTCGGTGAGTTGGTCGTAGGGGCGGCCGTCGAGGGTGGCGGTGCCGGAGGTGGGGCGGTCGAGGCCGAGGACGAGCCGCATGGTGGTGGACTTGCCCGCGCCGTTGGGGCCGAGGAAGCCGGTGACGCGGCCGGGGCGCACGGTGAGGGTCAGTCCGTCGACGGCGCGTCTGCCGCCGTACTCCTTGGTGAGGTCGCGCAGTTCGATGCTGGTCATGGCAACGAGCCTCGCCGGACGCGCGCCCCGGCACCTCCCCCTGGCGTGGGGATCCGCTCCCCCGTGCGGGGGAGGTCGGCCACCGGTGCGGCCTGCGACGATGGCTCCATGGTCCGCTTCCTGCGCCCGCTGCTGCGCGGGACGACGTACACACGCCTGGTGCATCTGTGGGTGCCGATGCTGATCGTCAGCGTCTGGCTCTTCATCAGCCCCGGTACGCCCTGGATACCCGCGCTCCTGATCGCACCGGCCGGTCTCGTGGCCGGGGTGCGGATGGGCGAGGGCGTGCAGGCGCGGCTGCTGCTGACGCCCGGCGAGAAGGAACCGGGCATCTCCGCGGTCCCGGCGGCCTCCTGGCGGGACCGGTGGCGCACCGTGCTGTGGCTGGAGGTGCGGATGGGCCTCGGGGCGGCCGCGACGTTCGCCTGCGTATGGCTGCCGACGCTGACCTTCGATCTCGTCAAGTACGCCTGGGGCAAGCCGTCTTCGGGTGTCCCTCTCCTGGACCGGCTGCCGCCGCACCCGGCGTACGCGCTGCTGGCCCCGCTTCCGCTGCTCGCGCTGTACGGCACGGTGGTCGGGCTCGGCACGCTCGTCACGGTGTGCGCACGGCAGTTGCTCGGTCCTTCGGCCGCCGAACGCCTGGCCGCGCTGGAGGAGCGCACCGAGCTGCTGCTCGAACGGACCCGGATCGCCCGGGAGTTGCACGACTCGATCGGGCACGCGCTGACCGTGGCCGTGATCCAGGCGGGCGCCGCACGGGCGGCGGGCGACGCGGAGTTCACCGGACGGGCGCTGACCGCCATCGAGGAGACCGGCCGGGCCGCCCTGGAAGACCTGGAGCGGGTGCTCGGGGTGTTGCGCGAGACGGAGCGGCCGGTGGGCGCGCGCCCCACGCTGACGGACGCGGGCAGGCTGCTGGAGTCGGCGCGGGCCTCGGGCGCCAAGGTGGACTCCGAGGTGACGGGCCCGGTGGAGGCGGTGCCGGGGCCGGTGTCCCGTGAGGGTTACCGCATCCTCCAGGAGGCGCTGACCAACGTCCTGCGGCACGCGGGCCCGGTCCCCGTGCGGGTCCGGGTGGCCGTCGCCGGGCAAGGGCTCACGCTGGAGATACGCAATCCCCTCCCGGCGGGACTCGCCGAGAGCCGTGGCGGCAGCGGACTGCGCGGCATCCGCGAGCGGGCGGCGCTGCTCGGCGGCAGCGCCCTGACGGGGCCGGACGAGGGCGAGTGGCGGGTACGGGCGGAACTCCCGCTCGGCTGAGGCGAGGTGGGGGCGACGGCTCCACCGGTGACGACGGCGGTCCGTACTGATCTAGTGCCGCGGCAGGCAACGTTTGCCCGTCAAGGAGCGGTGTCCGGTGCGTGCTCTCGGCGTGCCGGCCGGAAGCCCTCGTACTGGGCGTACTCGGGCTTTCGGCCGGTGCGGCGAGAGTGCGTGCCGGGCGTCGCGACGGGGCGAACGTTGCCTGTTGCGGCACTAGGCTGGCCGGATGCCGGTCACCGTACTGCTCGTCGACGACGAACCCCTGGTCCGCGCCGGTCTGCGGGCCGTGCTCGACGCCCAGCCCGACATCGAGGTGGTCGGCGAGGCCGCCGACGGTGCGGCCGTCATCCCGCTGGTGCGCCAACTCCGGCCGGACGTCGTGGCGATGGACGTGCGGATGCCCCTCCTCGACGGCATCGAGGCCACCCGCGCGGTGCTGCGTACGGTGACCGATCCGCCCAAGATCGTCGTGGTGACGACCTTCGAGGAGGACGAGTACGTCTACGAGGCGCTGCGCGCGGGCGCGGACGGCTTTCTGCTGAAGCGGGCCCGTCCGGAGGAGATCGCGCACGCGATACGGCTGGTCGCGGCGGGCGACTCGCTGCTGTTCCCGGCGTCCGTACGGCAGTTGGCCGCGCGTTACGGCGGGGAACGGGCCGCCTCCGATCCCCTGTCGGCGGCCCGGCTGACGGAGCGGGAGGCGGAGGTGCTGCGGCTGATGGCACGGGGTCTGACCAACGCGGAGATCGCCGCCCGGCTGGTGGTCGGCGCCGAGACGGTGAAGTCGCATGTGAGCGCGGTGCTGGCCAAGCTCGGGGCGCGCGACCGCACGCAGGCGGTCATCGCCGCGTACGAGTCGGGGTTCGTCGCGCCGGGATGACTCCTGCCCGGCCCTCGCCGGGGCGTGCGGGGCCGAGTACGATCCGCCCCACGACGCCCGCGAGCTGGGAGGACGGACCGTGGGGCAGCTGACCGGTGGCGATCCCTCGCTGCTGCGGAGGATCAACTCCGCGGTGGTGCTGCGCGCGCTGCGTGACGCGGAGTGCGCGACGCTCACCGAGATCACCCGGGTGACCGGGCTGTCCCGGCCCACCGTCGAGGGGGTCGTGGAGGGGCTGGCCGAGGCGGGGCTCGTGGTGGAGACGGCGGCCGAGGAGGGGACGGCCAGAAGGCAGGGGCGCCCGGCGCGGCGGTTCAGGTTCCGGGCCGAGGCGGGGCATCTGCTGGGCCTGGAGATAGGGGCGCACCGGGTGGTGGCGACCCTGTCCGACCTGGACGGACGGGTCCTCGGCACCCAGACCAGACCCGTCGACGAGAAGGCCCCGGCCGACGAGCGCCTGGAGCGGCTGCGCGGCACGGTCGCCGAGCTGCTGCGCCGGGCCGGGGTCGCGCGTGGCTCGCTGCGCGCGGTCGGGGTGGGTACCCCGGGCATCGTGGAGGCCGACGGAACGGTTCGGCTGGGTACGGCGCTGCCGGGCTGGACGGGGCTGCGGCTCGGTGACCGGCTGAGCCGCTCCTTCAAGTGCCCGGTCCTGGTGGAGAACGACGCCAACGCGGCCGCCGTCGCCGAGCGTTGGAAGGGTGCGGCGGTCAAGAGCGACGACGTGGTGTTCGTGCTGGCCGGGCTGAGTCCGGGCGCGGGCGCGCTGATCGGCGGGCGGCTGCACCGGGGGTTCGGCGGGGCGGCCGGGGAGATCGGGGCGCTGCATCTGCTGGGCCGCGAGGCCACGCCCGAGACGCTGCTGTCCACGACGGGCGAGCCGCTGCCCCCGCTGGACGAGCAGGCGGTCACGGAGGTGTTCGCGCTGGCCCGCGAGGGCGACCGGGCGGCGCGGGCGGCCGTGGAGCGCTTCATCCAGCGGCTGGTGCACGACGTGGCCGCGCTGGTCCTGGCCCTCGACCCCGAACTGGTCGTCATAGGCGGCTGGGCCGCGGGCCTGGACGGTGTCCTGGACCCCCTGCGCCGTGAACTCTCCCGCTACTGTCTGCGGCCCCCGGGCGTCGCCCTCTCCCTCCTGGGCGAGGCGGTCGTCGCCATGGGCGCGCTGCGGCTGGCGTTGGCGCATGTGGAACGGCAACTGTTCGCGGTGGAGGGGACGGTGGGCGCGGCCGACTGAGCCGCCCCCGGCAGAAAACACCGCACGCCCCGCCAAATAGGCGGAGCGTGCGGTCGGTTCACAGCACCCGTCAGGACGCCCGGCGCGCCGGATCGTCGTGTATCTCGACGTCCGGGGAGTCGCCGAACGTCAGCCGGCACGTGTCCGCACGGTAGGTCGCCACCGAGAGCGCGGCCGTACGCCCCGCCGCGTGGAAGCGGGTCGTGAGGACCAGGACCGGGGAACCCGGCAGCCGGTCGAGTGCGCGGGCGTCGTCCGCCCCGGCGGAGCCGAGTTCGACGGCGCGGTCCTGCCCGTCGAGCTCCAGCCGGTGCAGCTCGCGCAGCACCGCACGCGCGCGGGACGGGCCCGAGGGCGCGTCGATCGCGGTGAGGTCGGGCACCGAGGCGGCCGGGACGTAGAGCAGTTCGGTCGCGACGCTGCGGCCGTGCGAGGTGCGGGAGCGGCGCACGATGTGCACTTCTTCCCCGCCGGTCTCCAGCGCGGCCGCGACAGAGGCGGGCGGCACGGACCGTACACAGTCCACGGGCTGCCAGACGTCGTCCCCGGCGCCCGGCCAGGTGTGCCGCGAGGTGCCGACGGCGACGCCCATGCGCGGCGGCGCGACCGTGGTGCCGACCCCCCGGCGGCGCTGGAGGCGGCCCTCCAGCTCCAGCTGCTCCAGGGCCTGGCGCAGCGTGGCGCGGGCCACGCCGTAACGGGCCGCGAGATCGCGTTCGTTCGGCAGGATCTCCCCGACCGAGAACTCCGAGTCGAGTGCCTCGGTGAGCACGGTCTTGAGATGCCAGTACTTCGGTTCCGGCACCGATTCCAGTTGCGTGGTCCCCACCCTGTCCTCCGCAAGCCGTTGTCCGGCGGTTTTGGCGCCCTTGTTTATTAAAGGTTGTTGCAGTTATCAGTGACCATAAAACGGGCCTGACCCTTGGTCAAGACCAATCCTCCCTCCAGGGCCCATATCGGCGGGCCCCGGACAACCCGGCGTTCACACGGTGTTCGCGAGAGAACGCAGCTTGTCCGGGTTGCGAACGATGTAGACCGTGCTGACGAGGCCGTCGACGACGTCCACCTGGAACACGGTGTCGGGCTTGCCGTCGAGCAGGACGAGCACCGCGACCGCGCCGTTGACCTCGATGAACTCGTACGACATGCCGGGTACGACGCCCTTGCCGGTGGCGCCCACGAGGAAGCGGCCGACCTTGTCGGCGGTGTACAGCTCCCGGAGTGGCGCCTTCGACTTGCCGCCGCTGTCGCCGACGAGCCGGGCCTCGGGCGCGAGCAGCGACATCAGTCCTTCGAGGTCGCCCTCGGTCGCGGCGGCGAGGAAGCGCCGGGTGAGGTCGCGGCGCTGGGCGGGGTCGACGTCGTAGCGCGGGCGCCGCTCCTCGACGTGGTGGCGGGCGCGTCCGGCGAGCTGGCGCACGGCCGCCTCGCCGCGGTCGAGGAGTTCCGCGATCTCGGCGTACGGATAGCCGAACGCCTCGCGCAGCACGAACACCGCGCGCTCCAGCGGGGAGAGCGACTCCAGGACGACGAGGACGGCGAAGGAGACGGAGTCGGCGAGCAGCGCGCGGTCGGCGGTGTCGGGGACGTTGTCGCCGAAGTCGGTGACGTACGGCTCGGGCAGCCAGGGGCCGACGTACGCCTCGTCACGCGCCTTGACCTGGCGCAGCCGGTCGATGGCGAGCCGGGTGGTGACGCGCACCAGGTAGGCACGCGGCTCGCGGACCTTGTCGCGGTCGGCGCCCGCCCAGCGCAGCCAGGCGTCCTGGACCACGTCCTCGGCGTCGGCGACCCGGCCGAGCATCCGGTAGGCGACTCCCATGAGGAGAGGGCGGTTCTCTTCGAAGACGTCGGTCGCGATGTCGGTGGTCACCGCCACATCCCAGCCGACCCGTCCGCCGGTGTCCAGACGGTATCGCCCGACACGCCCCGTGGTCCGTACGGAATCGGCCCGTCCGGTGCCGACGGGCGTGCGGGGCAGGCGCGTTCGCGGTCCGGCGGCGCGGGTACTACCCGCCGGTAGCCATTGCTGACAAGCTGTCCACCGCGTCCGTCCGCAGTCCACCCGAGGAGCTCTTCATGTCCGCCACCGCCTCCTTCACGGTCACCGGCCCGCACGCCGCGGGGGACGTGACCGTCTCCTACGAGCGCGTGGGACGCGGCGAGCCACTGGTCCTGCTGCACGGCATCGGGCACCACCGGCAGGCGTGGAGCCCGGTGATCGACATCCTGGCGACCGAGCGCGAGGTGATCGCCGTGGACCTGCCGGGCTTCGGCGCCTCCCCCGGACTGCCGACCGGTCTGGACTACGACCTGCCGACGACGAATGCCGTGCTCGGCGCGTTCTTCCGCGAACTGGGCCTGGACCGGCCGCACGTGGCGGGCAACTCGCTCGGCGGCCTCCTCGCCCTGGAGCTGGGCAGCGCGGGGCTGGTCCGTTCGGTCACCGCCCTGTCCCCGGCCGGGTTCTGGACCGAGGCCGAGCGGCGCTACGCCTTCGGGTTGCTGCTCACCATGCGGGGCATCGCCCAGCACCTCCCGCTGCCCCTGGTGGAGCGACTCGCGGGCAACGCGGTCGGACGTACGGCGCTGACCAGCACCATCTACGCCCGCCCGGCGCGCCGTTCGCCCGAGGCGGTGGTCGCCGAGACACTGGCGCTGGCCGGGGCGACCGGGTTCGAGGCGACGCTGCGCACGGGCACCACCGTGCGGTTCACGGACACGGTGCCCGGTACGCCCGTCACGGTGGCGTGGGGCACCCGGGACCGGGTGCTGCTGCGCAGGCAGGGCGTGCGCGCGAAGCAGACGATTCCGCACGCCCGCCTGGTGCGGCTGCCCGGCTGCGGGCACTGTCCGATGAACGACGACCCGGCGCTCGTGGCCCGCGTCCTGCTGGACGGCAGCCGCTGACCGCCCGCGTCCCGTACCCTCGGCAGTGCCGCGCACCGGCGTCATCCCCCGGAGCGCGGCACTCCGCCGTACGGGTCAACTCGCCTGCGGGGTGAGCACGTTGCGTGGCTGATGGGGCGGCACCCAGGGCGGCGCGGTCGATCACGGCCGTAGAAAATGCAATGAAATCGACCCAATCAGCCTTTACCCATCGGTCACAGAGCGTTCGTGATCACGCAACACCGCTGCGCCACAGTGGCCGCATGACACCAGAGAATTCTCGGACGATGCGCGCCCGGCACGGGCGCCCGGTGCACCACTGGCGGCGCGATCTCGTGGAACTGGCCGCGCTGTTCACGGCCGTCGCCGTCGCGGACGCGGTGGCGAACCTGGTCGGGCACGGCCCCGACGGTCCCGCGCTGCTCATGGTCTCGGCGATCGCGCTGGCCGCGACCGCCGGTTTCCACACCTGGTGGTCCCGACGACACGGGCACGCACCCCCGGTGCCCGGCAGCGATACCGGCGCCCGGTCCGCCGCCGAGGTGCGGCCGGCCGGGCAGTCCGACGACGAGGGCGCTCCGGTGGGCGGACCGGGCGCGCTGTGGCGGATGCGGACGACCGTGCGGGACGAGCCGGGTTCGCTGGCCGTGCTGTGCACGGCGCTGGCCGAGGCCCGGGTCGACATCGTGAGCCTCCAGACGCACCCGCTGGCCGACGGCACCGTGGACGAGTTCCTGCTGCGGGCGCCGGAGCCGCTGACGGCGACCGAGCTGACACGGACGGTCGCCCGGGCGGGCGGCTCCGCCACCTGGGTGGAGCGGGCCGACGCCCACGACCTGGTGGACGCCCCCACCCGCGTCCTCGGCCTGGCCACCCGCACCGCCCTCGACACCGCCGAACTTCCGCTCGCGCTACGCCAGTTGCTGGGGCGGTGCACCGTGCGTTCGCTGCCGGGCCGACCGGTGGACGACGAGACGGTCCCCGTCGAAGGGGTGCTGGAGGACACGGTGCTGCGGCTGCGGGCCCCGGGCGGCGGGGTGTTGAGCGTGGAGCGGCCGTATCTGCCCTTCACGCCCACCGAGTTCGCGCGGGCGCGGGCGCTGGTCGAGCTGGACGGCAGGCTGGGTCCGCGCATTCCGCGCGGCCGTGACGTGCTGACGCTGCCGGAGGGCAACGACATCACCGTGCGCCGGGTGGACACCGGTGACCTGGAGGCCGCCCGCGCGATGCACGAGCGGTGCTCGCCGGACACCCTCGCGCTGCGCTACCACGGTCCCGTCGCCGACGCCGACCGCTATCTCAACCACCTGCTCAGCCCCCGCTTCGGCCGCACCCTGGCCGCGCAGACCACCTCGGGGCGCGTCGTCGGACTCGGCCATCTGCTGTGGGACGGCGACGAGACCGAGGTCGCCCTGCTGGTCGAGGACGACTGGCAGCGGCGCGGCATCGGCGCCGAACTGCTGGGCCGCCTGGTCGCGTTGGCGGTCGAGGCGGGCTGCGAGAGCGTCTACGCCGTGACCCGCTCCTCCAACACCGGCATGGTCGCGGCGATGCGCGGTCTCGGACTCCCCCTCGACTACCAGGTCGAGGAGGGCACCCTCGTCATCACGGCCCGGCTGGACGCGGTGCCGGTGCCGGTCGCGCAGGAGAGCGGCCGGGTACGGCTCGGCGGCGCGTCTGAGCACGGCTGACCTCGGCTGATCCACGTAGAGTACGGCCCGAACGCACCTGTATCCAGGCGCAGTTCGGACCGTACGACGTTCACCCCACCGCCTCGCTCAACGGCACCGGCGTACGCACGGCCGTCCCCAGCGCGCCGTCCAGGTCCGCCCACAGGTCGTCCACGTCCTCCAGGCCGACCGAGAGCCGCAGCAGCCGGTCGCTCACCCCGGCGCCGCGCCGGTCGTCGGCGTCGACGATGCGGTGGCTGATGGACGCGGGGTGCTGGATGAGGGTGTCCACGCTGCCCAGGCTGACGGCCGGGGTGATCAGGCGGACGCGGGAGATCACCTCGTGCGGGTCGCCGTGCGTCTCGAAGGCGATCATCGCGCCGCCCAGGCGCGGATAGCGGACGCGGTCCACGCGCGGGTCGGCGGCGAGTCTGCGGGCCAGCTCGGCGGCGGTCGCGGAGGCGGCCCGGACGCGTACGGGCAGCGTGGCCAGGCCTCTGAGCAGCAGATACCCGGCGAGCGGATGCAGCACCCCGCCGGTCGCGAACCGTATCCGGCGCAGCTGTCCGGCGAACTCCTCGTCGCAGGCCACCACCCCGGCGAGCACGTCCCCGTGGCCGCCGAGGTACTTGGTGGCGCTGTGCAGCACCAGACGGGCGCCGAGTTCCGCGGGGCGTTGCAGCACGGGGGTCGCGAAGGTGTTGTCGGCGAGCAGCGGGACCGTGCCGCAGGCGTGGGCGACGGCCCGCAGGTCGGTCTCGGCGAGGGTGGGGTTGGCCGGGGACTCGACCATCACCAGGCCGGTGTCGGGGCGCAGCGCGTCCGCGATGCCCGCCGGGTCGGTCCAGGTGACCTCGGTGCCGAGCAGCCCGGCGGTCAGCAGATGGTCGCTGCAGCCGTACAGCGGCCGTACCGCGACGACATGGCGCAGGCCCGCCGTCGAGCGGGCGAGCAGCACCGCGCTGAGGGCGGCCATGCCGCTGGCGAACGCCACGGCGGACTCGGTGCCTTCGAGCCGGGCGAGCGCGGTCTCGAAGCGGGCCGTGGTCGGGTTGCCCAGGCGGCCGTAGACCGGCGGTCCCACCGGATCGGCGCCGTCGGCGGCGAAGGCGTCGATGCGGGCCGCCTCGGCGCGGCTGTCGTAAGACGGATACGTGGTGGACAGGTCGATGGGCGGGGTGTGCAGGCCCTGGCGGGCGAGGTCGTCGCGGCCGGCGTGCACGGCCTCGGTGGCCAGGGCACGGGAAGGGGCGTAGTCAGAAGCGCCGTTGCTCGCTGAGTCCATGGCGTCAGGGTGAACACCGGCCGGGTTCGGATGGCCAAAGGCCGTGTTACGTTCGGCCCATGGCCGATTCCGTCGTACTGGACCCGGTGGATCTGCTTCTGCTGCGGCTGCTGCAGAACGACGCCCGGACGACGTACCGCGACCTCGCCGCCCAGGCCGGGGTGGCGCCGTCGACATGTCTGGACCGGGTGGCGCGGCTGCGCCGTTCGGGGGTGATCCTCGGGCACGAACTGCGTCTGGACCCGGCGAAGCTGGGGCGCGGGCTCCAGGCGCTGCTGTCCGTCCAGGTCAGGCCGCATCGCCGGGAGTTGGTCGGACCGTTCGTGGAACGGGTGCGCGCGCTGCCCGAGTCGCGGACCGTCTTCCATCTCACCGGCCCCGACGACTACGTGATCCATGTCGCGGTGGCGGACATGGCCGATCTTCAGCGGCTGGTGCTGGACGAGTTCACCTCACAGCGTGAAGTGGCGCGGGTGGAGACCCGGTTGATCTTCCAGCAGTGGGACTGCGGTCCCCTGTTGCCGCCCGGCACGCCGTGATCCGAAACGGGGTGACGTGGGCACGTCGTGGGCGCGAGGATGGGCGCCATGTCTGAGACGAAGAGCGCACTGCCCCGTCAGATCGCCGACGCGTACGTCGACGAACTCATCGCCCTCGACCCGGTCACCGGCACCTACCTCGGTGTCGCCGAGAGCTCCAGCAGGCTCCCCGACTACTCCCCCGCCGGCCAGGAGGCCGTGGCGGAACTGGCGCGCACCACCCTCGCGCGCCTGGACGAGGCCGAGCGGCTGCCCGGCGCGGACAGCGACGCCGAGCGCCGGTGCGCGCGGCTGCTGCGCGAGCGGCTGACCGCCGAACTCGCCATGCACGACGCGGAGGAGCACCTGCGCGCCGTCGGCAACATGCACACCCCGGGGCACTCGGTGCGGCACGCCTTCACGCTGACCCCGTCGGAGACCGAGGAGGACTGGGCGGCGATCGTGGAGCGGCTGCGCGCGGTCCCGGCCGCCTACGCGGGCTACCGCGCCTCGCTCGAACTGGGCCTGGAACGCAAGCTGTTCGCGGCACCCCGGCCGACCGGCGTCTTCGTCGAGCAGCTGACCGAGTGGGCGGACACCGGCGAGGGCCGGGGCTGGTTCGAGGACTTCGCCGTCGCCGGTCCCGACGCGCTGCGCACCGAACTCGACGAGGCCGCCCGCGCGGCGACCGCCTCCGTCGCGGAACTGCGCGACTGGATGCGGGACGTGTACGCCCCGGCGGTCGAGGGCGCCCCGAACGTGGTCGGCCGGGAGCGCTACGCCCGTACGTCCCGCCACTTCAACGGCACCGACCTCGACCTGGACGAGGCGTACGCCTACGGCTGGGCGGAGTTCCACCGTCTGTACGCCGAGATGGTGAAGGAGGCGGAGAAGATCCTCCCGGGTGCCAGGACGCCCTGGGCGGCGCTCAAGCACCTGGACGAGCACGGCCGGCACATCGAGGGGGTCGAGGAGACCCGGCAGTGGCTCCAGGACCTGATGGACCGGGCCATCGCCGACCTGGACGGCACGCACTTCGAACTGGCCGAGCCGGTAAGGAATGTGGAGTCGCGCATCGCCCCGCCCGGCAGCGCGGCGGCCCCCTACTACACCGAGCCGTCGGAGGACTTCTCCCGTCCGGGCCGGACCTGGCTGCCGACCATGGGCGCGACCCGGTTCCCGGTCTACGACCTGGTGTCCACCTGGTACCACGAGGGCGTGCCCGGCCACCACCTCCAGCTGGCGCAGTGGACGTACGTGGCGGACCGTCTCTCCCGCTACCAGGCCACGGTCGGCATCGTGAGCGCCAACGCCGAGGGCTGGGCGCTGTACGCGGAGCGGCTGATGGACGAGCTGGGCTACCTCACGGACGCGGAGCAGCGGCTCGGCTATCTGGACGCGCAGATGATGCGCGCGCTGCGGGTGATCGTCGACATCGGTATGCACCTGGAGCTGGAGATCCCGGCCGACTCGCCGTTCCACCCGGGTGAGCGGTGGACCCCGGGGCTGGCCGAGGAGTTCTTCGTCGCCCACAACAGCCGTCCGGCGGACTTCGTGGCGAGCGAGTTGACCCGGTATCTGACCATGCCGGGCCAGGCCATCGGCTACAAGCTCGGCGAGCGCGTGTGGCTGCTCGGCCGGGAGCGGGCGCGCGAGCGGCACGGCGACTCCTTCGACCTGAAGGCGTGGCACATGGCGGCGCTGTCGCTCGGCTCGCTGGGTCTGGACGACCTGCTGGAGGAGCTGTCCCAGCTCTGACCTCGCGGGGGCGGGCGGCCGTACGGGCGCGGGCATCACGCTCGGCCATACGGCCCCCTCCCGCTGGCGCGGTCCCGCGCACCGGCTGCTTGCTGGTGCGGGGGCCGTCGCTCGGGAGGTGGGCCGCTCATGCAGGTCAAGGGGCGCAGGGGGCCGGGCCGGGAGGCGCTGGAGACCCCGCGCGCGGCCGGGCTCGCCGGGGTGGTGTTCGCGCTGCTCCTCGCGGCGACGATCGTGCTGATGCGGCTCGGCATCCCCGAGGGCGCCGACGCGACGTCCGCGCAGGGGTTCACCGACCCGGCGCGGCGCAGTGCGGTGCGGACGGCGCTCGCACTGATCCCCTTCGCGGGCATCTTCTTCCTGTGGTTCCTCGGCGCGGTGCGCGCCCATGTGGGTGAGGTCGAGGACCGGTTCCTCGCGACCGTGCTGCTCGGCAGCGGTCTGGTCTTCACCGCGACCTTGTTCGGCGCGGCCGCGGCGGCGTCCGCCGTACTGACGGTCTCGCACCCGGCGGGCAGCACGCCGTCGCCCGCGACCTGGGACTTCGGCCGGCACTTCGCCTACGGGCTGATGACCGAGTACGCGATGCGGATGGCGGCCGTCTTCGTGTCGTCCATGTCCGTGATCGGCAAGCGGCTGGGCGTACTGCCGCGCTGGCTGACCGTGCTGAGTTCACTGACCGCGCTGGTCCTGCTCTTCGTCTCCTCGAACGTGCCCTGGGCGGAGCTGGTCTTCCCGGCCTGGTCGCTGGTGCTCAGCGGGCACATCCTGATGGCGAGCGGGCGGGGGCGGGCCGGGGCCGCGGGCGCCCCCTAGGAGCGTCTCCCCCTAGGGGCGTCTCCCCCTAGGGATCCGTTCACCCGATCGGCGGCTCCCCGCGCGCGGCGGAGCAGGCTCCGCTTCCATGCTGGCGGGCGGGGGACCACCGCCGTCCGGGACCGCGTGCCGTGCGAGAAGGCGGGGCACACCGGACCTGGCCACCGGAGAGAGCGGAGCGTCGATGAGGATCGTCGTCGATCTCAACAAGTGCCAGGGATACGCCCAGTGCGCCTTCCTGGCCCCCGACGTCTTCACCATGCACGGCAACGAGGCGCTGCTCTACAACCCGCGCCCCGCCGACGAGGAACGGGACGCGGTCGCGCGGGCGGCCGCCGCCTGCCCGGTCAAGGCGATCACCGTGGAGGGGCTGTACCAGGGCGCCCCCGCCGAGGACGCGTGGGTGGCCGCCGGAGCCGCCCGGGAGCTGTCCGATGGCCGCTGACCACGTGGACTGGCTGCGCCGCGAGGGCCGCATCGTCATCGTCGGCGCCTCGCTGGCCGGGCTGCACGCGGCCGAGACGCTGCGCGAGGAGGGCTTCACCGGCGCGCTGACCCTGATCGGTGACGAGCCGTACGAGCCCTACGACCGGCCGCCTCTGTCGAAGTCGGTGCTGCTCGGCAAGGCGTCCCCGCAGCACACCGAGCTGCCCCGGCGGCGGGACCTGGACGCCGAGTGGCGGCTCGGTGTCCCGGCGGCCGGTCTCGACCTGACCGGCAAGCGGGTGCTCCTCGCCGACGGCGAGGAGGTGGAGTACGACCGGCTGCTGATCGCGACCGGTGTGCGCGCCCGGCCCTGGCCCAAGGAGGACGAGGCCGAGCTGGACGGGGTGTTCGTGCTGCGCACCCGGGACGACGCGACCGCGCTGTACGACCGGCTGCGCGCCGGGGCCCGCCGGGTCGTGGTGATCGGCGCCGGGTTCGCCGGGTCCGAAGTCGCCTCGGCCTGCCGGGAGATGGGCCTGGAGGTGACCGTCGCCGAACGCGCGGGAGGTCCGCTCGTGGGCGCGCTCGGCGGGGTGATCGGGGCCGTCGCCGCCGAGCTCCACCAGGAGAACGGCGTGGATCTGCGCACCCATGTCACCGTGACCGCGCTGGAGGGCGACTCGGTCGGCCGGGTCCGTGCGGTGCATCTGTCGGACGAGAGCGTGGTCGAGGCGGATGTCGTGGTCGTCTCGCTGGGCTCGCTGCGCAACACCGAGTGGCTGACCGGGTCCGGGATCGGCGCGGGACCGCGCGGCATCGCGAGCGACGCGGGCTGCCGTGCCTTCGACTTCCGGGGCATCGTCACCGACGACGTGTTCGTGGCCGGTGACGTGGCCCGCTCCCCGCATCCGCTGTTCGGCTACCAGTTCCTGTCCCTCGAACACTGGGGCAACGCGGTCGCACAGGCGGAGACAGCCGCGCACAACATGATCTGCCAGCCGTACGACCGGCGCCCCCACATGTGGATGCCCGCCTTCTGGTCCTCCCAGTTCGGGGTGAACATCAAGTCGGTGGGCGTGCCGCCCATGAGCGACCAACTGATGATCACCCAGGGGTCGACGGCGGAGCGCCGGTTCGTCGGCGTCTACGGCTACAAGGGGCGGATCGTGGCGGCGGTGTCCTTCGACAACGCGCGCTGGCTGGAGTACTACCAGCGGCAGATCGAGCAGGGCGCCCCCTTCCCGGCCGACTATCCGACGATGGACCGGCGTCCCGAGGGGCGGCGGGCGGTGCCCTCCGACTTCCCCGACCCCTCGCTGCCGACCCACGGCCCGACCGTGACCCTCAGCGGCTACTCCCCGGCCGACCGCCGCCTGGTCTTCACCCCCGGCCACCACTGACCGCCGCACGACGACGCCCCAAGGACCTGTCATGACGCGAGCCTCGCTGGTGCGCCAGATCACCGACTTCGCCAACCGCGCGAACCCGTACCCCCTCTACGCGGAGCTGCGCCGCACCCCGGTGCTGCACGAGGAGGAGGGCGACCCCTATGTCATCAGCTCGTACTGGGACATCGAGAGCCTGCTGCACGATCCCCGGATCAGCTCCGACGCGGCCAATCTCACGGCGGCGGGGGCCGACGAACTGAACCAGGCGGAGAACACGGGACTGCCGCCGTCCTTCATCCGGCTGGACCCGCCGGAGCACGACCGGCTGCGGCGCATGACCAACAGCGCCTTCGGACCGCCGGACAAGCCGCGCAGGATCGACGACATGCGGCCCGAACTCCACGAGATCGTGCGCGAGTTGATCGACGGGTTCGGGGACGCCCGGGAGATCGACCTGGTGGACCAGTTCGCGTACCCCTTCCCGGTGACGGTGATCTGCCGGCTGCTCGGGGTGCCCCGCGAGGACGAGCCGCGCTTCCGGGCCTGGGTGGACCCGCTGGTGGCGAGCCTGGACCCGGACACCCGGCAGGGCGCGGACCCGGAGTTCGTGAAGACCGCGCAGGAGGCGCGGATGCAGCTCGGCATGTATCTGGCCGGGCTGGTGGAGGAGCGGACCAAGGAGCCGCGCGACGACATGCTGTCCGACCTGGCCACCCACCGGGGGCCGGACGGCACCATGACCATGATGGAGATCCTCAGCACCGCCGTGCTGCTGCTGATCGCGGGCCACGAGACCACGGTCAACCTGATCACCAACGGCATGCTGACCCTGCTGCGCCACCCCGAGTTCCTGCACCGGCTGCGCGAGGACCCGGACCTGGCCCCCAACATCGTGGAGGAACTGCTGCGCTACGAGCCGCCCGTGCAGCTCGTGCCCCAGCGCACCTGCATCACCGACATCGAGGTGCGCGGGGTGCGGATTCCGGCGGGCTCGCGGATCTGGCTGATGCTGGCGGCGGGCAATCGCGACCCCGAGCGGTTCAAGGACCCCGAGCGCTTCGACCCGGACCGCGAGGATCTCCAGCATCTGGGCTTCGGCAGCGGCATCCACAGCTGCTTCGGCGCCCCGCTGGCCCGGCTGGAGACCCAGATCGCGCTGGCCGAGCTGGCACGGCGCCTGGTGGAGCCCCGGCTGGTGGAGGACCCGCCGCCGTACCGGCCGAACGCGGTGCTGCGCGGGCCGCGCCATCTGCCGATCGCCTTCGAGGGCGTACGGTCCTGAGGGACCGGGCTCCTCACGCGCCCCGCTGCCGCAGCGTGGACCCCGACCTCCCCTTCACGACCTCCAGTTGGGCGTGGACACGGCGCCGCAGGTCGGCCACATGGCTCACGATGCCGACGCTGCGGTCGCGTTCGCGCAGGGAGTCCAGGACGTCCAGGACCTCGTCCAGGGTCTGGTCGTCGAGGCTGCCGAAGCCCTCGTCGATGAAGAGGGTGTCCAGACGGACCCCGCCCGCCTCGTCGGTGACCACGTCGGCGAGGCCGAGGGCGAGGGCGAGGGAGGCGAAGAAGGTCTCGCCGCCTGACAGGGTCGCGGTGTCCCGCTCGCGACCGGTCCAGGCGTCCACGACGTGCAGCCCGAGCCCGCTGCGCCCGCGTCCGCTGCGGTCGTCGGAGTGGACGAGGGTGTAGCGCCCCGAGGACATCATCCGCAGCCGGGCGGTCGCGGCGGCGGCGACCTGCTCCAGGCGGGCGGCGAGGACGTACGACTCCAGCCGCATCTTCCGCTCGTTGTCGGCGGAGGTGCCCGCGGTGAGACCGGCGAGCCGGGCCACCCGGTCGTACTCCTCGCGCAGCGGGGCGAGACGGCGGGCGCCGTCCTCCGCGTGGGCGGAGAGGCGGTCCAGCTCGGCGGTGGCCCGCTGGGCGGCGTCGCGGGCGGAGGCGGCCTCGCGCATCCGGCGTTCCGCCCCGGCGGCGCGCTGCTCGGCGGCGGCCGTGTCGGCGGGCGGCTGCTGAGC
>NZ_WWIR01000020.1 GCF_009863025.1 Streptomyces sp. SID4985 | reverse complement strand
TCATCAGCGGCATCAGCCCGATGATCGCCCATACCATGGTGCAACTCGGCATCGACGTGGGCACCGTCTCGACCCGGTCCAGCATCCGCGCGGCGCTGTCCGATGCGCTGCAGAAGGTCGGCTATGTGATCAAGACCACCGAGGCCTCCTGACGTGTCGGGTGTGACGTCGATAAATCTGGTCGAGAACGCGCTTCTCGTCTCCATTCAGGAC
>NZ_WWIR01000002.1 GCF_009863025.1 Streptomyces sp. SID4985 | reverse complement strand
CGGTCGCGCCGGTCGCGCCGGTCGCGCCGGTCGCGTTCTGCACGGGCACCGCGGCCGGGGTCTCCTGGGCGCGGCGGTACGTGATCAGGTCCGCGATGGAGATGATCGTCAGGCCGTGCTTGCGGGCGAACGGGATCAGCTCGGGCAGCCGCAGCATCCGGCCGTCCTCGCCCGCGATCTCCACGATGGCACCGGCCGGGCGCAGTCCGGCGAGGCGGGCGAGGTCGACGGCGGCCTCGGTGTGGCCGTCGCGGACCAGGACGCCGCCCTCGCGGGCGCGCAGCGGGAAGATGTGACCGGGGCGCACCAGGTCGGCGGGCTCGGCGGTGCCGCTCGCAAGGAGCTGGAGCGTGGTGGCGCGGTCGGCGGCGGAGATGCCGGTGGTCACGCCGTGCGCGGCGGAGGCGTCCACGGAGACGGTGAAGGCGGTGCGCAGGGCCTCGGTGTTGTCCTCGACCATCTGCGGCAGCCGGAGCCGGTCGAGTTCGGCGCCCTCCATGGGCGCGCAGATCAGGCCCCGGCACTCGCTCATCATGAAGGCGACGATCTCGGGGGTGATCTTCTCGGCGGCGATGACGAGGTCGCCCTCGTTCTCCCGGTCCTCGTCGTCCACGACGACGATCGGGCGGCCGGCCGCGATGTCGGCGACGGCGCGCTCGACCGGGTCGAGCGTGAAGTCCTCGGCGCTGTCGGTGTCGAGGTGGTGCAGGGGCGGTGCCGAGGTCATGCCGGGGCTCCTTCCAGGACGGGCCGCGCCGCTTCGCGGGAGCGCAGCCACCAGTCGCGCATTCCCCACAGGACGAGTGCGCCGTAGATGACGTAGACGAAGCCGGAGAAGGCGTAGCCGTTGGCGAAGTTGAGGGGGACGCCGACCACGTCGACCAGGAGCCAGGCGATCCAGAACTCGGTCATGCCCTTGGCCTGGGCGTACATGGCGACGATGGTGCCGACGAAGATGTAGGCGTCCGGCCAGGGGTCCCAGGACAGGGACGGGTAGGCGGTGAAGAGCAGGGCGACGGCGACCGTGCCGATGGCCGCGCCGGCGATCATCGCGGCCCGCTCGCGCCAGGTGGCGAAGCGGGGGCTGATGTGTCCGCCGGTGGCGTTCTTGCCCCGCTGCCACTGCCAGAAGCCGTAGACCGCGACGGCCATGACGACCGCCTGCTTGCCCGCGCTGCCGGTCAAGTGACCGTAGAAGGCGGCGAAGAGGATCAGGCCGGAGACGAACTGGACCGGCCAGGTCCACAGGGAGCGGCGCCAGCCGAGGGCGAGGGCCGCCAGGCCGAAGACGTTGCCCAGCATGTCGGACCAGAGGATGTGCTGGCCGAGCAGCGTGAACGCCTCGGAGTTCAGTGAGTTCACCGGCCGTCCCCCTGCCCGGCCGCGAGCAGCCGCTCCACGTACTTGGCGATGACGTCGACCTCGAGGTTGACCGGGTCGCCGGGCTGCTTGTGGCCGAGCGTGGTCAGGTCGAGGGTGGTCGGGATGAGGCTGACGGTGAAGTAGTCCGCGCCCGCCTCGACCACGGTGAGGCTGATGCCGTCCACGGTGATGGAGCCCTTCTCCACGACGTAGCGGGAGAGGTCGGCGGGCAGCGAGATCTTCACGATCTCCCAGTGCTCGGAGGGGGTACGGGCCAGCACCTCGCCGGTGCCGTCGACGTGGCCCTGCACGATGTGGCCGCCGAGGCGGGCGCCGACCGCGGTGGGGCGCTCCAGGTTGACGCGGGAGCCGACGGCGAGCACGCCCAGGCTGGAGCGCTTCAGCGTCTCGGCCATGACATCGGCGGTGAACTCGTCGCCCTCGTGGTCCACGACGGTGAGACAGACTCCGTTCACGGCGATGGAGTCGCCGTGCCGCGCGCCTTCGGTGACGACGGGACCTCGGAGCCGGAAACGGGAGGCGTCGTCGAGATTCTCGACGGCGGTGACTTCACCCAGCTCTTCGACGATTCCGGTGAACACTTCCCGGGTCCTCCTGCCTCATGGGGCACGGACTCCGGGGCGCGTCGATGACGACGGCAGGAACGGACGGGGCGCTACCGGGTGCGACGCCGAGGGGACACGTCCGCGTGCGGACGGTCCTGATACGGCGGCGCGCATCGGTGATGCCCGCCCGCCGCGCACTGCCTCCCATCCGGACTTTAACCGTCGGTCCAGGAATTTCACCTGGTCAACCGGCCGCTGGAAGCGACCGGGTCGCGGACTGTAACCGCCGGTTCGGAATTTCACCGACCCCGGAGTGCGCTGCTTCTGGTACACGGCAAGTGTGCCATGCCCGACTGTCACCCATGCGGGCGAGCGGTGTGGGCTGCCTCACAAGGGCGGCGGTCCGGCTCGCGCCACTCGCCAACGCGCTGCTCAACCCCCTTTCCTTACAGTCGTGTTGAGCATGGTCCGGACCTATTGACCACAGTGGTCTAGTCCTCTTAAGGTGCGGACGGACCCGGCGGCGGTGACGACGGCCCTTGCCCGCCGCCGGGTCACCACGACCTCCATGTCACATCCGCGCCGCCCCGTCCGTCCCACCCTTGAAGGGGTGAAGCGCCCCGCAGGGGAAGTGGAGGACGGATGAGCACGATCCTGGTGACCGGCGGGACCGGCACGCTCGGGCGGCACGTGGTGGGGCGGCTGCGGGAGGACGGCCACGCGGTACGGGTGCTCAGCAGGCACGCCGAGCCGTACGCCGTCGATCTGCGCGCGGGCGGTCCGGGCCTGGACGCGGCCTTCACGGGCGTGGACACGGTGGTGCACTGCGCGAGCAGCCCCCGGGGCGGGGACGAACAGGCGGTGGACCACCTGATCGCCGCCGCACGGCGCGCCGGTACGGCACACCTGGTCTACATCTCGATCGTCGGCGTGGACCGGGTGCCGCTCGGTTACTACCGCGTCAAGCTCGCGGTGGAACGGCGGATCGAGGACTCGGGCCTCGGCTGGACCGTGCTGCGGACGACCCAGTTCCACGACCTGGTGGCCACGGCACTGCGGGCCCTCACCGCCCCTCCCCTCGCCCTGCTCCCCGCCGGGCTCTCCGACCAGCCGGTGGAGGTGACCGAAGTGGCATCCCGCCTGGCCGAGTTGGCCCAGGCCGCACCGGCGGGGCGGGTGCCCGACATGGGCGGCCCGGAGGTGCGGTCCCTGCGCTCCCTGGCCCGCGCCTATCTCCACGCGACCGGCCGCCGCCGGCTCCTGGCGGAGGTGCCGCTGGCGGGGCGGACGTACCGGGCGTTCCGCGCGGGTGGGCATCTGGCGCCGGAGGAGGCGGTGGGGAAGGTGACGTTCGAGGAGTATCTGGCGGAGCGAGGTCGGTAAGGGCTGGGGGCCCGAGGCTTAGAAGGCGTCCCGGTGGCCCGGCGGGGTGAAGAGTTCGTCCTGCGCCCGGTCGCGCGCGGTCAGCAGGGCCCCGCGCAGCACGGCTCCGCCGCCGAGTTCGCTCGCCCGCACCTCGGTGGCCAGCGGCGACATCCGCCGCAGCCGCTCCGCCACCCGTCCGGCCAGCTCCGCTCCCCCGGCCTGCCCGACCTCGCCTCCGAGCACGACACAGCCGGGGTCGAGCAGGGCGGCCACGGAGGCCGCGCCTATGGCGACGCGGTCGGCGAGGGCGTCCAGGAAACCTCCCGCGTGCACGGCATCCGCGGCGGCCACGGCCTCCGCACCCGGACCCGGACCCGGACCCGCACCCGGACCCGGACCCGCCAACGCCTCCACCGCCTGCACCGCCTCCGCCACCACCCGAGCCGCCCCCGGCCCGTCCATGATCCCCGGCACGGGCAGCCCACCGCGCGCCGCCAGGGCGCCGATCGCCGCCGCGCCCACCAGGGCGTGGAAGCCGCCCTCGCAGTCCGTCGCGGAGGGCAGCCCGCCCGTGCCCGGCACCGGCAGGAAGCCGATCTCGCCCGTGCCCCCGGAGGCGCCCCGGCGCAGGGTGCCGTCCAGGACGACGGCGGCGCCGACTCCGTGCCCGAGCCAGAGCAGGACGAAGGTGTCCCGGTCGCGGGCGGCACCCTCGCGCTGCTCGGCCACGGCGGCGAGGTTGGTCTCGTTCTCGACGGTCACCCGCGCCCCGGGCAGCCGCTCCTGGAGCGCGGCGACCAGGCTCCGGTGCCACGCGGGCAGTCCGCTGGAGTCGCGCAGCTCGCCCGTGGCCGGGTCCACCAGTCCGGGCGCCCCGATCCCGACGGTGTGCAGACGCCCCCACCCCGCTCCCCCGGACGCCTCCGTCGCCACCCGCTGCACCGCGCCCACCGCACGCTCCACGGCCGCCCCGGTCCCCGCCTCCCCGTCGATCGGCACGGAGACCTCGGCCAGGACGCGCCCGACCAGGTCGGAGACCAGCACGAGGACACCGCCCGTGCGCACGTCCAGCGCGGCGAGATGGGCCCGGTCGGCGACGATGCCGTACAAGCGGGCGTTGGGGCCCCGGCGTTGGGCGCCGGACTCGCCGACGACCGTGATGAGACCGGAGGCGGCGAGGCGTTCGAGGAGGTCGGCGACCGTCGGGCGGGAGAGGCCGGTGAGTTGCTTGAGGCGGCCCGCGGTGAGGGAGCCCTCCTGCTGGAGGAGGCGGAGGGCGAGCCGGTCGTTGATGAGCCGGGCGGTGCTCGGTGATGCGGGCATGACCGGAATCCTCCCAGAGGGGCGGGACGGCTCGTGGCCGTACGTCCACTATCTATCAGGCAGGCTCCCTGATAGTTTTCGCGGCGTACTGCCGGTGACTCCTGGGGAGGGGACCTGACATGGGCGACGAGAAGGAGTTCCCGGCCGCGACGCTGAGGCGCGCCCGCTTCGCCGTCGCGGCCGTGTTCGCCGTGCACGGCGCGGTGACCGGCTCGTTCGCCACCCGCGTGCCCTGGATCCAGGACCACGCGGACCTGAGCGCGGGGCAGCTCGGCTTCTCGCTCGCCTTCACCGCGCTCGGCGCCTCCTGCGCCATGCCGCTGGCGGGCCGGATCACGCACCGCTACGGCACCCGTACGGCACTGCGCGGACTGCTCACCCTCTGGACGCTCTCCCTGGTGCTGCCCTCGCTGGCGCCGAACCTGCTCACGCTCTGCCTGGCGATGTTCGTCTACGGCGCCGCCGCGGGCATGGCCGACGTGGTCATGAACGCCCTCGGTGTCGAGGTCGAGCAGCGGCTCGGACGGTCGATCATGTCCGGTCTGCACGGCATGTGGAGCGCGGGCGCGCTGATCGGCTCGGCGGCGGGAACCCTCGCCGCGCACCTCGGCTCGGACGCCCGGCTGCACCATGTACTGGCCGCCGCCGTACTGACCGTGCTCGGCCTGGTCGTCTGTACCTGGGTGCTGGATCTGCGGCCCACCGAAGAGGAGGAGGCGCCGCCGAGGTTCGCGCTGCCGCCCCGCTCGGCCCTGCTGATCGGCGCGGTCGGCTTCTGCGCGGTGTTCGCCGAGGGGGCGAACCTGGACTGGTCGGCGGTGTTCCTGCGGGACCGGCTCGGCGGCTCGCCCGGACTCGCGGCGGCCACGACGACCGGGTTCATGCTGACCATGGCGGTGGCCCGGATCGCCGGGGACGCGGTGGTCGACCGCTTCGGCCCGGTGCGCACCGTACGGGCGGGCGGGGTCCTCGCGGGGCTCGGCGGTCTGCTGGTCGTCGTCGCGGACCGGCCCGCCGTGGCGATGACCGGCTTCGCGCTCATGGGTCTCGGCATCGCCGTGGTCGTCCCGCTGTGCTTCGCGGCGGCCGGACACGCGGGCCCGAACCCGAGCCAGGCCATCGCGGGCGTCGCCACCATCACCTACACCTCGGGGCTGGTCGCGCCGAGCCTGATCGGCGGGGTGGCCCAGGCCACCAGCCTGACCGTGTCGTTCGCCGTGGTGACCGTCCTGGCCCTCGGACTCGCCCTGTTCGCGGGGGTGTTGCGCACCGCCGGGCGCGGCGGCACGACGGAGGCCGCGCGGCAGGCGGCGGTGGTTCCGGGGCCACCGGCCTGACGTACTGACCGGGCCGGCCGCCATTCCGGGGAAACTCCCCTGGTCGGAAGGGCAGGGGCACCGCCCCTCACCCCCGACAATGGTGCAGACCCACATCGGTACAGAGAAAGCGAAACCCCACCATGGACCTCGGCGTGCGCTGGAAGCTGCACGGGGACGGCAAGTCACCCGCACCCGGAGCGGTGGTACGCCCCGACGAACGGCTCAGCTGGCCCCGCACGGTGGGCCTCGGCGCCCAGCACGTCGTGGCGATGTTCGGAGCCTCCTTCGTCGCCCCCGTGCTCATGGGCCTGGACCCCAACCTGGCGATCATGATGTCGGGTGTGGCGACGGTGATCTTCCTGCTCGCCACGCGCGGGCGGGTGCCGAGCTATCTGGGCTGTTCGCTGTCGTTCGTGGGCGTGGCCGCCGTGATCCGGGCGGACGGCGGCACCAGCGCGACCGTGACCGGCGCGATCCTGGTCGTCGGCGCGGTGCTGTTCCTGGTGGGACTCGCGGTGCAGAAGTTCGGCGCGCGGATCATCCACGCCGCGATGCCGCCGATCGTCACCGGCGCCGTGGTCATGCTGATCGGCTTCAACCTCGCCCCGGTCACCGCGACCGTCTACTGGCCACAGGACCAGTGGACGGCGCTGCTCGTCATGCTGTTCACCGGTCTGGCGGTCGTCTGTCTGCGCGGTTTCTGGTCGCGCATCGCGATCTTCCTCGGCCTGGTCTTCGGCTATCTCATCTCCTGGGTCTTCGACCTGGTCTTCGGCAAGATCCACTCGGCGGACGCGAGCGGCAAGATCACCGACCACTGGCGCCTCGACCTCTCCGGCGTCGCCAAGGCCGACTGGATCGGACTCCCCCACTTCCACGGCCCCAGCTTCCAGTGGTCCGCGATCCTGGTCGCGCTGCCGGTCGTGATCGCCCTGGTCGCCGAGAACGCGGGTCACGTCAAGGCGGTCGGCGAGATGACCGGCACCTCCCTGGACGACAAGCTGGGTACGGCGATCTCGGCCGACGGTGTCGCCTCCGTGCTCTCGACCGCCGTGGGCGGCCCGCCGAACACCACCTACTCCGAGAACATCGGCGTGATGGCCGCGACCCGCGTCTACTCCACCGCCGCCTACTGGGCCGCCGCCTGCTTCGCCCTGCTCTTCGGCGTGTGCCCGAAGTTCGGCGCGGTCGTGGCCGCGATCCCGGGCGGTGTGCTCGGCGGCATCACCGTCATCCTGTACGGCATGATCGGCCTGCTCGGCGCGCAGATCTGGCTGCACGGCAAGGTGGACCTGCGCAACCCGCTGAACCTGGTCCCGGCGGCCGCGGGCATCATCATCGGCGTCGGCAACGTCACCATGAAGTTCTCCGACACCTTCTCGCTGAGCGGCATCGCGCTCGGCACCCTGGTCGTCATCACCGGCTACCACGCGCTGCGCGCCTTCGCCCCCGCGCACCTCAAGGTGCAGGAGCCGCTGCTGGACGAGGGCACGTCGTCGTACGACGACGAGACGCAGGAGCCCGGCAAGTCCTGACGGCGGCGCCCACGCCGACCGCGCCGTCCGCCCGTTCCTGGCCGCGGCGGCGTGCACCGTTCGCCCGTTCCGGCGAAGCACCGGTCCGTACGGCCTCCCGTCCGGGCCGGTGCTGCCACCCTTCCCCCATGGCGCAGCCGCGATACCCCGTCTCCACCGTCGACACCGTCCTGTCCCGGATGCGCGCCCTCGCGGCACAGCTTCCCGCGCGGGACGGTGTCGCCGTCTTCAACCGGGTCTATCTCGCCGTCACCGAGGAGGTGGACCGGCGCCTGGACGCCGGGGAGTTCCCGGACCGGCGGGCGGCGGCCACCCTGGACGTGCGGTTCGCGGAACGGTATCTGACGGCGGTGGACGCGGCCGACGCGGACCGTGGGGCGCCCGCCTGCTGGCGCCCGCTGTTCCAGCTCCGCCGCCATCCCGGCGTACGTCCGCTGCAGTTCGCGCTGGCCGGCATCAACGCCCACATCGGGCACGACCTGGCGCTCGCCGTGGTGGACGCCTGTCACGCGCTCGACTGCGAACCGGCCGATCTGGAGGACGAGTTCGACAGGGTCGGCGAGCTGCTGACCGCGCTGGAGGAGCGCATCCGCGAGGACCTGATGCCGGGTCCCGACCTCCTCCAGATCGCCGACCCGCTCACGCATCTGCTGGGTTCCTGGAGCCTGGAGCGCGCCCGGGACGCCACGTGGTCGGCGGCGCGGATTCTGTGGGCGCTGCGCCGGTGCGGCGAGGTGGCCGAGGAGTTCGCCGGGCGCCTGGACGCGGCGGTCGGCTTCGCGGGCCGGATGCTGCTGACGCCGCTCGGCGACTGAGTCGCCGGTGACCGACGTGGCCTGAAGTCACTCGTCCGAGGGACATGCGGAACAGCCGGACGGATGCCGCGCGTTGTGCGAGCAGAACCCGATCGCGAAGGAGTGGCGGCATGACGATCCGGCTGGGCCTCGGCCTTCCCCAGACGCACCAGTACGACATCGGCAGGGACGTGCCCGAGGTGGCACGCGCGGCCGAGAGCATCGGCTACGAGAGCGTGTGGGTCTTCGAGCGGGCCCTGTTCCCGGAGCCCGCGACCCAGGGGTTGTACGGCATAGAGGGGCTGCCCTGGCCCGACAGTTACCGGGGCGTGGCCGACCCGCTGGTCACCCTCACCCTCGCGGCGGCGGCCACCGAGCGCGTGGAGCTGGGCTCCAGTGTCCTGGTCGCCCCGCTGCATCTGCCGTTCCAGCTCGCCAAGTCCCTGGCCACGCTGGACGCGGCGAGCCGGGGCCGGGTACTCGCGGGCTTCGGCACCGGCTGGTCCCTCGACGAGTACGCGGCCTCGGGCATACGGCCCTTCGCGGAGCGCGGCAAGGTGCTGGACGAGGTCATCGACGTGTGCCGGGCGGTGTGGGGTCCGGATCCGGTCGTGCACCGGGGAGAGATCTCCGACATCCCCTCGGCCGTGGTGGGCCCGAAGCCCGCGCGCCCCCTCCCGATCCTGCTCGCGGCGCGGACCCGGCGGGCGCTGCGCCGCGTGGTGGACCGGGCCGACGGCTGGCTGCCGACGACCACCGGCGCCGGTCAGCTCGCCGCCGACCTGCGCGAGCTGCGGGACCTCGCGGCGGAGCGGGGCCGCACCAAGCCGCTGCGCACGGTCCTCCGCGCCAACGTCACCCTGCGCACCAAGCCCCACGACGACGCGGACCGGCCGGCCTTCACGGGCAGCGTCGACCAGGTCGTGGAGGACCTGGTGGCGCACGCCGGTATCGGGCTCGACGACATACTCGTGGAATTGCAGACGTCCGCGCGGGACGCGGCCGAGCTGACGGACCTGGCGGCGGAGGTGTACGAGAAGGCGAGGGCGGCCGGGATCTGAGCCCCGTCCGCCCCGTCCGCCCGCCTGGGCTCCCGCTCAGTCCTCCGGCAGCTCGACGGGCGCGATCTCGTCGTAGAGGTCGCCGGGGCCCGGGTTGGTCCGGTCGGTCTCGCCGCCGAAGTGGTGCATGACGCCCCAGACCGCGTTCAGCGCGGTCTGGACGGCGCCCTCGGCCCACCCGGCGGTCCAGGAGATGTCGTCACCGGCGAGGAAGATGCCGCGCTTGTCCTCGGGCAGCCGGTCCTGCATGAAGTGGGTGAACAGGCGCCGCTGGTAGCGGTAGTGACCGGGCAGGTTGGCCTTGAACGCGCCCATGAAGTAGGGCTCGTTCTCCCAGGAGACGGTCACCGGGTTGCCGATGATGTGCTTCCTGATGTCGACCTTCGGGTAGATCTCGCCGAGCGACTTCAGCATGACCTCCATCCGCTCGTTGGCGGACAGCGGGAGCCACTTCAGGCTGTCGTCGCACCAGGTGTACGACAGGCAGATGACGGCGGGCTTGTCGGGGCCGTCGTCCAGCAGATAGGTGCCGCGCGTCATGCGGTCGGTGAGCGTCATCGACATGACGTCCCGGCCCGTCTCCTCGTCCTTGTCCAGCCAGAACGGCCGGTCGACGGGCACGAAGAGCTTGGAGGACTCCATGTAGTGGGTGCGCTCGATCGCGGTCCAGTGGTCGATCGGGAAGAGCGAGTCGTCGCAGGCGATCTTGGACAGCAGCATCCAGGACTGGGCGGTGAAGACGGCCGCCTGGTAGGTGCGGATGTCGCCGTTCGCGTCGGTGACGGTGATCCGGTTGCCCGAGGTGCGGTGCAGCCGGGTCACGGCCGGGCGGGGCTCGCCGTTCACGTGCAGGGACGCCAGCGAGGTGCCGTACGGCCAGTGGACGATCTTCTCCGGCTCGCGCTCCCACAGGCGCAGCGGCAGTTGCTGGGAGCCGCCGACGATGCCCCGGTGATGGTCGTCGGCCTCGGTGTAGACGACCCGCAGGATCTCCAGGATGGAGTTGGGGAAGTCGGTGTCCCAGCCGCCGGTGCCGAAGCCGACCTGGCCGAAGATCTCGCGGTGCCGGAAGGACTTGAACGCCTCGGACTCGCAGAGGAAGCCGTAGAAGGTCTGGTTGTCGAGCTTCTCGACCAGCCGGGCCCAGATCTCGCGGATGCGCGGCACGTCCCGCTCGCGCAGGGCGCGGTTCATGTCGGTGAAGTCGGCGCCCTCTTCGAGGCACTTGTTCCACGCCTCGGCGACGTCGCGGTAGACCTGGGGCAGGTCGGCGGCGGTCTCGGCGTAGTGCGACTCGCCCTTGAGGTCGACGACGGTCGAAGGGGTCGCCTCGGCAAGGGGGTTGGGGAAGGGCGTGGTCTCCAGGCCGACCAGGTCGATGTAGTGCTGGAGGGCGGTGGAGGAGGGCGGGAAGCGCATCGCGCCCATCTCGGCGGTCAGCGACTCGTCGCAGCCCTCGAAGCCGACCGTGCGCAGCCGTCCGCCGAGCTGGTCGGCCTCGTAGACGACGGGCTTGAGGCCCATCTTCATCAGCTCGTACGCGGCGATGACGCCGGACAGTCCGCCGCCGATGACGGCGACCTCGGTGCCGTGCTCGGTGGCCGGGATCTGGCCGAGCCCCGCCGGGTGGGCGAGGAAGTCGTCGTAGGCGTAGGGGAAGTCCGGGCCGAACATGGTGATCGGCGGCTGCTGCTCACCGGCGTGCTCGACGGCGTTGGGCACCGTGGACGTCATGGGGTACGGACTCCTTGCACGGAAGAACTGGTTACGCGGAGGAACGGGGGTGAACTCGGGCCGGTCCGGGCCGGGTTCAGGACTGGTCGACCAGCGGCCCGTACAGACCGGGGCGCCGGTCCGCGAGATACGGGTTCGCCTCGCGGGAGGCGGCCAGGAAGGCGGGGTCGGTGTCGGCGAACACCAGCTGCTCGGCGCCGCGCCCGGCCCGCGCGCGGGCGACACCGTCGGGTCCGGCCAGCGTGGAGAGCCCGACGAACTCGAACTCCCCTTCCTTGCCGACCCGGTTGACGTACGCCACGTACATCTGGCTCTCGAAGGCGCGCACCGGGATCATCGACTCGGGCACGAACTGGTACGGGTGCATCTGCGCGGTCGGCACCACCAGGAGGTCGGTCCCGGCGAGGGCGTGGGCGCGGGTGTTCTCGGGGAACTCCACGTCGTAGCAGATCATCAGGCCGACGGTGAGACCGTTCAGCTCGGCCTGGACGACGGCCTGCTCGCCCGGGGTGAAGTGGTCGCGCTCGAAGCAGCCGAAGAGGTGGGTCTTGCGGTAGTTGGCGAGGGAGCGCCCCTCGGCGGAGACGAGCTGGGCCGAGTTGTAGACCGCCTCGCCGTCCCGCTCGGGGTAGCCGTAGGCGACGGCGACGCCGTGGTGGGCGGCGATCTCCGCGACCGCTCGCGCCGAGGCGCCGTCGGCGGGCTCCGCGAGGCGGGCGATGTCGTCGCCGATCGCGTACCCGGTGAGGAACATCTCCGGCGCGGCCAGCAGCCCGGCGCCCGCCGCCGCGGCACGGCCCGCCGCCTCGTCGAGGACCTTGAGGTTCTCGGCGACGGAGCCGGGGCGGCCGGAGCTCTGGAGCAGGGCGGTGCGCATGAGTGGTCCTCACCTGAGGTGAAAAGAGGGGTTGGGAAGTCAGATAGACGGTACGGTCGGCGCGCTCGGCCTCACAAGAAGCAGCCGTTGCGCGCGGGTGCGCGGTTCGTTGCGTGCGCGGGCGCGGATACGGCGATTCGTTGCGCGGCCCGGCGCCGGAGCCTCAGATCTGCCGCAGCCGGTGCACGATCTCCCGCAGCAGGTCGGGGTCGGCGGCCGGGCCGGTGACCGGCAGACGGCGGGGCGCGTCGATGCGGATCAGGCCCGCCTCGGCGAGATCGCCGAGCAGGACGCGGACGACGGTCAGGGGCAGGTCGGCGTCGACGGCCAGCTCGACCAGCGGGCGCGGCCCGCGCCGGATCAGGTCGAGCAGGGCCGCCCCCGCGTGCTCGACACCGGGCACGGGTGCCGTCTCCGGGTCCAGCGCCGTGACCCGGGACATCAGGTCCACGGCGTGCCGCCCCGAGGGCCGGGTGCGGCCCCGGGTCACGGTGTACGGGCGCACCATCGCGCCGGTCTCGTCCTCGTACCAGCGCTCGTCGGGTCCTTGCTCCTCGTCCGGCTGGTCGTCGTATGCCTGGTCGTCGTCCGTCGGCTCCTCGGGCCCGTGCTCCTCGTACGCCTCCTCGTCGTACGCCCCCGCCGCGTGCCCGTACCGCCGGTACCCGTATCCCTCGTACGGGTCGTACGGGTGCCCTTCCCCTTGCCCGTCCCAGCGCTCGTCGCACCGGTCCCCGTTGTTCACCGCCGGGTCAGGAGGCCGAGCGGGTCGCGGCGTCCAGGTGGCGGCCGAGTCGGCGCACCAGCAGGGCCATCTCGTGGCCGAGCTGTCCGACGTCGCTGCGGGCCTCGCTGAGGACGGCGAGGCGGCTGCCGTGACCGGCCGGGGTGATGAAGAGGTAGGCGTCCTCCAGCATGACCATGGTCTGCCGGATCCGCCCGGTGCCGAACCGCTCCCCCGCCGAGCGGGCCAGCCCGTGTAAGCCGGAGCAGACGGCGGCCAGGTGCTCGATGTCCCGCCGCCGCATCCCCTCCGAGCAGCTCAGCGCCAGTCCGTCGGCGGTGAGCAGCACGGCCTGGCGCACATGGTCGGTGCGCGCCACGAGGTCGTCGAGCAGCCAGCCGAGATCCGTCCCGGGCACTCCCTCGGGCACCAGCGGGCTCTGGGCGTTCCGGTCGTCACCGTACATCGTCGGTGTCCATCCCTTCGTCGACGTGAGTGCTCGCGTGGTCGGGGGGTACGGGGCGCGGGCCGGGGGCCGGGGCACCGGGCTCCGCGGGTGTCGCGGAGCCCTGGCGGCCCAGGTCCCGGCCGCGCTGGAAGGCGCCGAAGATCGCGCGCATCTCCTCGGGGTCGGCGGCGACCTCCGGTGTCTCCGGCGGCGGCTCGTCGCGCAGCTCGCGGGCGAGGGACGCCTGGCGGACGCGGGTGGGGAGCGCG
>NZ_WWIR01000162.1 GCF_009863025.1 Streptomyces sp. SID4985 | reverse complement strand
CCACGGCCTCGGCGTCCTGGGCGACGCCGGCCGGGGCGCCCCGCACGCGGCCGGGCTCGCGGGCGCCGACGACGTGGTGGTCACCGCCACCCTCTCCAAGTCGCTCGGCAGCCAGGGCGGCGTGGTGCTCGGCCCGGAGCGGGTCATCGCCCACCTCGTGAACACGGCCCGTACCTTCATCTTCGACACCGGCCTCGCCCCCGCCTCCGTCGGCGCCGCCCTCGCCGCGCTGCGGCTGCTGCGC
>NZ_WWIR01000161.1 GCF_009863025.1 Streptomyces sp. SID4985 | reverse complement strand
GGCGGCCTGCCGCGTCCCGGGGCGCCCGACCCCAGAACGCGGCAGGGCCGCCCGGTGCGACTGCGCCCGACGGCTCCACAACGGGCTTGCGGGTGCCCCCGGGGCCGGTCCGGCCGACCCCGGCGGGGCTCCCTCCATCTCGTCCTCCCCACTGTTCTGCCCAGCCCTGGCGTCGCACTCACGTGCCCCGGAGACGGGCTTGGTCGTTATGTCCGGTGTGAGGCATCTACGAGGACGCGCGCGGCGCGCGCTGGCCGCACTGGCCACTGCACTGACCTGGGCGGGACTGGTGGCCGGGGCCGCCGGCTGCACCGCCGACGGCTCCGGCCCGCTGGGCATCGGCGGACCGCCGGGCCGGTCCCCGGCCCCCGAGGACGTCATCCGCGTCACCCCGCGCGACGGCGGCACGGGCGTGCGCCCGGCCGAGCGGCTGCGGGTACGGGTGCCGGACGGGCGGCTGGAGAAGGTGACCGCCACCCGTTCGCAGGACGCCCAGGACACCCCGGTCACCGGGAAGATCAGCGCGGACGGCCGCACCTGGGAGCCCGACGACAGGCAGCTCGCGCTCGCCGCCCGCTACACCCTGGACGTGGTGGCGGTCGACGGCGAGGGCCGCCGCTCGGCCCGGCACACCACCTTCAGCACCTACGTCCCCGACGAGCGGTTCATCGCCTACGTCACCCCCGAGAACCGCTCCACCGTCGGCACCGGCATGATCGTCTCCCTCGCCTTCAGCCGGGAGATCGCCGCCCGCGCCGCCGTCGAGCGCGCGGTGCGCGTCACCGCGAAGCCCGCCGTCGAGATCCGCCCGCACTGGTTCGGCAAGAACCGCCTGGACTTCCGCCCCGAGAAGTACTGGAAGCCCGGCACCGAGGTCACCGTCCGAATCGACCTGCGCGACGTCCAGGGCGCCCCCGGCGTCTACGGCCTCCAGCGCAAGACCGTCACCTTCACCGTCGGCCGCAGCCAGGTCTCCAAGGTGGACGCGCGCAAACACACCATGCAGGTCCGCCGCGACGGCGCCCTGCTCGCCACCGTGCCGATCACCGCGGGCGCCCCGAAGACGCCCACCTACAACGGCAAGATGGTCGTGATGGACATGCTGGAGGTGACCCGCATGAACGGCGGCACCGTCGGCTTCGGCGGTGAGTACGACATCCCCGACGTGCCCCACGCCATGAAGCTCACCGACTCCGGCACCTTCCTGCACGGCAACTACTGGTCGCCCGACGCCCCCGGCGAGACCAACGTCAGCCACGGCTGTGTGGGCCTCAGGGACGTCAAGGGCGGCGGCGCGGACACCCCGGCGGGCTGGTTCTTCGACCGCAGTCTCGTGGGCGACGTGATCGAGATCGTCCACAGCGAGGACAAAACCGTCGCACCGGACAACGGGCTCGGAGGGTGGAACATGGCATGGAACCAGTGGAAGGCGGGCAGCGTGCTCAAGTGACCGTGTGAGCTGCGGGGTTCCGGTGAGGGGGGACTGGTTCAAGTTGCGACGGAACGGTGACATGGGGCGGGCGTTCAGGCCGGAACCCGGCGGCTAACATCCCTGGTGTGCGCGGGACGCGCCGGGGTGCGGGCCTGTCTGAGCCAGGCCACGGAGGGGAGACCGACTTGAACGTGCGGCCGATATCGGGGGCTTCGGCGGGGAGCCGGCGCAAAGGTCGTAGGAGAGGACTCGCGCTCGTGACGGGCGCGCTGGTGCTGTCGCTCGCCGCGTGCGGCGGCGGTGACACCGAGGGCGGGTCCAAGGACGCCAAGGGCGCCGGGACCGCCCAGCAGGACAAGCAGTCGGCCGCGGCCGTCAGCATCTCGCCCAAGTCCGGGGCGAAGAGCGTGAACACCAACGGAGCCCTGAAGGTCAAGGTCGCCAAGGGGCGGCTGACCAAGGTCGTCGTCAAGGACGCCAAGGGCACCGAGATCGAGGGCAGGCTTTCCGACGGCGGGGCCACCTGGACCCCGTCGACCCATCTGGCGGCGAGCACCACGTACACGGTGCACGCGGTCGCCGAGGACTCCCGGGGCCGCGAGGCCGCCGAGGACTCCTCTTTCACCACGCTTACGCCGAAGAACACCTTCACCGGCCACTTCACGCCCGAGGACGGTTCCACGGTCGGCGTCGGGATGCCGTTCTCCGTCCGCTTCACCCGGGGCATCACCGACCCGGCGGCGGTCGAGAAGGCCATACGGATCAAGACCGAGCCCGCCGTCGACGTCGAGGGCCACTGGTTCGGCAACGACCGCCTGGACTTCCGCCCCGAGAAGTACTGGAAGGCGGGCACCAAGGTCACCGTCGACCTCGACCTGAACGGCGTCGAGGGCCGCGACGGGGTCTACGGCAAGCAGCACAAGACGGTGACGTTCACGATAGGCCCCAGCCAGGTCTCGTACGTGGACGCGAGCAAGCACACCATGAAGATCACCCAGGACGGCAAGACCGTACGGACCCTCCCGGTCACCACCGGCAAGCCCGGGTACGACACCTGGAACGGCCAGATGGTCATGACCGAGAAGCTCGCCGTGACCCGGATGAACGGCGAGACCGTGGGCTACGGCGGCGAGTACGACATCAAGGACGTGCCGCACGCCATCCGTCTCACCGACTCCGGCACCTTCATCCACGGCAACTACTGGGGTGGCGGCGCGTTCGGCAACTACAACGCCAGCCACGGCTGCGTCGGCCTGCGCGACGTCAAGGGCGGCTACGACAAGAGCGTCCCGGCGGCCTGGTTCTTCAACCACTCCATGGTCGGTGACGTGGTCGTCGTCAAGAACTCCCACGACCGCACGGTCGCCCCGGACAACGGCCTCAACGGCTGGAACATGAGCTGGGCCGACTGGAAGAAGTAATCCTCGCGGACGCGGGCCCGGCGCTGTGACACACGGCACCGGGCCCGCTGTCGTTAGCGGGCGTTAACCTGCTGCGCATGACCGTGAATCTCGAAGTCTCCGAGGGCGTCGGCACCCTGCGTCTGGACCGGCCGCCGATGAACGCGCTGGACATCGCCACCCAGGACCGGCTGAAGGAACTCGCCGAGGAGGCCACGCGCCGCGACGACGTGCGCGCCGTGGTCCTCTACGGCGGGGAGCGGGTGTTCGCCGCCGGTGCGGACATCAAGGAGATGCAGGCCATGGACCATCTGGGCATGGTCCGGCGGGCCCGCGCCCTCCAGGACGCCTTCACCGCCGTCGCCCGCATCCCCAAGCCCGTCGTCGCCGCCGTCACCGGGTACGCGCTGGGCGGTGGCTGCGAGCTGGCCCTGTGCGCCGACTACCGCATCGCCGCCGACGACGCCAAGCTCGGCCAGCCCGAGATCCTGCTCGGCCTCATCCCGGGCGCGGGCGGCACCCAGCGGCTGCCCCGGCTGATCGGGCCGTCCAAGGCGAAGGACCTCATCTTCACCGGCCGCATGGTGAAGGCCGACGAGGCGCTCACCCTCGGCCTGGTGGACCGGGTAGTCCCGGCCGCCGAGGTGTACGAGCAGGCCCACGCCTGGGCCGCCAGGCTCGCCCAGGGCCCGGCCGTCGCGCTGCGCGCCGCCAAGGAGTCGATCGACACCGGCCTGGAGACCGACCTCGACAGCGGGCTCGCGATGGAACGGAACTGGTTCGCCGGGCTGTTCGCCACCGAGGACCGCGAGCGGGGGATGCGCAGCTTCGTGGAGGAGGGGCCGGGCAAGGCCAAGTTCCTCTGATCTTCCGGTGAACCGTTCGGCGGCGACTCCGGCAGGGCCGACTTTCCGGGTCAAGTGCCCGGTAGACACTTGCAATTGACGCGTCGTCTGATTCGGCCCCCTCGGCGGACCGGTTTATGGGAGCCTTAACCCCACCTTAAGCCTGCCTCGCCGAGGGGAGTCCTTCGCTTGCCAGGAACCGAGTCTTCTCCGCAGGTCGGAGAGGTCTCCGTGCAACCTGTCGTGCCATTGGCATATGCCGAGCGCATGGAGCGCGGCAGGGGCGTACAGGGGGCGTATTCCACCGGAACGCCCCCGGAGGCGCTCGATGACGGCCATCATGGGGGCATGGCGGGGCTGGAGGGCATCGAACAGCCACGGGGACACAGCCGTGCGGCCGCGGCGCGCTGGTCGCCCGCGGTCGAGGACGAACGGGCGCTCAGGGCGCTGGAGTTGTTCGGCAATCCGGTCGAGGCGGAGGTCAGACTTCCGTCCCGCCCCGAGTCCGCCGCCACCGCGCGCCGACTCGTCCAGGTCGTCGTGCTGCGGCAGTGGGGGCTGAGCCCCAAGATGACCGAGGACACGGTCTTACTCGTCTCCGAACTCGTGGGCAACGCCGTACGGCACACCGGCGCCCGCGTCTTCGGACTCCGGATGCGCCGTCGGCGGGGCTCGATCCGCGTCGAGGTGCGCGACCCCTCGCGCGGGCTGCCCTGTCTGCTGCCGGTCCGCGAGATGGACGTCAGCGGCCGGGGGCTGTTCCTGGTCGACAAGCTCTCCGACCGCTGGGGCGTGGATCTGCTCCCGCGCGGCAAGACGACCTGGTTCGAAATGCGGCTGGCGGACCGCTGAGGCTGCGCGGCAGGCGTTTCGCGCGGGCGCCCGCTTGAGTCTCCAGCGGGTGGAGGTCGCAGACTCGGCTGCGTGAACGACGACGGCACAGGCTTTCTCACCATCGGCGATCTGGCGCGGGCCACCGGTCTGACCGTACGCACCATCCGGTACTGGTCCGACGAGGGCGCCCTCCCTCCGGTGACCCGCTCCACCGGCGGCTACCGGCTCTACGACGCCACCTCGGTGGCCCGGCTCGACCTGATCCGCACCCTGCGCGAACTGGGCCTCGGCCTCGCGGACGTACGGCAGGTGCTCGCCGGGGAGCGGACGGTGGCCGAGGTCGCCGCCGCCCATGTGGTGGCGCTGGACGCCCAGATCAGGTCGCTGAAGGTGACCCGTGCGGTGCTGTCGTCCGTCGCGAGACGTGGTTCCAGCGCGGAGGAGACGACCCTGATGAACAGACTGGCCCGGCTGTCGGCGACCGAACGGCGGCGGATCATGGAGGAGTTCGTGGAGGAGATGTTCCACGGGCTCGACACGGCGGACCCGGAGATCCGTACCCGGATGCGGGACAGCGCGATGAATCTGCCGGACGATCCCACGCCGGAACAGGTGGACGCATGGGTGGAGTTGGCGGAGCTGGTGCAGGACCCGGAGTTCCGGGCGCAGATGCGGCGGGCGGCGGAGTTCAACGCGGCCGACCGGGGGCAGGGAGCGCCGCCCGGCGCGTCCATGTGGTTCGCCCGGCGACTGGTCCAACTCGCGGGCGGAGCAAGGGAGAAGGGAATCGATCCGGCGTCCCCCGAGGCGGAAACCGTGCTGCGCGAGCTGCTCGGCGACACCGACCGGGACAAGGTCCTTGAGCGGATGCTCGCCTCGCACAATCCCCGGCTCGCGCGGTACCGCAGGCTCCTCGGCGTCCTCAAGGGAACACCCGTCTTCGACCACGAGGAGGACTTCGGGTGGGTGGTCGCCGCACTGCGGGCGCGTACGGACGGTTAATCTGACCAGCGTCAGTGTGCCGGTACGGCAACGCACACACGAGGAAAAAGGGGCGGATCGGTGGCCGACATCGAGGAAGCACGCAAGCAGTTCCAGCGGATCGACGCGGACGGTGACGGGTTCATCACCGCGTCGGAGTTCAAGAGCGCTCTCGCCCAGGAGGGCGACTGGAACGTGACCGAGACGGTGGCGGCGGCCATCATCAAGACTCGCGACCTCAACGGCGACAAGGTCCTGTCGTTCGACGAGTTCTGGGCCTATCTGGTCAAGTGACGCGTGTGCGGGAAGGGGCGCCCTGAAGGGGTGCCCCTTTTTCGTGCCCGGCTTCGTGCCCGGCTTCGTGCCCGGCTTCGTGCCCGGCTTCGCGTCCGGCGCCCGTCACCTGTTCGCCGTACGGGCCGGAATAGCCCGCGCCGCCCCACGGTTGTCGCCCACGGCAGAAGAATGCACATGCATGAACCCTGAGAGGTTTTCATGAAGATCGGCATCATCGGCGCGGGCAACATCGGCGGCAATCTCACCCGGCGGCTCACCGCCCTCGGCCACGACGTGTCCGTGGCCAACTCGCGCGGCCCCGAGACGCTCAAGGCACTGGCCGAGGAGACCGGCGCGACGCCCGTACGGGCCGAGGAGGCGGCGAACGGCGCCGAGGTCGTCGTGGTCACCGTCCCGCTGAAGGCGGTCCCGGACCTGCCCGCGGGGCTGCTCGACGGTGCCGCCGAAGGGGCCGCCGTGATCGACACCAACAACTACTACCCGCGTGAGCGCGACGGCCGTATCGCGGGCATCGAGGACGAGGGCATCACCGAGAGCCGCTGGACCGAGCGTCATCTCGGGCGCCCGGTCGTCAAGGCGTTCAACGGCACCTACGCCCAGGACATCCTGGACCGGCCCCGCCCCGCCGGCGCCCCGGACCGCCTGGCCCTCCCGGTCGCGGGCGACGACGAGGCCGCCAAGGCGAAGGTCCGCGCGCTCATCGACGAACTCGGCTTCGACACGGTCGACGCGGGCGGCATCGACGACTCCTGGCGCCAGCAGCCCGCGACGCCGGTCTACGGCCTGCGCGAGGGCGTCGCCGCTGTCCGCGAGGCCCTCGCGCAGGCGTCCCCGGACCGCCCGGCGGAGTTCAAGGGCTGACGGCCGCCGGAACCCGGCAGGGCCGCCCGGGGTCTCACGGTTGCCTGGGGTCTCTCAGTTGCTGAGGTGGGCCCAGGCCACCAGGGCGGCCTTGCTGGAGAAGTCGGCCACGTCCTTGTCGAGCGGTTCGCTGGTGTACTGGTGGAAGCGCCAGTCGGCCTGGATGCGCGGCTTGCCCGCGCTCACATAGTCGGCGATCCACAGGCCGTCACCGGCGTACGAGGTCGTGTCCACGTTCAGCCAGTAGTTGCGGTTGGTGTACAGCACGACCCGGTTCTTCGGGCGCAGTTGCTTCACCTTGCGGATGAACGCGTCCTTCTCCGCGTTGCTGGCGTGGGTGCCGTCGCCGGTGGTCTCCCAGTCGACGGCCAGGATGTCCCCGGGCTTGTCCGGCGCCTTCGCCAGGAAGTACTCGGCCTGCTCGGTGAGATTGCCGGGCCACAGGAAGTGATAGAAGCCCACGACCAGACCGGCGTCCCGCGCGGTCTTCGTCTGGGCCGCGAGTCTGGAGTTGACGTACGACCGGCCTTCCGTCGCCTTGACGAAGACGAAGGAGAGCCCGTCGGTGTCGTACGACGAGGACTGGTAGGCGCTGACGTCGATCCCATGGAGCATGCATGTGTTGTGCCCCCGGGAGGGGCACTCGGAACATGGGACTCCCTTTGTGGCTCTACGATCTCGTGGCTCTACGATCGGGCCGATGAGCACGTGGACGAGAAGCTTGGACGCGGCGGGTATCCGGGACGCGCGGTTACGCGATGACTACGGCGCCCAGCGGCAGTTGGTGAAGCGCTCACGCTCCACCGCCTACCTGGCAGCCCGCTGGCTGCTGCCGCGGCCGGTCCTGCCCCACGTCCTGGCGGCGACGGCCGTGATGGAACACGGCGACAACCTCCTGGACACCGGCCCCCTTCCGCGCCGCCTGCCGCACTCTCATCGAGGGCGCCCAACGCCTGGACTTCATCAACGACTTGGCCGAAGACCTGGGTGAGGGCCGCACAGGCATCCCGACGGACACCCTGACCCGCTTCTCCCTCACCCCGTCCGACCTCACGAACACCCCCGACCCCTCGGCCCTGCGCGCCCTGGTCGACCACGAAGTGGCTCTGGCCCGTACGTCGTTGGAGAAGGCGAGGGAGCTACCGGAACTGGCTCCGCCTCCCCACCGTCGCCTACTGAGCACCCTGATCGAGGTCGAACTCCTCACGGCGGACGCGGTGTCGGCGCGAGGTGCCCAGCTGCTGAAGGGTTCGGCGTCCCCGTCCCGCCTGGGGGTGCTGCGGCTGCTGCTGCGGGGGCGCTGACGCAGGTCCCCGCCTCCCTGCGGCTACATTCAGATTTTGAGCACGCGGACACGAGGACCGCACAGCATCCGGAGATCCTCCGGGTCCGACGTCAGCACGGTTACGGGGGGCGGCGAGCCGAGTGCGGTGGCGGCCACGATCGCGTCGAGGGCGTACTTGTGGCCGTGCAGCCCGGCCGCGGCAAGCAGCTTGCTCGCGTGGCGGGCGATGGCTTCCGTGGGCGGGGCGATGTTGACGCGAGAGGCCGCATAGTCGAAGCGGGCCTGGCTGGTCCTGGGGTCACGAGCTTCGACGAGGGTGACGGAACTCGTGACGACACGGATGTCCTCGGCCTCGGCCGCGGCCAGCCACTCGGTGAGCTCGGCTGTGCGTCGTACGAGTTGGGACAGGCCCTCGCAGTCCAGGACGAGCGTGCCGCTCACGCGGCGTCCGCCGAGCCCGCGTTGTCACCGCGCAACATCGCCCGCTTGGCTTCGACCGCCGCCTGGTCCACGGGCCCGTGCTCTGCTTCCGCGTCCTCGATGAGTTCGCGCAGCCGGTCACGCTCCAGCTGGCGCTGGATGAGAGCTTCGACGTAGGCGGACATGCCGCGCTTGCCGGTACGGGCCTTGAGTGCGGCGATGGTGCCCTCGTGCAGGGAGACGGAGACCGGGCGGACGGGGCCTTCGCCGGGCGCCGGGGAGGTAGCCATGCGGCTACTTTAACAAGAGTTTTGTTATTGAGCTGCGTTTCCTCCTCAGCACTCGATGATGTTCACAGCCAGCCCACCCCGCGCCGTCTCCTTGTACTTCACGCTCATGTCCGCCCCCGTCTCCTTCATCGTCTTGATGACCTTGTCGAGGGAGACCATGTGGGCGCCGTCGCCGCGCATGGCCATCTTGGCGGCGGTGACGGCCTTCACCGCGGCCATGCCGTTGCGTTCGATGCAGGGGATCTGGACGAGGCCGCCGACGGGGTCGCAGGTGAGGCCGAGGTTGTGTTCCATGCCGATCTCGGCGGCGTTCTCGACCTGTTCGGGGGAGCCGCCGAGGACCTCGGCGAGGGCGCCCGCCGCCATGGAGCAGGCGGAGCCGACCTCGCCCTGGCAGCCGACCTCGGCGCCGGAGATGGAGGCGTTCTCCTTGAAGAGCATGCCGATGGCGCCCGCCGCCAGGAGGAAGCGGACCACGCCCTCCTCGTCGGCGCCGGGGACGAAGTTGATGTAGTAGTGCAGGACCGCCGGGATGATGCCGGCCGCGCCGTTGGTGGGGGCGGTGACCACGCGGCCGCCCGCCGCGTTCTCCTCGTTGACCGCCATCGCGTAGAGGGTGATCCACTCCATGGCGTGCGCGAGCGGATTGCCCTCGGCGCGGAGCTGGCGGGCGGAGACGGCGGCGCGGCGGCGGACGCGCAGGCCGCCGGGGAGGATGCCCTCGCGGGACAGGCCCCGGCGTACGCACTCGCGCATCACCTGCCAGATCTCAAGCAGGCCGTCGTGGATCTCCTCCTCCGAGCGCCAGGCCCGCTCGTTCTCCAGCATCAGGGAGGAGATCGACAGGCCCGTCTCCTTCGTCAGGCGCAGCAGCTCGTCGCCCGTGCGGAAGGGGTACTTCAGGACCGTGTCGTCGAGCACGATCCGGTCGGCGCCCACGGCCTCCTCGTCCACGACGAAGCCGCCGCCGACCGAGTAGTACGTCTTGGTGAGCAGCTCGGCGCCCGAGGCGTCGTACGCCCACAGGGTCATGCCGTTGGCGTGGTAGGGCAGGGCCTTGCGGCGGTGCAGGATCAGGTCGTCGTCGAAGGAGAACGGGATCTCGCGCTCACCCAGGAGGAGCAGACGGCCTGCCGTCTTGATCTGCTCCACCCGCTCGTCCGCGCCCTCCACGTCCACCGTGCGCGGGGACGCGCCCTCCAGGCCGAGCAGGACCGCCTTCGGGGTGCCGTGGCCGTGGCCGGTCGCGCCGAGCGAGCCGTACAGCTCGCAGCGCACGGAGGCGACGGAGTCCAGCAGACCCTCGTTGCGCAGGCGGCGGGCGAACATGCGCGCCGCGCGCATCGGGCCGACCGTGTGGGAGCTGGACGGGCCGATGCCGATCGAGAACAGGTCGAAGACCGAGACGGCCACGGTGACTCCTCAAATACGAACAGGTACAAAAGTGATGCGGACAGACCACGGGTGCCCCGCCCACGGGACGGTGGGCGGGGCACCCAGGTGAACTTCGGGGTACTACTTGCCCAGCGTGGGGTACAGCGGGTGCTTGTCGGCCAGCGCTCGCACGCGGGCGGCAAGCGCCTCGACGTCGTACGACGGCTTCAGCGCCTCCGCGATCACGTCCGCGACCTCGGCGAAGTCCTCGGCCGTGAAGCCGCGGGTCGCCAGGGCTGGCGTGCCGATCCGGAGACCGGAGGTCACCATCGGCGGACGCGGGTCGTTCGGGACCGCGTTGCGGTTGACCGTGATGCCGACCTCGTGGAGACGGTCCTCGGCCTGCTGCCCGTCGAGCTCCGACTCACGCAGGTCGACCAGGATCAGGTGCACGTCCGTACCGCCGGACAGCACGTTCACCCCGGCCGCGCGGGCGTCCGGCGCGGTCAGCCGCTCGGCGAGGATGCGGGCACCCTCCACCGTACGCCGCTGGCGCTCCTTGAAGTCCTCCGAGGCCGCGACCTTGAAGGAGACCGCCTTGGCGGCGATCACGTGCTCCAGCGGGCCGCCCTGGAAACCGGGGAAGACCGAGGAGTTCAGCTTCTTGGCGAAGTCCTTCTTGGCGAGGATGATGCCGCCGCGCGGGCCGCCGAGCGTCTTGTGCGTGGTGGAGGTCACCACGTCCGCGTACTCGACCGGGTTCGGGTGCAGCCCCGCCGCGACCAGACCGGCGAAGTGCGCCATGTCCACCCACAGGTGGGCCCCGGTCTCGTCCGCGATCCGGCGGAACTCCGCGAAGTCCAGCTGACGCGGGTACGCCGACCAGCCCGCGATGATCACCTTCGGGCTGTGCTCCTTGGCGAGGCGCTCGACCTCGGCCATGTCGACCAGGCCGGTCTCCTCGTCCACGTGGTACGCGACCACGTTGAACTGCTTGCCGGAGAAGTTCAGCCGCATCCCGTGGGTGAGGTGGCCGCCGTGCGCGAGGTCCAGGCCGAGGATGGTGTCCCCGGGCTGGGCCAGCGCGAACAGCGCCGCCTGGTTCGCGGAGGCGCCCGAGTGCGGCTGGACGTTGGCGTACTCGGCGCCGAACAGCTCCTTCACCCGGTCGATGGCGATCTGCTCGGCCACGTCGACGTGCTCGCAGCCGCCGTAGTAGCGGCGGCCCGGGTAGCCCTCGGCGTACTTGTTGGTCAGGACGGAGCCCTGCGCCTCCATCACCGCGAGCGGCGCGAAGTTCTCGGAGGCGATCATCTCGAGGGTGGACTGCTGACGGCGCAGCTCGGCGTCGACCGCGGCCGCGACCTCGGGGTCCAGCTCGTGCAGGGGCGTGTTCAGGACGTCAGTCATACGGCTCCGGCTCCTCAGCCTGCGGTGTAGGCGGTGTACTCGTCGGCGGAGAGCAGCTCCTCGGGCTTCTCCGCGGCGCGCACCTTGAACAGCCAGCCGCCCTCGAAGGGCGCGGAGTTCACCAAGGCCGGGTTGTCGACGACGTCCTGGTTGATCTCCGTGATCTCACCGGTGACCGGCGAGTACAGCTCCGAGACCGACTTGGTGGACTCCAGCTCGCCACAGGACTCGCCCGCGGTCACGGCGTCGCCGACCTCGGGGAGCTGGACGAAGACCACGTCGCCGAGCGCGTTGGCCGCGTGCTCGGTGATGCCGACCGTCGAGACGCCGTCCTCGGCGTCCGACAGCCACTCGTGCTCCTTGGTGTAGCTCAGCTGCTGCGGGTTGCTCATGACCTGAATTCTCCTGTACGCGAGGGCGTGCTGGACGGACGAAGGGGACGTAAACCGCTGGTGAGCGGGGAAAATGTGCGCAGGCTCACGTCGGCGTGGTACCGACGGCGTGCGATGCCCTGTGGCTACTTCTGGCGCTTGTAGAACGGCAGCGCCACGACCCGGTACGGCTCGTGGCTGCCCCGGATGTCGACGCCGACACCCTCGGTGCCCGGTGCCGCGTAGGCCGCGTCCACGTAGGCCATGGCGATCGGGGCGCCCAGGGTGGGGGAGGGGGCGCCGGAGGTGACCTCGCCGATCACCTCGCCGCCCGCGACGACGGCGTACCCGGCGCGCGGTACCCGGCGGCCCTCGGCGATCAGGCCGACCAGGACGCGCGGCGGGTTCTGGTCGGCGCGCTCGGCGGCCTCCGCCAGCGCGGCGCGGCCCACGAAGTCGCCGTCCTTGCCGAACTTCACGACCCGGCCGAGACCGGCGTCGAACGGGGTCAGCTCCCGGGTCAGCTCGTGGCCGTACAGCGGCATGCCCGCCTCAAGACGCAGGGTGTCGCGGCAGGACAGACCGCACGCGACCAGGCCGGACGCCTCGCCCGCCTTGGTCAGCGCCTGCCACAGCTCCACCGCGTGCTCCGGCTTCACGAACAGTTCGAAGCCGTCCTCGCCGGTGTAGCCGGTGCGGGCGATCAGCGCGGGGACGCCCGCGACGGTGCCGGGGAGCCCGGCGTAGTACTTGAGGCCGTCCAGGTCGGCGTCGGTGAGCGACTTGAGGATGGCCGGGGACTCCGGGCCCTGGACGGCGAGCAGCGCGTAGGCGTCGCGGTCGTCGCGGACCTCGGCGTCGAAGCCCGCCGCGCGCTCGGTCAGCGCGTCGAGGACGACCTGGGCGTTGGAGGCGTTGGCCACGACCAAGTATGTGGAAGAAGCGGCCTCGGTCTCGCCGAGGCGGTAGACGATCAGGTCGTCCAGGATGCCGCCGTCGGCCTGGCAGATCATGGTGTAGCGGGCGCGGCCGAGACCGACCGAGGCGATGTCGCCGACGAGGGCGTGGTTGAGGAGCGCGGCCGCGTCGGGGCCGGTCACGGTGATCTCACCCATGTGCGAGAGGTCGAAGAGACCCGCGCGGGTGCGCACCGCGACGTGCTCGTCGCGCTCGGAGCCGTAGCGCAGGGGCATGTCCCAGCCGGCGAAGTCGGTCATGGTGGCGCCGAGCGCGCGGTGCACGGCGTCGAGCGCGGTGTGACGGAGTTCGGTGCTGCTCATCGGTCGGTCGTCTCCCAGGGCAACGGGGGATGGGGCGAGGAACGTTCCTCCCCATCTGTCATCGGAACCTGAGAGGTTCGCCATGACCCGCACGGTCACGGTTTGCACCTTGGGTGGAGCCACTGACGGCAGCGGCCCGCTTTTCAGATGTGCCTCGCCCGCGCGGTAACGGGGCCTGAGAGATTCAAGGGAGGGACTTGCTCCTTCGGCGCCCCGGCAGACGTACTGCCAGGGACTCTCCCGCGCGGATTCAAGCGGCCGGTATGCAGTTGGCGGCCACATCATCGCACGGCGATCGCCGCCGCTGAAGGGGCGGCCGCCTGTGACCGGACCGTGGCACGACGGACACCGAACCACCGACTTCCCGCATTACCTTCTCTTTACATTCGATGGGCAAGGGATTACCGAACCCAAGGGGAGGACGATCACGGTGAACAGGACTCCGGCGTACGCCACCACCGGCCTGGCGGTGCCGCACCAGCCCGCCGCCCCGACGCGGGAACGCCGGGTCGCCGCCCGCCCCGCCCCGCTCGTGCGCGACCTGCGCGAGCGCCCCGGCCGCACCCCCCGCGAACTCCGCTTCGGCCCACGGGATTTGGTGGTCGTCACGGGGCTGCCCGGCAGCGGCAAGTCCACCCTCATGCAGCGAGCCGTCCCCGGCCGCCGGATCGACTCCCAGGACACCCGCGACCGCTGGCAGACCCGCCTGGCCGGTCTGCCGTACGCGCTCTACCGCCCCCTGGTCCGCCTCGCCCACTACGCCGGACTGCGCCGTGCGCTTGCCACCGGTGAGGGCGTCGTCGTGCACGACTGCGGGGCCCAGCCCTGGGTGCGCGCCTGGCTCGCCCACGAGGCCCGCCGCAGGGGCGCCGCCCTCCATCTGATCCTGCTCGACGTCGACGCCGAGGCCGCCCGGCAGGGCCAGCGCGAGCGCGGCCGGGGCGTCTCCCGGTACGCCTTCGGACGGCACCGGCACGCCACAGGGCGGCTGCTGCGCGCGGTGGAGCGCGGCGAACTGCCCCCGGGCTGCGCCTCGGCGGTGCTCCTGGACCGCGCCTCGGCGGACGGGCTGCGCCGGATCGACTTCGCGGCGTGAGGTCCGCCGCCCGCACCGGATAGCCTTCTGCACCACAGCATGGTTTTCCCGGCAGGCGGTAGGAACATGGACTTCCCGGCGGACTTTCCCGCGGACTTCCCGGCACAGGCGCACCCCCATTCGCACGGTGGATGGCCCGGCAACGAGCTGGAGGAGGTGCTCTCGGCCTCCCTCGGCGTGCCCTCGGCGGGCGCCCGGATCGTCGAGGTGCTCTCCCGCGGCTTCCTGTGGATCCCGCTGCCCAACGGCGGCGGCCCGCAGAGCGGTTCGCTCGACCTGCCCACCGTGGAGATCGACGGCCAGGGGTACGTCCCGGTGTTCAGCTCCGAGGAGCAGTTCCGCCAGTCGCCGGGCGCGCACCTTTCCTTCACGGTCGCCCCGGCTGTGGAATTCGCGCGCGGGCTGCCACCGCAGGTGGGCCTGGTGCTCAACCCCGGTGGGGTGGTGGGCCTGCCGCTGCCGCCGGAGGCGGTGGCCGAGCTGTGCCGCGCCGACCGCACGGCCCTGGACGGCCCCGCGGGCGGCGCCCGCGTCCGGCTCTTCGAGCCCGACTGGCAGGAGGACCCGGTGGACTTCCTCGCCGCCGCCTCGGCCGAGTTCGCGGGCACGGGCGTCGTCGTCACGGCCCGCCGCTGCCTCGCCGCCATCGAGACGGCCGATCCGGTCCTCTTCGTCGGCGTCGAACTCTCCCAGTGGGAGGGCGACTTGCGTGCCCGTCCGCTGGAGGCCCTGGAGCGCGCCCTCACCCAGTCCCCGCCCCCGTGGCCGGTCAACCTCGTCCTCCTCGACGTGGCCCAGGACCCGGTGGGCGACTGGCTGAAGACGAACGTGCGGCCCTTCTACCAGTTCGGCAACTAGTCCTCCATGGGGATCACGGCGATCGCCGCTTAAGCTGTCCTCCACACTGGGGCAAGAATCGAAGGGGCGGTAAGACTGGTGAGCGCGAGCCCGAGCGCCGGCGTCGAACACACACTCCGCCAGGTCACCCCCGGCCGCTACGACGCCTACGAGGCACTGCTGCGCGCCCTCGCCACCCCCTCGACCGGGCAGATCTGGATGCTGCTCTGGCACGGCCAGGCCGGCTCCCCGGACGCGCAGTACGGAAACATGGAGGTCGACGGCTTCGGCTACGCCCCCTGTGTGACCTCCGCGCAGGAGCTGTCGGCCAGCGGCTGGAGCCGGTCGTACGAGGTGGTCGACGGTCTCGACGTGGCCCGCACCCTCTACCCCGACCACTACGGCCTCTGGCTCAACCCGCACGCCCCCGGCGGCGGCGTGGGCATCCCCTGGCTGGACCTGCGCCGCATCGCCACGGGCCTGGACCGCCAGCCCGCCGGACCGCTCAGCATGTCCGAACCGGCCATCGAGGTACCGGCGTTCTACGCCCTGCTCGGGCAGAACGCCCACCGCACCCCCGCCCTGCGCTCGCTGCGCCGCGCCTGGGTGCAGCCCGCGCTCGGCGCGCCGTACCTCGCGATCGGCCTGGACGTGTACGAGACGACCCCGGCGGCGGTCGACTCGGTGCGGGCGATGATGCAGCAGTCCATCGGCGCGGTGCCGGACGGGCTGCCCGTCTCGACGGTCGCGATGACCGACGACTACGACCCGGTCGTGATGTGGATGCGCGCCAACGCGCGCCCGTTCTACGACCGCGAGGCCCACGCGGTCGGTGCCCCGCCCCAACTCCCGCCTTCCGCGCGGCCCCAGTCACCCGCCCCCGGGTACGGCTACCCACCGGTGCGCGGCAGTTACTGATCAACAGGCCCTCCACGGAGGGCCTTTGGTTTTCCGCGAGCAAAATTTACGTACCGGAAACACAAGGGCGCCCCCGGGCGTGCGCCGTTCCACCCCAACCGCGTGGAATTGCCAGTCTGTCCCAACTGGCCACCATTCGAAGATGGTTACCCACGGATCCGGTAACGGAAACCCCCTTCAGTGGATCACGGTTGCGCATCCATTCCCTGTCAGGACTGGCGGCCGATCACGACCGCACTGAAGACTCCCGAACAGAACACGAGGTGGAGATCTTGTGTTCGAGTGCAAGTCGACATAGCCGCAATCCGCGGCAGGCACAGGCCGGTCACCACCGGCGAGAGGGGTCGGGTCACTGTGACCGCACCGATCGAGACCACCGGGGCGGCAGCCGAAGCACAGCCGGAAGCTGTGCTCGACGGCGCCGGCAAGGGGAAGATCGAGGGTCGTTCTCTAGGGCAGATCGCCTGGACGCGGTTCAAGAAGGACAAGGCCGCCGTCGCCGGGGCCGTCATCGTCATCCTGCTCGTCCTGCTGGCGGTGCTCGCGCGTCCGATCCAGGCCGCCCTCGGCCTCGATCCCAACGCCTTCCACCAGGACCTGATCGACGCCAACACCTCGCTCCCCAAGGGCAGCTGGGGCGGCATGAGCGCCGATCACCCGCTGGGCGTGGACCCCAAGTTCGGCCGTGACATCGCGACCCGCATCCTCGAGGGTTCCTGGGTCTCGCTGGTGGTCGCCTTCGGCGCGACGATCCTCTCCAACGTGATCGGCGCCATCCTCGGTGTCGTCGCCGGTTTCTACGGCGGCCGCGTGGACTCGATCATCAGCCGCCTGATGGACACCTTCCTCGCCTTCCCGCTGCTGCTCTTCGCCATCGCGATCTCGGCCACCCTCCAGGGCGGCGCCTTCGGCCTCACCGGCCTGCCGCTGCACCTGAGCGTGCTGATCTTCGTCATCGGCTTCTTCAACTGGCCCTACCTGGGCCGGATCGTGCGCGGCCAGACCCTCGCCCTGCGCGAGCGCGAGTTCGTCGACGCCTCGCGCGGCATGGGCGCCAAGGGCCCGTACATTCTCTTCCGCGAGCTGATGCCGAACCTGGTCGGCCCGATCATCGTCTACTCGACGCTGCTCATCCCGACCAACATCCTGTTCGAGGCTTCCCTGAGCTTCCTCGGTGTCGGTATCCAGCCCCCGCAGGCGTCCTGGGGCGGCATGCTCCGCGACGCGGTCAACTTCTACGAGGTCGACCCGCAGTACATGATCGTCCCCGGTCTCGCCATCTTCGTGACTGTCCTGGCGTTCAACCTGCTCGGTGACGGTCTCCGCGACGCTCTCGACCCGCGCAGCCGCTGAAGTCTGCCGCGGAGAGCCCAACCAAGTTTCCGATTGTGAAGGGGAATACGCCCATCATGCGAAGGTCAGCGCTGGCCGCTATCGCGGTCCTCGGGTCCGCGAGCCTGCTCGTCACAGGCTGTAGCAAGGCCGATTCCAAGAAGAGCGACGCCAAGTCGGCCCCGGCCAACGCCGCGACCACCGGTGTCGTCAACGCCTCGGACAAGAAGGGCGGGACGGTCACCTACGAACTGTCCGACGTCCCGGACTCGTTCGACCCCGGCAACACGTACTACGCGTACATGTACAACCTCAGCCGTCTGTGGGCCCGCCCGCTGATGACCTTCCAGCCCGCCCCGGGCGAGAAGGGCAACACCCTGGTCCCCGACCTCGCGGCCGGCAAGGGCACCCCGAGCGACGGCGGCAAGACCTGGACGTACAAGCTGCGTACGGGCCTGAAGTACCAGGACGGCTCGGCGATCACGTCGAAGGACGTCAAGTACGCCGTCGAGCGCTCCAACTTCGCGCGTGACGTGCTCTCCCTCGGCCCGAACTACTTCCAGCAGCTGCTGGTCGGCGGGGACAAGTACAAGGGCCCCTACAAGGACAAGAGCGACAAGGGCCTGTCGTCCATCGAGACGCCGGACGACACCACGATCGTCTTCCACCTGAAGCAGGCCTTCCAGGAGTTCGACTACCTGGTCGCCGCGCCGCAGACCGCGCCGGTGCCGAAGGCCAAGGACAACGGCGTCGACTACGTCAAGAACGTCGTCTCCTCCGGCTCCTACCAGTTCCAGAGCTACGACGAGGGCAAGCAGGCCGTCCTCGTCCGCAACAAGAACTGGGACGCCAAGACGGACCCGCTGCGCAAGCAGCTGCCGGACCAGATCGTCGTCAAGCTCAAGGTCAACCCCGAGACGATCGACAAGGACGTCCAGGCGGGCAAGGCCATCGAGCTCGCCGGCACCGGCGTCCAGGCCGCCACCCAGGCCCAGGTCCTCTCCGACCCGGACAAGAAGGCCAACACCGACAACACCTTCGGTGGCCGTCTCGTCTACATGGCGATCAACACCAAGGTCGCGCCGTTCGACAAGCTCGAGTGCCGCAAGGCCGTCGAGTACGCCGTCGACAAGTTCTCGGTGCAGACCGCCGAGGGCGGCCCGATCCGCGGCGACATCGCCACCACGGTCCTGCCCCCGGACATCACCGGCTACCAGAAGGCCGACGTCTACGCGACGGCCGGCAACAAGGGTGACGTCGCCAAGGCCAAGGAGCAGCTGAAGGCCTGCGGCAAGAAGGCGATCAGCACCAACATCTCCGCGCGCTCCGACCGTCAGCAGGAGGTGGACGCGGCCACCGCGATCATCAACTCGCTGAAGAAGGTCGGCATCAACGCCACCCTCAAGCAGTACCCGTCGGGCAAGTACTTCACCGACTACGCGGGCGTGCCGAACTTCACCAAGAAGCAGAACATCGGCCTGATGATGATGCAGTGGGGTGCCGACTGGCCTTCCGGCTACGGCTTCCTGCAGCAGATCCTGAACGGCAAGGCGATCAGCCAGTCGGGTAACACCAACCTGTCGCAGTACGACAACAAGGACGTCAACAAGCTCCTCGGTCAGTCGATCGCGACGCAGGGCGACTCCGAGCGCAACGCCCTCTACGCGCAGATCGACAAGAAGACCATGGACGACGCGGCCCTCGTTCCGCTGACGTACTTCAAGGTCCTGCTGGCCCGCCCGTACAACAACACCAACCTGGTCTCCACTGCTGCCTTCAGCGGTCAGTACGACTACCTCAACATCGGCTCCAACCAGAAGTAGCAGCCCCGGAAGGCAGGTGAAGGCATTGGTGCCCGCGGGTCTACAGCCCGCGGGCACCAGCGCCGGTCCCCGTGATCTCGTACATCCTCCGCCGGACGTTCGCGGCAGTGATCCTGCTGCTGGTCGTCTCCGCGGTCACCTTCGCCATCTTCTTCTTGCTGCCACGGCTCGCCGGCCAGACAGCGGATCAGCTGGCGCAGCAGTACATCGGCAAGAGCCCGTCGAAGGCGGACATCGCCGCGGTCAAGCACAACCTCGGTCTGGATCAGCCTGTCTACATCCAGTACTGGCACTTCATCAAGGGGATCGTGTCCGGCGCGACCTACGACCTCGGTCCCACGACGGTGCTCTGTGCGGCACCGTGTTTCGGCTACTCCTTCAAGACCCACCAGGCGGTCTGGCCGGAGCTGGTCGACCGCCTTCCGGTCACCTTCTCGCTGGCCGTCGGTGCCGCCGTGCTGTGGCTGGTCTCCGGCGTGATCGCCGGTGTCATCTCCGCCCTGAAGCCGCGCTCGTTCCTCGACCGCACCTTCATGGGCGTCGCCCTCGCCGGTGTCTCCCTGCCCATGTTCTTCACGGGCAACCTGGCGATCCTGCTCTTCGTCGACACCTGGCCGATCTTCGGTGACACCTATGTGCCGTTCACCGAGAACCCCAGCCAGTGGGCCAACACCCTCTTCCCGGCGTGGTGTTCGCTGGCCCTGCTGTACTCGGCCATCTATGCGCGCCTGACCCGTTCGGGCATGCTGGAGACGATGAACGAGGACTTCATCCGCACGGCCCGCGCGAAGGGCCTGCGCGAGCAGCGAGTCGTCTTCCGGCACGGTCTGCGCGCCGCCCTCACGCCGATCATCACCGTCTTCGGCATGGACATCGGCCTGCTCCTGGGCGGTGCGGTGATCACGGAGTACGTGTTCTCGCTGCACGGCATCGGCGAGTACGCGGTGCAGGGCATCACCGACAACGACCTGCCCAAGATCCTCGGCGTCACCATGCTCGCCGCCTTCTTCGTCGTGATCGCAAATCTCCTGGTGGACGTGGTGTACGCGGCCGCCGACCCGCGCGTGAGGCTCTCGTGACCGAACTTTCCAAGACCGGCGCCGCCGTGGAGGAGTCCTCGGGCTCCTCGGGCAAGGCCTCCGAGGCGTTCCTGGAGGTCCGCGACCTCAAGGTGCACTTCCCGACCGACGACGGCCTCGTCAAGTCCGTCGACGGGCTCACCTTCTCGCTGGAGAAGGGCAAGACCCTCGCCGTCGTGGGTGAGTCCGGCTCCGGCAAGTCGGTGACCTCGCTGGCGATCATGGGCCTGCACCGGCTCGGCGCGCGCGGCAAGAACGTCCAGATGTCCGGCGAGATCCGTCTCGCCGGCAAGGAACTGGTCTCCGCCTCCCCGGACGAGGTGCGCAAGCTCCGCGGCCGCGAAATGGCGATGATCTTCCAGGACCCGCTGTCCGCGATGCACCCGTACTACACGATCGGCAACCAGATCGTGGAGGCTTACCGGGTCCACCACAAGGTCAGCAAGAAGGTGGCCCGCACGCGCGCCATCGAGATGCTGGACCGCGTGGGCATCCCCGAGCCGGCCAAGCGCGTCGACAGCTACCCGCACGAGTTCTCCGGCGGTATGCGCCAGCGCGCCATGATCGCCATGGCCCTGGTCAACAACCCCGAGCTGCTCATCGCGGACGAGCCGACCACCGCGCTCGACGTGACCGTGCAGGCGCAGATCCTGGACCTGATCCGGGACCTGCAGAAGGAGTTCGGCTCCGCGGTCATGATGATCACCCACGACCTCGGTGTGGTCGCCGAGATCGCGGACGACGTGCTGGTGATGTACGGCGGCCGGTGCGTGGAGCGCGGTCCGGTCGACGAGATCTTCGAGAAGCCGCAGCACCCCTACACCTGGGGTCTGCTCGGCTCGATGCCGCGCATCGACCGGGTGACCGAGGAGCGGCTCATCCCCGTCAAGGGCCAGCCGCCGAGCCTCATCAACATCCCCTCGGGCTGCGCCTTCAACCCGCGCTGCCCGTACGCGGACATCCCCAAGGGGAACGTCACCCGCACCGTGCGCCCCGAGCTGGAGCTGGTGGACTCCGGGCGGCACTGGACCGCCTGCCACCTCTCGGCCGAGGACCGTGAGCGGATCTGGACCGAAGAGATTGCGCCGAAGCTGTGACTGAGACCAAGAAAAACGGCGGGGCCGCCATCCCGCGTCCGGCGGGCTCCGAGGGCGGGGCGGCGGACAGCGACGTGCTGCTCCGGGTCGAGGGCCTGACCAAGCACTTCCCGATCAAGAAGGGCATTCTCCAGCGCCAGGTCGGCGCGGTGAAGGCCGTCGACGGGATCGACTTCGAGGTGCGCAAGGGCGAGACCCTGGGCGTGGTCGGCGAGTCGGGCTGCGGCAAGTCGACCATGGGCCGGGTCATCACCCGGCTCCAGGACCCGACCGGCGGAAAGATCACCTTCGAGGGCCAGGACATCACCCGGCTCAGCGCGGGACGGATGCGGCCGCTGCGGCGCGACATCCAGATGATCTTCCAGGACCCGTACGGCTCCCTGAACCCCCGTCACACCATCGGCTCGATCGTCTCGGCGCCCTTCCGGCTGCAGAACGTGACGCCCGAGGGCGGGGTGAAGAAGGAGGTCCAGCGCCTCCTGGAGCTCGTCGGTCTGAGCCCCGAGCACTTCAACCGCTACCCGCACGAGTTCTCCGGCGGCCAGCGCCAGCGCATCGGCATCGCCCGCGCGCTCGCGCTCAAGCCGAAGCTGGTCGTCGCCGACGAGCCGGTCTCCGCGCTGGACGTGTCGATCCAGGCCCAGGTCGTCAACCTCATGGACGACCTCCAGGAGGAACTGGGCCTGACATACGTGATCATCGCGCACGACCTGTCGGTCGTCCGGCACGTCTCGGACCGGATCGCGGTGATGTACCTCGGCAAGATGGTCGAGCTGGCGGACCGCAACTCGCTGTACGAGTCGCCGATGCACCCGTACACCAAGGCGCTGATGTCGGCGGTGCCGGTCCCGGACCCGAAGCGCCGGGGCGCCAAGAGCGAGCGCATCCTGCTCCGCGGCGACGTGCCCTCGCCCATCGCGCCGCCGTCGGGCTGCCGCTTCCACACCCGGTGCTGGAAGGCCACGCAGATCTGCAAGACCACCGAGCCGCTGCTCAAGGAGCTGCGTCCCGGCCAGCGGGTCGCCTGCCACCACCCGGAGAACTTCGCCGACCAGGCGCCGCAGGACGTGGTCCTGCTGACCGCGGCGAAGGCGGCCTCCGAGCTGGTGCCGGAGGCGGTCCTGGAGGAGTCGGCGGAGACGTCGGCCGCGGTGGCGGCGGAGGTCGCGGAGGCCGCGGCCGAGACGGCCACGGACGCCGAGGTGTCCGAGGCGAAGCCGGAGCCCGAGGCCAAGTCCGAGCCCGAGAGCCCCGAGCAGACCGGGAAGTAAGCCCGGACCGCACCGGCATGTGACACCGAACGGCCGCCGCACTCGCGGCGGCCGTTTCGCGTTCCCGGACCGGACCGGAGCGCGCCTGGCATTGCAAGGCGCGCACCCGCCGTCAGGTGAGAATGGCAGGGTGCAGATCCAGCAACTCTTCAGTCCCTCCGTTCAGCACACGCTGGATGTCATCGGCATCTTCGTGTTCGCGATCTCCGGCGCCCTGCTGGCCGTCCGGAAGAACTTCGACGTCTTCGGCATCGCCGTCCTCGCCGAGGTGACCGCGCTGGGCGGAGGGCTGATCCGCGATCTGATCATCGGGGCCGTGCCGCCGGCGGCCTTCACGGACCTGGGCTACTTCGTGACCCCGCTGCTCACCGCCGTGGTGGTCTTCTTCCTGCATCCGCACGTCGAGCGCATCCAGTCGGCGGTGCTCGTCTTCGACGCGGCCGGTCTCGGCCTCTTCTGCGTCACCGGCACGACCAAGGCGTACAGCTACGGCCTCGGCCTCACCGCCTCCGCGACGCTCGGTCTCGCCACCGCCGTGGGCGGCGGTGTGCTGCGCGACGTGCTCGCCAACGAGGTGCCCTCGCTGCTGCGCTGGGACCGCGACCTGTACGCCGTCCCGGCGATCGTCGGCGCCACCATGGTGGTGCTCTGCATCCGCTACGACGCCCTCACCCCCCTCACCAGCGGCGTCGCCGCCGTCACCGCCTTCGTGCTGCGGCTGCTGGCGATGAAGTACCACTGGCGGGCGCCGCGCGCCTGGAACCGGCGCTCGACGGTCACGGAGGAGTAGGCGGCCAAAGCTACTGCTTAGTAATTTGTTGTTGTACGGTTCACCCATGCCAGAAGCAGCTTCCGTACCCGCCGCAGCGGCCCTGATCGGCGACAGCGAGTTCGACCGCGACACCGCGGTCGTCCGCCGCGAGCCCGGCGTCTACGACATCGACCTCTCGGCCGGCTGGACCATCATCAGCGCCGTCAACGGCGGCTATCTGCTGGCCGTCCTCGGCCGGGCCCTCGCGGACACCCTCCCGCACCCCGACCCGTTCTCGGTCTCCGCGCACTATCTGACGGCCTCCCAGCCGGGGCCCGCCGTGGTGCGCACCGAGACCGTGCGCACCGGCCGCACCCTCTCCACCGGCCAGGCGTCGCTGTTCCAGTACGACGCCGACGGCAACGAGGTGGAGCGCATCCGCGTCCTCGCCTCCTACGGCGACCTCGGCGCCCTCCCCGACGACGTGCGCACCACCGCCGTCCCGCCCGTGATCCCGCCGCTGGAGCGGTGTCTGGGCCCCGAGGACGGTCCGGCGCCGGTCGAGGGCAGCTCGGCCATCACCGACCGGCTCATGCTCAAGCTGGACCCCGCGACCCTCGGCTGGGCGCTGGGCGCGCCCTCCGGCAAGGGCGAGATGCGGGCCTGGTTCGGGCTCGCCGACGGCCGCGACGCCGACCCGCTCTCGCTGCTGCTCACGGTGGACGCGCTGCCGCCGACCGCGTTCGAGATCGGGCTGACCGGCTGGGTGCCCACCGTCGAGCTGACCGTCCACGTCCGCAGGCGCCCGGCCCCCGGCCCGCTGCGGGTGTCGATCACCACCCGCAACCTGGCCGGAGGCTTCCTGGAGGAGGACGCCGAGGTCTGGGACAGCGAGGACCGGCTCGTCGCCCAGTCCCGTCAGCTCGCCCGCGTCAGGCTCGGCTGACCGGCGTACGGCCGAGCCACGCCGCGAGGCGCCCGTAGGCGTCGGCGCCCTCGGGGGCCGGGTGGCGCTCCCCGAACGGCAGCACCTCGCGCGGACGCGAGTCCGGGAGCTGCCGCTCGGCCACCGCGAGCGCGAACGCGCCCACCTCCGGGTCGAGCGCGAAGGGGTGGCCGAGCGCGTCGGACAGGTCCCAGGTGTGGGCCACGATCTCCATCACATAGCCCGAGAGGGCCGCGTGGCCGGGGACCTCGCCCCACGGCACCCGGACCGCCCGCGTCATGAGATCGTCGTCGTCCCACGCCTTCAGCATGAGGGTGCGGACCTCGTCGTAGGCCGCGCCCCAGCCGTCGTCGGCGACCTCCCCGGCGGCGCGGCCGCCCGGGGCGGGTGCCGCGCCGCCGGGGATCGCGGCGATGCCCCGGGTGCCGTTGACGACGTGCTCCAGGAGTCCGCGCACGTCGAACTCGGTACACGCCGTGGGGAGTCCGAGCTGATCGGGCCGTACCGCCGCGATCAGGCGGGCCGCCTGCTCGCTCGCGCGGTGGTAGACGGGACGGGGGTCGGTGAACGCGGTGGTGGTCATGGTGTGCCTCTCGCTGGATCGGTGGGGCTCGTGAGCCGGTGGAGCGAGCATCGGCGGAAAACCTGACAGATTCCGTCAACATTTGTGCGTGTCCTCCGAGTGGCGCGATTCTGGGTGCGTGAAGTCCGACCGGCTGCTGTCGATCCTGCTGCTCCTCCAGACCCGGGGCCGGGTGCCCGCGCGTGAACTCGCCTCCCGCCTGGAGGTGTCGGTGCGCACGGTCTACCGGGACGTGGAGGCGCTGTCCGCCGCCGGGGTCCCGGTGTACGCCGAGCGCGGGCGGCACGGCGGCATCGCCCTGCTCGCGGGCTTCCGTACGGATGTCACGGGGCTGACCGCCGACGAGTCCCGCGCGCTGTTCATCCTGGCCGCCGAGGGCACGCACGCGGCGCTCGGTCTCGACGCCGCCCTCGGCTCGGCCCTGCGCAAGGTGATGGCCGCGCTGCCCGAACCGCACCGGCCCGCCGCCGAACTCGCCAGCCGCCGCGTCCTGGTCGACGCCACGCGCTGGCGCGACGGACCGCGGGCGGCCGTCGATCTGGAGGTGCTGCGGGAGGCGGTGTTCCGCGACCGGCGGCTGCGGCTGCGCTACCGGCACAGCGGACAGCGGGAGCCGCGCACCTACACCGTGGACCCGTACGGCCTGGTCGCCAAGGCCGGGGTCTGGTACCTGGTCGCGGACCGGCGGGCCCGGCCGCAGCTCTTCCGGGCCGACCGGGTGTACGCGGCCCGTCTCCTCGACGACCCCGTGCGCCGCCGTCCCGGCATCGAACTGGCCGACGTGTGGGAGGTGTTGCTCCGCCAGGTGGAGGACTGGCCGGACGGCGCGATCGACGTCACCGTGCGGGTGCGCCGCGAACGCCTGGACTTCTTCCTGCGCGTCGCGGGCCCCCATCTGGCCGAACTCCCGCCGGACGCGGGGGAGGAGGAGTGGGTCGTCGCCCGGATGACCTTCCCGGTGCTGCGCGCGGTGCGCCAACTCCTGGGATTCTCCGACCAGGTGGAGATCCTGGACCCGCCCGAGGCGCGTGCCGAACTCCTGCGGGGGGCGCGCTCGGCGCTGGAGCTGTACGGCGAACAGGCGCCGTCGTAAAGGGAGTTGCTCTCGCTCAGTCCAGCCAGTGCCTGCTGCCCCGCGAGATGAGCCGCAACTGCTGGGCGGCGAGCCGTGTCACACGCTCCCGCTCACCCGGGGGGCCGTCCTGGGACTCCAGGAACAGGGAGGCGGTGATGAGCATCTGGTCCACGTAGAGGTGGGCGAGCATCAGCACGTCGGCGTCCGCCCAGCCCTCGGTCTGCGGGTCGGCGGCCAGCTCGGTGCGCACCTCCTCGGCGAACCGGGCCAGTTCGGCCTGGATCGCCTCGCGCACCGCCTTCACCCCGCCGTGCCGCTCGCGCGCGATGAAGCGGACGTGCGCGGGATGGCTGTCCACGTGGTGGGCGATCAACTCGACGGCGCGGCGGATGCGTTCCTCGCTGTCGTCCCCGGCGGCGACGGTCGGGCGGACCATCGGATGCAGACTGCCCAGCGCCTCGCCGACCAGCGCGACGCCGAGGTCGGCGGTGGAGCGGAAGTGCCGGTAGAAGGCGGTCGGCGCCACGCCGACGGCCCGGGTCACCTCACGCAGCCCCAGACTGCTCAGGCTCTGCTCCTCGAGCAGGGTGAGCGCCGCGTCCAGGAACGCCTGACGGGTCCTCTGTTTCTGGGCCTGCCGGGCGCCGAGGGTGTGACTCATGTCATCCAGTTAACAACTGTTCTCCGGAATTGAAAAGTCGTGCCGCGCGCTAGACTCGGTGTCAGTGAACAACTGTTACTACAACTGTTCACCCAGAGTTGGAGGGGGGATCCGATCCCATGCTGTTCCTCGTCGCCGCGCTGATGCTGCTCGGTGTCGTCCTCGGCACCGTGGCCCACGCGCCGCTGCCCGTCACCGCCGCCCTCGCCGTCCTCATCGCCGTCTGGCTCGGCGTCTTCGCGCTCCGCGAGCACCACGGCCGCAGGCGCCGCCACTCCGCCGACTGACCGTCCGTCACGACCTCAGGAGCTGAGCACCATGCGACTCACCGCACCGCGACTCACCGCACCGGCCGTCCGGCCCGCCGAGGCCGCCCCGCGCACCCGGGACGCCGACGGCATGGCGGTGGCCTCCTTCGTCCTGGGCCTCCTCGGCCTGCTCGTCCTCAACGTCGTCCTCGGCCCGGTCTCCGTCGTACTGGCCGCCGTGGCCCTGTGGCGCGGCACCTCGCGCCCCGGCCGGGCCTGGCTCGGCATGGCCCTCGGCGTGGCCGACCTGGTGGTCCTGGCCGTCGCCATGCAGCTGTCCCACACGGTGTCCTGGAGCCTGTGACAGTGGAGTCGCGGGGCCTTGGGGCCCGGTGACGCGCGGTGTCCCGGAGCCGCCGGGACCCGGCTCCCGGAGCCCGGTGCGACCGGTCCGGATCACCGGCGCGGGTGCCGTGCGCCCGCCGCTCGGAGGGCGGGCCTCCGGCCGCCGTAGAATCGGCGTCACCATGGCTTACCTCGACCACGCCGCCACGACCCCGATGCTCCCCGAGGCCGCGGCGACGCTGACCGCCCGGCTGAGCGTCACCGGCAACGCGTCCTCGCTGCACGCCTCCGGCCGCCGGGCCCGCCGCACGGTCGAGGAGTCCCGCGAAACCCTCGCCGAGGCGCTCGGCGCGCGCCCCAGCGAGATCGTCTTCACCTCCGGCGGCACCGAGGCCGACAACCTCGCGGTCAAGGGCCTGTACTGGTCCCGCCGCGCCGCCGACCCGGCCCGCGTCCGCGTCCTGTCCAGCCCCGTCGAACACCACGCCGTCCTCGACGCCGTGCACTGGCTGGGCGAGCACGAGGGCGCCGTCGTGGAGTACCTCCCCGTGGATCGCTACGGCCGGGTGAGCTCCGAGGTGCTGCGCGAGGCCATCGCGCGCAACCCCGACGACGTGGCCCTGGCCACGGTGATGTGGGCCAACAACGAGATCGGCACGATCATGCCGGTCCGCGAACTGGCGGACGTGGCAGCCGAGTTCGGCGTCCCGCTGCACGCCGACGCGGTCCAGGCGTTCGGGCAGGTGCCGGTCGACTTCGCCGCGTCGGGGCTCGCCGCGATGACCGTCTCCGGGCACAAGATCGGCGGCCCGTACGGCATCGGCGCGCTCGTCCTCGGCCGCGAGTACAGCCCCGTACCCGTGCTGCACGGCGGCGGGCAGGAGCGCCATGTCCGCTCCGGCACGCTCGACGTGCCCGCCGTCGCCTCCTTCGCGGTGGCCGGACGCGTCGCCGCCGAGCAGCAGGAGCGGTTCGCTCGCGAGATCGGCGCCCTGCGCGACCGGCTGGTGGGCGCCGTGCGCACGGCCGTCCCCGACGCGATCCTCGGCGGCGACCCGGCACCCGGCGGCCGGCTGCCCGCCAACGCCCACTTCACCTTCCCCGGCTGCGAGGGCGACTCCCTGCTCCTGCTGCTCGACGCGCAGGGCATCGAATGCTCCACCGGCTCCGCCTGCACGGCGGGCGTCGCCCAGCCCAGCCACGTCCTGCTCGCCACCGGCACCGACCCCGACCTGGCGCGCGGCACCCTGCGCTTCTCGCTGGGCCACACCTCCACCGACGAGGACGTGGAGGCCGTCGCCAAGGCCATCGGCCCCGCGGTGGAGCGGGCACGGGCGGCCGGGCTGACCTGAGGACGCCGGAGGACGCCCGCGCGGCCGGAGCTGCCTAGGCGCTCGCCTGCCGCACCAGCTTCATGTACCGGTCCCAGTCCCAGTGCGGGCCCGGGTCCGTGTGGTCCGTCCCCGGCACCTCCACGTGCCCGATGACGTGCTCCCGATCGGGCTTCATGCCGTACCGCGCGCATATCCGGGCCGTCAGCCGGGCCGAGGACGCGTACATCGCGTCGGTGAAGGACGAGGGGTCGTCCACGAAACCGACGTGCTCGATGCCCACACTGCGCTCGTTGTACGACCGGTTGCCCGCGTGGAAGGCCACGTCCAGCTCGCGGATCAGCTGGGTGATCCCGCCGTCCCCGCGCACGATGTAGTGCGCCGCCGCGCCGTGCGCCGGGTCCTGGAAGACCTTCACCGCCGACGCGTAGCCGCCCTGGGTGACGTGGATGACGACCCGGTCCACCGGGTAGTCGTCGGGGCGGTCCGCGCGGCGGTAGTTGCCCGGCGAGGCCGCCACCCAGCGGGCGCCCCTGAAGTCCACCGCCCCGGCCACCCGGGGCCGCTCCACCCCCGGCAGCCGCCACCACAGATGTGCCAGCTCCTCGCGTGCCAGCGCCGCCGTGCCCACGGCCGCCGCCGCGCCGCCGATCAGCAGTGCCCGCCTGCCCAGCCGCCGGTCCCCGTCACCCATGCCGCCCCCGTCTCCCCGCCGTCCCGGTCCCCCTGTGATCTTCAACGGACTCCCGGCGTCCGCGGTTCCCGCGCCCCGTACCCTGGAGGGGTTATGACTGAGACCCCGCAGCGCCCCCTCCGCGTCCTCGCCGCCATGTCCGGCGGTGTCGACTCCGCCGTCGCCGCCGCGCGCGCCGCGGAAGCCGGGCACGACGTGACCGGCGTCCACCTCGCGCTCTCCGCGAACCCGCAATCCTTCCGCACCGGAGCGCGGGGCTGCTGCACCATCGAGGACTCCCGCGACGCCCGCCGCGCCGCCGACGTCATCGGCATCCCCTTCTACGTCTGGGACCTCGCCGACCGCTTCCGCGAGGACGTGGTCGAGGACTTCATCGCGGAGTACGAGGCCGGGCGCACCCCCAACCCCTGCCTGCGCTGCAACGAGAAGATCAAGTTCGCCGCGCTGCTCGACAAGGCGCTCGCGCTCGGCTTCGACGCGGTCTGCACCGGCCACTACGCCCAGGTGATCGTCCGCGAGGACGGCACCCGCGAGCTGCACCGCGCCTCCGACATGGCCAAGGACCAGTCGTACGTCCTCGGTGTCCTGGACGACCGCCAGCTCGCGCATGCGCTGTTCCCGCTCGGCGACACCGTCACCACCAAGGACGAGATCCGCGCCGAGGCCGAGCGCCGGGGCCTGGCCGTCGCCAAGAAGCCCGACTCGCACGACATCTGCTTCATCGCCGACGGCGACACCCAGGGCTTCCTCGCCCAGCGGCTCGGCAAGGCCGAGGGCGACATCGTGGACGAGGACGGCAACCGCCTCGGCACCCACGAGGGCGCCTACGGCTACACCATCGGCCAGCGCAAGGGCCTGCGCCTGGGCACCCCGGCCGCCGACGGCAAGCCGCGCTACGTCCTCGACATCTCCCCGGTGACCAACACCGTCACGGTCGGCCCGGCCGCCGCCCTGGACGTCACCGCGCTCACCGCGATCAAGCCCCGCTGGTGCGGCGCCGCCCCCGAGGGCCCCGGCACCTACACCGCCCAGCTGCGCGCCCACGGAGGCGAGACCGAGGTCGACGCCGAGCTGGTGGACGGCGAGCTGCGCGTCACCTTCACCGAGCCGGTGCGGGGCGTGGCTCCCGGCCAGGCGATCGTGCTGTACGACGGCACGCGCGTGGTGGGCTCGGCCACCATCGCCGCCACGACGCGGGCGACGGCGGCGACGGTCTGACCCCTCACGGAGCGGGTGGCGTCGTTTCGCGCGGCGTCACTCCGCGAAGTCCGTGAAGAAGGTCGCCAATACCGGTGCCAGGGCGGCCGGTTCGATCATGTGGGTCTGGCCCGCCAGCTCCAGGAACGTGCCGTCCGGCACCGCCTCCGCGACCGCCAGGGCCGCCTCCCGCATCCAGGCCGGGCTCATCCCGCCCGCCACCGACAGGACCGGCACCGGGATCTCCGCCAGGCGCGCGAGGGGCAGCAGCCCGTCGCCCAGGACGGCGGCGTCATGGGCGAGGCTCGGCGCGACCGCCTCCATGCCGGGCCACATCGGGGACTGCCGGGCGCGCTGGATCATCTGCTCCGCGAGCCCGGTCAGCCGCAGGAACAGCTCCACCGCGTCGCCCAGGCGCCCCGCCTCCAGCAGGCGCGACAGGTTGGCCGTGTAGACCGCCTGTTGCTCGGCGCCGCCCGCCAGGAAGTCCGCGTACGGCACCTCGTACACCGCCGCCCGGCCCACCGGCAGCCCGCTCGCCGCCGCCTCCAGGACCAGCGCGCCGCCCGAGGACACCCCGAACAGCGCCGCCTCGCCGCCCACCGCCGCGATCAGCGCCGCCAGGTCCTCCACCTCGCGCTCCACCGTGTACGGCGGCGTGTCCCCGCTCGCGCCGCGCCCACGGCGGTCGTAGACGACGGTCCTGCACCGGTCGGAGAGGGACAGCGCCAAGGGTGCGAGCGTGCCCCCGGTGGACATCGCGCCGCTCACCAGGATCACTGTGGGCCCCTCGCCGGTCACCCGGTACGCGAGCGGGGTGCCGTCGGCGGAAGTCGTCTTCTTGTCCATGCTCTTGGAGACTGCCGTACCGCGCCGTACTCATCCGTCACGACACGGCGGCGACACCCGAGGTCACGACACTTCGGGCGTGTAGAAGCAGTAGTGGTCCCGGATCTCGGCCACCTCCGGCTTCGGATCGGGGTACGCCCACACCAGGTCGGGCGCGTCGGGCAGCGACCAGTAGGACGCGGTGCCCTTGAACGGGCAGACGGTGTGTGTCTCGGAGGGCGTCAGCAGGTCGAGGCGGACGTCCTCGGCGGGGAGGTAGTAGCGCGGCGGACAGCCCGTCTCGCGCAGCACCAGCGGTCGGTCGGTCTCCGCGAGCACCCGGCCGTCGTGTACGACGCGCACATGCTGCTCGCCCTTGTCGATCGTGATCGTGTGTCCATCGGCCATACCGGGAAAGCACCGGCGGCGCCGCCGATGTTCCCGCGTACCGTGGGCGCCATGAATATCTGCGTCTTCCTCTCCGCGGCCGACCTCGACGAGCGCTACACGCGCCCCGCGCGCGAGTTCGGGAAACTGATCGGCAAGGGCGGCCACACGCTCGTCTGGGGCGGGTCGGACTCCGGTCTGATGAAGGTCGTCGCGGACGGCGTGCAGGAGGCCGGAGGCAGGCTCGTGGGCGTCTCCGTGGAGTTCCTTTCGGCGGTGGCCCGCCCCGGCGCCGACGAGATGGTGGTCGCGAGCACCCTCGCCGAGCGCAAGAAGCTGCTCCTCGACAAGGCCGACGCCGTGGTCATCATGGTCGGCGGCACCGGCACCCTAGACGAGGCCACCGAGATCCTGGAGCTGAAGAAGCACGGCCACACCGACAAGCCGGTGGTCCTGCTCAACACGGCGGGCTTCTACGACGGCCTCCGGCAGCAGTTCCAGCGCATGGACGAGGAGGGCTTCCTGCCCCGCCCGCTCGCCGAACTGGTCCACTTCGCCGAGGAGCCCGCCGCCGCGCTGGCCCACCTGGAGAACTCGCTGCCCGCCCGCTGATGCGAGCATGGCGCACATGGCTACTCATGTGATCACCGGCGCCGGTTCCGGCATCGGCGCCGCCGTCGCCCGCCGTCTGCACGCGCGCGGGGACGAACTCGTCCTGCACGCGCGCGACGCGGGCCGCGCCAAGGAGGTCGCCGCCGAGTTCCCCGGCGCCCGCACCCTGGTCGGCGACCTCTCCGACCCCGACAAGCTGTCCTGGGCCTTCTCCCACCAGAGCCTGCCGGAGCGGGTCGACTCACTACTGCACATCGCCGGTGTCGTCGACCTCGGTGAGGTCGGGGACCTCACCCCCAAGTCCTGGCGCCACCAGCTCAACGTCAACCTGATCGCCCCGGCCGAGCTGACCCGGCACTTCCTGCCCCAGCTCCGCGCCGCCCGCGGCCAGGTCGTCTTCGTCAACTCCGGCGCGGGCCTGAACGCCCACGCGAACTGGTCGGCGTACGCCGCCTCCAAGCACGGCCTCAAGGCCCTCGCGGACTCCCTGCGCCAGGAGGAGCACGGCAACGGCGTGCGGGTCAGCTCCGTCTACCCCGGGCGCACCGCGAGCCCCATGCAGGCCAAGGTGCACCAGCAGGAGGGCAAGGAGTACGACCCGGGCAAGTTCATCGACCCCGAGTCGGTCGCGGACACCGTCCTGCTCGCCCTCGACCTGCCGAGGGACGCCGAGATCAACGACCTGACGGTCCGTCCCGGCCGCTGACCTGCGACGCCGGTGCCGTACGGCATACCCTGCCGGGGTGAGTGAGAAGAGCGAGTTCACCTTCCCGGCCGCCACCGGCGTCGGCTCGATGCCCGGCGAGGACGCGCGCGAGGCCGCCAAGACCGTCACCGGCAGCCTGGAGGACTTCCCGTACCTCGCCGAGCTGCCCGCGCGCGGCCCCGGCGCCGACATGATCGGCCGCACCGCCGGGATGCTCGTCGAGCTGTACGCGCGCGTGGAGCCCAGCGGCTGGCGCCTGTCCGACCACCCCGGGCGCGACACCCGGCGCGCGCACGCGTGGCTGCGCCAGGACCTCGACGCCCTGGAGGAGTTCACCCAGGGCTACGAGGGCGACGTCAAGGTGCAGGCGGTCGGCCCCTGGACGCTGGCCGCCGCCCTGGAGCTGCGCAACGGCGAGGCCGTGCTCTCCGACCCCGGCGCCTGCCGCGACCTCACCGCCTCGCTCGCCGAGGGGCTGCGCCTCCACCTCGCCGACGTGCGCCGCCGCATCCCCGGCGCCCGCGTGGTCCTCCAGCTGGACGAGCCCTCCCTGACGGCCGTACTGCGCGGGCAGATCCGTACCGCCAGCGGTTACCGCACTCACCGCGCCGTCGACCGCCAGGTCGTCGAGTCCGGCCTGCGCGACGTGCTCGGCGCGAACGGCGACGGCCCGGCCCTCGTCCACTCCTGCGCCCCCGACGTGCCCTTCGCGCTGCTACGCCGCGCGGGCGCGGACGCCGTCTCCTTCGACTTCGCGCTTCTCACCGAGCGTGACGACGACGCGATCGGCGAGGCCGTCGAGGCGGGCACCCGGCTCTTCGCGGGTGTCGTCCCCGGCACCGATGCCGCGTTGTCAGACCCTGCCGGTAGCGTCATGGGTGTCAGGACGCTGTGGCGCAGGCTGGGGCTGCGACCGGGGCTGCTCGCGGAGGCGGTCACGGTCACGCCCACGTGCGGTCTGGCGGGTGCTTCCCCCGCCTACGCCCGCGCGGCGCTCGCCCACTGCGTCCGGGCGGCGAGATCCCTCGCGGACAACCCTGAGTAACGGGAGGACCACACGGTGGCCGGCGACAAGCAAGCGGCGACGACAACGGTGCCCGCCGAGGCGCGCGAGCGGCACGGGCGGCTCGCGGAGCAGGTCGAGGAGCACCGCTTCCGGTACTACGTGAAGGACGCTCCCGTCGTCAGCGACGCGGAGTTCGACCGGCTGCTCAAGAGCCTGGAGGCCCTGGAGGAGGAGTACCCGGAACTGCGCACCCCGGACTCGCCCACCCAGAAGGTCGCCGGGTCCTACGAGACCGAGTTCACCGCCGTCGCCCACCGCGAGCGGATGCTCTCCCTGGACAACGCCTTCGACGACGAGGAGCTGGCCACCTGGGCCGACCGCGTCCAGCGCGAACTGGGCGACCAGGAATACCACTTCCTGTGCGAGCTGAAGGTCGACGGCCTCGCCGTCAACCTCACCTACGAGCACGGCCGCCTCACCCGCGCCGCCACCCGGGGCGACGGCCGCACCGGCGAGGACATCACGCCCAACGTCCGCACCATCGCCGACATCCCGGACCGCCTGCACGGCGACGAGGTGCCCGACCTCGTGGAGATCCGCGGCGAGGTCTACTTCCCGATGGACAAGTTCCTGGAGCTCAACGAGCGCCTGGTCGCCGCCGAGGACAAGCCCTTCGCCAACCCGCGCAACGCGGCGGCCGGTTCACTGCGCCAGAAGGACCCGCGCGTCACCGCCACCCGCCCGCTGCACATGGTCGTCCACGGCATCGGCGCCCTGGAGGGCTTCAGCGGCCTCACCCGCCTGTCCGAGGCGTACGACCTGCTGGGGACCTGGGGCCTGCCCACCTCCACGCACAACCGTGTGGTGAACGACCTCGACGGCGTACGGGAGTTCATCGCGTACTACGGCGAGAACCGTCACTCCGTGGAGCACGAGATCGACGGTGTCGTCGTCAAGCTCGACGAGATCCGCCTCCAGGGTCGCCTCGGCTCCACCGCGCGCGCCCCGCGCTGGGCCATCGCGTACAAGTACGCGCCGGAGGAGGTCAACACCAAGCTCGTCGACATCAAGGTCGGCGTCGGCCGCACCGGCCGCGTCACCCCCTACGCCCAGGTCGAGCCGGTCAAGGTCGCGGGCAGCGAGGTCGAGTTCGCCACCCTGCACAACCAGGAGGTCGTCAAGGCCAAGGGCGTGCTCATCGGCGACACGGTGGTGCTGCGCAAGGCCGGTGACGTCATCCCGGAGATCCTCGGCCCGGTGGTCGACCTGCGCGACGGCAGCGAGCGGGAGTTCGTGATGCCGGCGAACTGCCCCGAGTGCGGAACCCCGCTGCGGGCCATGAAGGAGGGCGACATCGACCTCCGCTGCCCCAACGCGCGCACCTGTCCTGCCCAGTTGAGAGAGCGCGTGGCCTATCTCGCGGGGCGCGAGTGCCTGGACATCGAGCACTTCGGAGGCGTGGCCGCCGCCGCGCTCACCCGGCCGCTCGAACCCGCCGAGCCGCCGCTGGTGGACGAGGGCGACCTGTTCGACCTGACGGTGGAGAAGCTGCTCCCCATTAAGGCGTACGTCCTCGACCCCGACAGCGGGCTGCCCAAGCGCGACCCGAAGACCGGCGAGGAGAAGGTCGTCACCGTCTTCGCCAACCAGAAGGGCGAGCCGAAGAAGAACACCCTCGCCCTGCTGGAGTACATCGAGGCGGCCAAGCAGCGCCCGCTCGCCCGCTTCCTCAACGGTCTGTCCATCCGTCATGTCGGCCCGGTGGCCGCGCAGGCGCTGGCCCGCGAGTTCCGCTCCATCGACCGCATCGAGGCGGCCACGGAGGAGGAGCTGTCCGCCACCGACGGCGTGGGCCCCATCATCGCCGCCGCGCTCAAGGAGTGGTTCGCCGAGGACTGGCACCGCGAGATCGTGCGCAAGTGGAAGGCGGCCGGAGTCCCGCTGGAGGAGGAGGCCACCGGCGAGGACGAGGGCCCGCGCCCGCTCGAAGGACTCACCGTCGTCGTCACCGGCACCCTGGAGAACTTCACCCGGGACGGCGCCAAGGAGGCGCTCCAGACCCGGGGCGCGAAGGTGACCGGATCGGTGTCCAAGAAGACCTCCTTCGTGGTCGTCGGTGACAACCCCGGCTCCAAGTACGACAAGGCGATGCAGCTCAAGGTGCCCGTCCTGGACGAGGACGGCTTCACCGTCCTGCTGGACAGCGGCCCCGACGCGGCGGCCGAAGTCGCCCTGCCGACCGAGGAGTAGCGGTTGAAGGCCACCCGATCGACGCATACCAGGTGCATACGGGTGGCCCGGCCGCATTCGGGCAACCGTCCACGACCGCTGCCCCAGGAAGCCCTTGGCGGCCTACTGTTGAGGTGTGCGCCCGCCGTGCCCAGCCGCGGCCGGTGCATCTCCGTGGCCGCCGGGCGGCCCGGGGGAGGGCTGTACACCGCCGGGCCGCCGATGGCCGACGGCCATCGAGCCGCGTGGCGTGGGCACCGCCGGCTGTGAGAGGGACGGGAATGGAACCGACCGAGAGCGTTGCCCCGGACCCACGGCGGCCGCGCCGCCGTCCGGCCGCGTGGCGGGGGAACCGGTGGACGGGGCAGAGCGGCGACCGCGCCGGTCCCCGCGTCCCGGCCCCCCTCCCCGCCCCCGCGCGAACTCCCGCCCTCCCGCCGGCCCTCGGCACTCC
>NZ_WWIR01000160.1 GCF_009863025.1 Streptomyces sp. SID4985 | reverse complement strand
GACCGGGGGCCGCGTCCGCCAGCAGGGCCGGGAGGTCGGTCCGTACGTGGTAGCCCCTGGCGAGGAGCAGGGGTACGGCGACGGCGGGGCCGGGCAGTGCCGCCAGTGCGCGCGGGACCGAGGGCTCGACCAGGCCCAGCCATGCCACCTCCACGCGCAGTCCTGGCCGTGTCCGGCGCACCTCGTCCAGCAGGGCGCGTACCGTACGCACGCCTTCCGCGTCGCGGGTGCCGTGGGCCACCGCCAGCAGGGCGGGCGCCGCGCTCACCGGGTACCCCCCAGCCGGGCGGGCGGCGGGCGCCGCGCTCA
>NZ_WWIR01000159.1 GCF_009863025.1 Streptomyces sp. SID4985 | reverse complement strand
GTGGCCTGGGGGAGGCGCAGGCCACCGTGGTCGCCGCCGCCCGCTTCGGCGGGGACGTGCCGGGCGCCCTCGCCCTCGCGGCACGGCGACCGGGTGCCGAGGGGCTGCTGGGACTCGCCGCGTGCTGGCGGGTCGCCGTGGACCAGGGCGCGGGGCTCGCCGACGGCCTCGACCGCCTGGACGGCGCCCTGCGCGCCGAACACGGCCAACGGGCAGACCTCCGCGCCCAGTTGTCCGGCGCCCGCGCCACCGCCCTGCTGCTGGCCGCGCTCCCCGTACTCGGGCTGCTGCTCGGCGCCGCCATGGGCGCCCACCCGCTGCGCGTGCTGCTGCACACCGGGGCCGGACTCGGATGCCTGGCGGCCGGGGCGCTGTTCGAGGCGGCCGGGGTCTGGTGGTCCAGCCGGATCGTGCGGGGAGCCGAGACGACATGAACGGGGACCTCGTCCACAGGCTGGGGGTGACGGTGCTCGTGGTGCTGGGCCTGGCGTGGATGGTGCGGCGGGTGGATTCGGCCCGGCGGGGGCGGAGGGAGAGACGCCGGGCGGCGGGGCTGGTGGGGGTGCCCGCGGGTGGCAGGCGAACGACAGCGGCCGGTCTGTCGGCTGTGCCGGTGTTCGGCCGAGGGCGCGCCGCTCCCGGTCCGCCGCCCTCCGGTCCCAGGCCC
>NZ_WWIR01000158.1 GCF_009863025.1 Streptomyces sp. SID4985 | reverse complement strand
CCAGCCGCCCCGCCTCGTCCGCCTCCACGCGCCGCGCCGTGAAGATCAGCTCGGCCGCGCGCGCCGCCCCCACCCGCCGAGGCAGCAGCTGCGTACCGCCGCCGCCCGGGATCACGCCCACCGACACCTCCGGCAGCCCCACCACCGCCGTACCGTCGGCGACGATCAGGTCGCAGGCGAGCGCCAGCTCGAAGCCGCCGCCGAGTGCGAAGCCGTGCACCGCGGCGATGGTCGGCATGGGCAGCTCCAGCACACCGGTGTAGGCCGCCCGCGCCACCGGCCGCTGACGCATGAGGTCCGCGTCGGTGAAGGAGTTCCGCTCCTTGAGGTCCGCCCCGACGCAGAACGCCCGTTCGTGCGAGGAGGTCAGGACGACCACGCGCGCGTCCCGGTCGGCGGCCAACGCCGCGCAGGCAGCCGTGAGCGAGCGGGCCATCTCCGTGGAGACCGCGTTCATGGCCTTGGGCCGGTCCAGCACCAGTTCCGCCACATGCCCGTGCCGCCGCACCAGCACGAACTCCCCGAACCGCTCCTCGCTCATGACACCCTCCGGTTAACGCGGGTTAACTGAATCCGCCTCGATCATCGCAGCCCCGCCGGGCCCAGGGGAAGGCCGACCGACCCCGACGTTGCCCTGACTCGCCCCTGAGACCGCCCTACACCCGTTCGAGTGACATCCCGTTCGACTCCTCCCACACCGCCCACAGCAGCGCATAACGTGCGCGGCGGGGAGGGATGACATGACGCCGAGCAATTCGAGGACACCGGGGACATCGCGGGACGGCCGGTCCGGCACGCCGTCGAAGGACCCCGCCTCCACCAGGCCGATCGCGATCACCCTGGCCGACCTGCCGGAATCGACGGCCGAGCTGACGGAATCGCCCGAGGACACCGCCGTACCCCCGCCACGCCGGGGCAGGCACCGTCGTCCCCGCCCCCGCAAGGTGCTCCTCGCCGCCGGTGGCCTCGCGCTCGCCGCCGGAGTCCTGAGCCTCGTACGCGTCGCCCCGGAGTCCGGCCTCGCCGGGCCCGCCACCGCCGAGGCCGAACCGCAGCACGGCTGGGGCGCCGAGAGCACCGGCGACTCGCCGACCACGGCCGCGACACTC
>NZ_WWIR01000157.1 GCF_009863025.1 Streptomyces sp. SID4985 | reverse complement strand
TAGTTCGCCTGACCGGCCGTCCCCAGCACACCGGCCAGCGACGAATACACCACGAACGCCGACAGATCGCACGACCGGGTCAGCTCATGCAGATTCCATGCCGCGTCCACCTTCGGCCGCAGAACGCGCTCCAACTGCCCCTCGGACATGCCCGCGACGACACCGTCATCCACCACCCCCGCCACATGGACCACCGCCGACAACGACGTCTCCACTCCGGCGAGAACCCTCGCCAGCGCCTCCCGGTCCCCCACATCACACGAGGCGAAGGACACCTCCACCGCCCCGAGACCCAGCAGCTCTTCCCGCAGCTCCTCCGCGCCCGGCACATCCCCACCACGACGCCCCACCAACAGCAGACGCCGCACTCCGTGCTCAACCACGAGATGCCGGACCAACACGCCGCCCAACGCACCCAACGCGCCCGTCACCAAAACGGTCCCGGCGCCGAACGACACACGCTCACCAGCACCGCGCGCAGCTCCGACCGGCATCAAACGCGGCACGAACAACCCGCCCCGACGCACCGCGACTTGTTCTTCACCACACCCCAACGCACCAGTCAGCAAAGCCAGATCGACATCGAGATCCATGTCGATCAGCCCGAACCGCCCCGGGTTCTCCGTCACCGCCGACCGCACCAGACCCCACACACCCGCAACGCCCAGATCCGCTGCGTCTCCCTCCCCAACGGCCACTCCACCCCGCGTGACGAACACCAACCGCGAATCCGCGAACCGCTCACCGGCCAGCCACCCCCGCACCAGCCCCAGCACATCGGTCAGGGTGCGACGGGCGGCCGAGGGCACGTCGCCCTCGGCGGGGGACGGCACCGGCACGATCACCGTGCTCGGGACGTCCTCCGGCAGCGCGTCCAGGTCCGGCCAGGCGCGGACTGAGTCGCCGAGGCCGAGGATGTCGTCGCCGATGACGGCGAAGGTCTCGTCGCCAAGCTGCTCGGCGGCGGGCTCGGGCAGCGGCGACCAGTCGATCCGCAGGAGCTGGTTCGCGGAGGAACCGCCCGCCGCGCGCAACGCGTCCTCCGGCAGCGGCCGCAGGGTGAGGACACCGATGGAGGCGACCTGCGCACCCATGTCGTCAGCCACGGTCACGGACACGGTGTCCGGTCCGGCCTCGGTGATACGGACGCGGTACGCCGTGGCCCCGGTGGCGTGCACCTCGACGTCCGACCAGGCGAAGGGCAGCCGGTCAGGGGCGTCCCCGGCGGCTCCGGGCAGCAACGGGTGCAGGGCGGCGTCCAGCAGGGCGGGGTGCAGGGCGAAGCGGACGGCACCGGCGCGCCGCTCCTCGGCCAGGGCCACCTCGGCGTACAGCTCGCCCTCGTCACCCCGCCAGAGACGGCGCAGCCCCTGGAACGCGGGCCCGTAGCCGTAACCCGCTTCGTCGAGCCGCTCGTACGCGCCGTCCAGGCCGACTTCCACCACGCCCACGGGCGGCGGCCAGGTCGTGGCCCATTCGAGGCCGGGGGCGTCCGGTGCGGCAGCCTCGGCACTCCGGGCGCTTTCCAGAGACCCTGTCGCGTGCAGGGACCAGGGCTGTTCGAGACCGGTGTCCGTCTCGGGACGGCCGTACACGTCGATCCTGCGCCGCCCCTCGGAGTCGGCTGCGCCCACGACCGCCTGCACCTGCACCCCGCCGCGCTCGGGTACCACCAACGGTGCGGGGAGGGTGAGTTCGGCGACGCGTTCACAGCCGACCTGCTCCCCGGCCCGCAGCGCCAGTTCCAGCAGGCCGGTACCGGGGAAGACGGCCACGCCGTGCAGGGTGTGGTCCGCCAGCCACGGATGAGTGGCGAGGGAGAGGCGGCCGGTGAGCAGCGTGTTGTCGCCGTCGGCCTGCTCAACGGCCGCGCCCAGGAGCGGGTGTCCGGTCGGAACCAGGCCGAGGCCACCCGCGTCGGCGGGCTCGGGTTCCGGGGCGAGCCAGTAGTGGTCGCGATGGAAGACGTAGGTGGGCAGGTCGACGCGGTGGGCGCCGGTGCCGTCGTAGAAGGCCCGCCAGTCGACCGGCGTTCCGCGCGTGTGCAGCAGGCCGACCGCGTTCAGGAGCGTGCCCGGCTCCGGCTGCTTGGCGCGCAGCGCGGGTACGGCCACGACGGCATCGGGGTTGCTCAGCACGGCGCCGGCCATCGCGGTCAGCACACCGTCGGGCCCCAGCTCCAGCAGTGTGGTGACGCCTTCGGCTTCCAGGGCGCGTACGGCGTCGGCGAACCGGACGGGCTGCCGGACGTGCCGCACCCAGTAGTCGGGATCGGTCAACTCGTCCGGATCGGCCAGCTCACCGGTCAGCGCCGACACCACGGGGATGCGCGGGGCCTGGTAATCCAGACCCGCGATCGCCTCTCCGAACTCCTCCAGAACCGGATCCATCAACGGCGAGTGGAAGGCATGAGACACCGACAACTTACGGGTCCGGCATCCGCGCGAACGCAGTACGTCCACTACCGCGTCGACGGCTGCTTCCTCGCCGGAAACCACCACAGCGCGAGGGCCGTTGATCGCGGCGATCCCCACCAGGCCGCTGTCCGGGAGGAGTTCGAGGACCTCCGCTTCCGTCGCCTCCACTGCCACCATCACGCCACCCGTCGGCAGCGCCTGCATCAACCCGGCACGAGCCGCCACGAGCACACAGGCGTCCTTGAGCGACAGCACACCCGCCACATGAGCGGCCGCCACCTCTCCCACCGAGTGACCCGCAACGACATCTGGTTGGAGACCCCACGACTCCAGCAGACGGAACAACGCCACCTCGAACGCGAACAACGCCGGCTGGGCAAACCCCGTCTCATCCAGACCCTCACCACTGGCCACCACATCCCGCAGGGGACGCGGCAACAACGGGTCCAGCCCTGCGCACACTTCATCGAACGCCCCCGCGAACACCGGGAACGCCTCACCCAACTCCCCACCCATACCGACCCGTTGAGCACCCTGACCGGTAAACACAAACGCCGTCCGCCCCCGCCGCACACCCGACGACACACCTGCGCCGTCGGCCAGCGCACTCAGCCCGGACAGCAACTCCCCACGCGTACTACCGACGACCACCCCACGCCGCTCCAGCGCGGCACGCCCCGTCGCCAGAGAGAAGCCCACATCCACAGGGTCGAGATCGGGGTGACCGCTCAAGTACTCGTGCAGCCGCCCCGCTTGCGCCCGCATCCCGGCCTCGTCGCGCCCCGAGACGAACCACGGCACCGCGGGCAACGCCCGGGCAGGGGCGGTGGGTTCGGCCCCCGACTCGGCCACCGCTTCCTCGGCCACGGCCTCTTCGACGATCACATGCGCGTTGGTGCCACCGAAGCCGAAGGAAGACACCCCGGCCCGGCGAGGACGACCCGCCTCCGGCCACTCCCGCGCCTCCGTCAGCAGACGGACCCCGCCCGCGTCCCACTCCACGTGCGGCGACGGCTCCTCCGCGTGCAACGTGCGCGGCAACACACCACGCCGCATCGCCTCGACCATCTTGATCACGCCACCGACACCCGCGGCCGCCTGCGCATGACCGATGTTCGACTTCAACGACCCCAACCACAACGGATGTTCATCCGGCCGACCCTGGCCATAGGTCGCCAGCAGAGCCTGCGCCTCGATCGGATCACCCAGCACCGTCCCCGTACCGTGCGCCTCCACCGCGTCCACATCCGACGCGGCCAGCCCCGCACTCGCCAACGCCCGCCGAATCACCCGCTCCTGCGCCGGACCATTCGGAGCCGTCAACCCATTCGACGCACCGTCCTGGTTCACCGCCGAACCACGAACCACCGCCAGCACCTCATGGCCATTGCGCCGGGCATCGGACAACCGCTCCACCAGCAGCAGCCCCACCCCCTCCGACCACCCCGTACCGTCCGCCGCAGCCGAGAACGACTTGCACCGGCCATCGGTGGACAGACCCCGCAGCCGCGAGAACTCGATGAACGCCACGGGAGTTGACATGACGGTGACTCCGCCCGCAAGCGCGAGATCGCACTCGCCCTGGCGCAGCGCGTTGGCGGCCAGATGCAAGGCCACCAGCGACGACGAGCACGCCGT
>NZ_WWIR01000156.1 GCF_009863025.1 Streptomyces sp. SID4985 | reverse complement strand
GCGATGGCCGCCCGGGCCGCCGAGGCGCTGCCCGAGGAGGCGGAGCGGGTGCTGGTGCTCGGCTTCGAGGAGCTGATGTACGCCCCGCTGCGCATAGCCCGCGAGCTGGAGCAGCTCGTCCCCGCCGACGTGCGCTTCTCGACCACCACCCGCTCGCCGGTGCTCGCCGTGGACGACCCGGGCTACGCGATACGCAGCAGCCTGGTCTTCCCCGACCACGACGACCCGGCCGACGGCCCCGGCGAGCGGTACGCGTACAACGTCGCGGGCGGCGGCTTCGACACCGTCCTCGCCGTCGTCGACTCCGCCGCCGACACCGCCCGGCTGCACGCCCCCGGCGGACTCCTCGACCGCCTCGCGGCCCACGTCCCGAACGTCCTGCTCGCGGTCGTGCCGTCCTACGTACCCGACTCCCTCGCCTCTCCCGAAAGGCCGCCCATGCTGCCCGAGCCCCTCCGCGGCCCCGCCTTCTCCTCGTACGCGCCCGACGAGGTCGGCTGGCTGCTCCAGGACCTCTCGGGCGTCACCCTGGAGGCGCCGACCGAGGAGCGCGAGGAGGCCGTGCAGAGCGGCGGCGCGCACTACGCGGAGTCGCTGCCGGTGGAGTACCAGCCCAGCGAGCGCTACCAGGAGCTGTTCCACGCGGCCCTGGACGCCTCGGCCGCCCGGATCGCCCAGGCCGTCGGCGTGGTCACGGAGACCGTCCTCACCGAGGTCGCCGCCCGGCCCCGCCCCGGCGCCTCCGGTGAGACCCCTCGCCCGGTGCTGGTCTCCCTCGCCCGCGCGGGCACCCCGGTCGGCGTGCTGATGCGCCGCTGGGCCCAGCACCGCCACGGTCTCCAGCTCCCGCACTACGCCGTCTCGATCGTGCGCGGCCGGGGCATCGACGCCAACGCGCTGCGCTGGCTGGCCGCCCACCACGACCCGCGTGACGTCGTCTTCGTCGACGGCTGGACCGGCAAGGGCGCCATCACCCGCGAACTCGCCGCCGCCATCGAGGAGTTCGAGCGCGAGGAGGGCATCACCGGCTTCGACCCGGAGATCGCCGTACTGGCCGACCCGGGCTCCTGCGTCCGCACCTACGGCACCCGCGAGGACTTCCTCATACCCTCCGCGTGCCTCAACTCGACGGTTTCCGGCCTGATTTCGCGCACGGTGCTGCGCGCGGACCTGGTCGGTCCGCACGACTTCCACGGCGCGAAGTTCTACCGCGAACTCGCGGGCGCCGACGTGTCGGTGGCCTTCCTGGACGCCATCGCCGCCCGCTTCCCCGAGGTCGAGGAGAGCGTGGACGTGGCCGTCAAGGAGCTGCAGGCCGGGGACCGCGCCCCGACCTGGGAGGGCTGGCGGGCCGTGGAGCGGATCAGCGAGGAGTACGGCATCCACGACGTGAACCTGGTCAAGCCCGGAGTCGGCGAGACCACCCGGGTGCTGCTGCGCCGGGTGCCCTGGAAGATCCTCGCCAAGGCGGGCGCGGGCGCCGACCTCGACCACGTCCGCCTGCTCGCCGAGCAGCGCGGGGTGCCGGTGGAGGAGGTGGACGACCTGCCGTACAGCTGCGTCGGCCTGATCCACCCGCGCTACACGCGCGGTGCGACGGGCGCCGACGGCCGGGCGGTGAGCGTCTGATGACGGTCATGGTGGCGAGCGACCTCGACCGCACGCTGATCTACTCCGCGGCGGCCCTCGGGCTGACCATGCCCGACGCCCGGGCACCCCGGCTGCTGTGCGTGGAGGTCCACGAGAGCAGACCGCTGTCGTTCATGACGGAGACGGCGGCCGGGCTGCTGACCGCGCTCGGGGACGCGGCGGTGTTCGTGCCGACGACGACCCGCAGCCGCAAGCAGTACCAGCGGATCAACCTGCCGGGCCCGCTCCCGACGTACGCGATCTGCGCCAACGGCGGCCATCTGCTGGTCGACGGGGTCACGGACCGGGACTGGCACGTCGATGTGCAGCGACGGCTCGCCGCCGCGTGCGCGCCGCTCGCGGAGATCGAGGACCACCTCGCCGCGATCGGCGATCCGCTGTGGGTGCGCAAGCAGCGCGTCGCCGAGGACCTGTTCGCCTACCTGGTCGTGGAGCGCGAACTGACGCCTGACAGCTGGGTCGCGGAACTGACCGGCTGGGCGGCCGAGCGCGGCTGGACGGTCTCGCTCCAGGGCCGCAAGCTCTACGCCGTCCCCGGCCCGCTCACCAAGAGCGCGGCCGTGCGGGAGGTCGCCCGGCGCACCGGCGCGGATCTGACGCTCGCGGCCGGTGACTCGCTGCTCGACGCCGACCTGCTGCTC
>NZ_WWIR01000155.1 GCF_009863025.1 Streptomyces sp. SID4985 | reverse complement strand
CCGCCGCGTGGGACGCCTGACGGGTGCGGCGGGCCTCGGCGAGTCCGCGCAGGCAGGCCCAGCGGGCCAGCGCGTACAGCCAGGCCCTGCGGTCGGCGGTGGTCCGGGGGACGCGCGGGACGCGCCGCTCGGCGAGGGCGAGGACCTCGCCGAGGGCGGCGGTGGCCGCGTCGTGGTCGCAGAGCACCGAGAGGCAGTAGGTGAATAGACCATCCAGATACGGCTCGTGGCACGCCGAGGGCCGCCGGGCGATGTTCCGCACGGCGGCTCGGTCACGCGCCTCCCGGTGCGCCCGGTGTGCGCCGGTGGTGCGGGTCGTGGTCTCCGGACTGCTGCTCCTCACCTGTGCGACCGTAGGCGCCCGCGGAGTGCCCCTTCTTGCACCTTGAGCACTTTTAATCCATACGGGTGAAACGATCCCTCATAAGGGGACACGGATGCTCCGGCCGGCGGCTCCCGACCGGAGCATCGGGACGGACCGCGGACCACCCGCGTGCACCCGGACGCCCCGCGTGCGCCCCCGGGCGACGGGTGCCGACGGGAGCATCCGGGGGCGTTGTCAGTGGGGCGGACTACGGTGTGCGCATGGCTGCCCGTACCAAGACCACCAAGGACCGTCCGTCCTACCGCTGCACCGAGTGCGGCTGGCAGACGGCCAAGTGGCTCGGCCGCTGCCCCGAGTGCCAGGCGTGGGGCACGGTCGAGGAGTACGGCACGCCCGCGGTGCGGACGACGGCCCCCGGACGGGTCACCAGCTCCGCGCTGCCCATCGGCCAGGTCGACGGCCGCCAGGCCACCGCCCGCACCACCGGCGTGCCGGAGCTGGACCGGGTGCTCGGCGGCGGACTCGTGCCCGGCGCGGTCGTGCTGCTCGCGGGCGAGCCCGGTGTGGGCAAGTCGACCCTGCTGCTCGACGTGGCGGCCAAGTCGGCGAGCGAGGAGCACAAGACCCTCTACGTCACCGGTGAGGAGTCCGCGAGCCAGGTCCGGATGCGCGCGGACCGCATCGGCGCCCTGGACGACCACCTGTATCTTGCCGCCGAGACCGATCTGGCCGCCGTTCTCGGCCACTTGGACGCGGTGAAGCCCTCGCTGCTGATCCTGGACTCGGTGCAGACGGTCGCCTCCCCGGAGATCGACGGCGCCCCCGGCGGCATGGCCCAGGTCCGCGAGGTGGCGGGTGCCCTGATCCGCGCCTCCAAGGAACGCGGCATGTCCACGCTGCTCGTCGGCCATGTCACCAAGGACGGCGCGATCGCGGGCCCGCGCCTGCTGGAACACCTGGTGGACGTCGTCCTGAGCTTCGAGGGCGACCGGCACGCCCGGCTGCGCCTGGTCCGGGGCGTCAAGAACCGCTACGGCGCGACGGACGAGGTCGGCTGCTTCGAGCTGCACGACGAGGGCATCACCGGACTCGCCGACCCCAGCGGCCTGTTCCTGACCCGGCGCGCCGAGCCGGTGCCGGGCACCTGTCTGACCGTGACCCTGGAGGGCCGCCGCCCGCTGGTGGCCGAGGTGCAGGCGCTGACCGTGGACTCGCAGATCCCCTCCCCGCGCCGGACCACCTCGGGCCTGGAGACCTCGCGGGTGTCGATGATGCTGGCGGTGCTGGAGCAGCGCGGCCGGATCAGCGCGCTCGGCAAGCGGGACATCTACTCCGCGACCGTGGGCGGGGTGAAGCTCTCCGAGCCCGCCGCCGACCTCGCGATCGCGCTCGCGCTGGCCTCCGCCGCCAGTGACACCCCGTTGCCGAAGAACCTCGTGGCGATCGGCGAGGTCGGTCTCGCCGGTGAGGTCAGACGGGTGACGGGCGTCCAGCGCAGGCTCGCGGAGGCGCACCGGCTGGGCTTCACGCACGCGCTCGTACCCGGCGATCCGGGCAAGGTACCGGCCGGGATGAAGGTCCTGGAGGTGGCGGACATGGGCGACGCGCTGCGGGTGCTGCCCCGCTCGCGTCGCCGGGAGGCCCCTCGGGAGGCGGAGGAGCGCCGGTAGACTTTGTGCAGGTCTCGCCCGTCCGTACGAAACGCGCGTCGGACGGGAGCGCGTCAGAACCTGCGACCGGAGGAGTGCAGTGGCAGCCAACGACCGGGCAGCGGCTCCCGGAAAGTCCGGTGGGAGTGCCGGTCCCGATGGCCTGATGCGCGCCTCACTGAGCGCCGTGGCTCCTGGTACGGCCCTGCGCGACGGTCTGGAACGGGTCCTGCGCGGCAACACCGGCGGCCTGATCCTGCTCGGCTGGGACAAGACGGTCGAGGCGATGTGCACCGGCGGTTTCGTCCTTGACGTGGAGTTCACCGCGACCCGGCTGCGCGAGCTGTGCAAGCTCGACGGCGGCATCGTGCTCTCCTCGGACCTCTCCAAGATCCTGCGCGCCGGGGTCCAACTGGTCCCGGACCACACCATCCCCACCGAGGAGACGGGCACCCGGCACCGCACCGCCGACCGCGTCTCCAAGCAGGTCGGCTTCCCGGTCGTCTCCGTCTCCCAGTCGATGCGGCTCATCGCGCTCTACGTCGACGGTCAGCGCCGGGTCCTGGAGGACTCGGCCGCGATCCTCTCCCGCGCGAACCAGGCGCTGGCCACCCTGGAGCGGTACAAGCTCCGCCTGGACGAGGTCGCGGGCACGCTGTCCGCGCTGGAGATCGAGGACCTGGTCACCGTCCGGGACGTGTCGGCTGTCGCGCAGCGGCTTGAGATGGTCCGGCGGATCGCCACCGAAATCGCCGAGTACGTGGTCGAGTTGGGCACGGACGGGCGTCTTCTCTCGCTCCAGCTGGAGGAGTTGATCGCGGGGGTCGAGCCGGATCGCGAGCTGGTCGTACGGGACTATGTGCCGGAGCCTACGGCGAAGCGGTCGCGGACGGTGCCGGAGGCTTTGTCCGAGCTGGATGCGCTGACCCATGCGGAGCTTCTTGAACTGGGGACGGTGGCCCGGGGGTTGGGGTACACCGCGTCGCCCGAGTCGCTGGACTCTTCTGTGTCGCCCCGGGGATTCCGGTTGTTGGCGAAGGTTCCCCGGTTGCCCGGTGCGATCATCGATCGGCTGGTGGAGCACTTTGGTGGGTTGCAGAAGTTGCTCGCCGCCAGCGTGGATGATCTTCAGGCTGTGGACGGGGTGGGGGAGGCTCGGGCCCGTAGTGTGCGGGAGGGGCTCTCGCGGCTGGCCGAGTCTTCGATTCTTGAGCGGTACGTCTAGGGTTTTCGCGGTTCGTTTTCGGGTGCGGGCCGTGGTGGGCTGGTCGCGCAGTTCCCCGCGCCCCTAAA
>NZ_WWIR01000154.1 GCF_009863025.1 Streptomyces sp. SID4985 | reverse complement strand
TCGTCGTCGCCCGCGCCGCGCGGCGCCGGGATGCCCGGGGCGGCCAGCCGGGCGGCCATCCGCTCGCGGCGCTCGTCGGCCCTGGCGCACAGCGCCTCGGCTGCGGAACGGAAGCGCTCCAGGGAAGGCGGGTCGGACGGGCCGAGCAGGTGTTCCTTCAGCGCGGAGCGCGGCCCGGCGTAGCGGTCCTTCCCGGGGTGGCGGACCGACTCCAGCAGACCCCGGACACCCTTCGCGGACGGCGCCAGCACGACGGCCGCCGTCACGGTCGGGAAGGCGGCCCGGAACGCCTCCTCGCCCATGCCCGAGGTGTTGACGACGGCGTACGGCTTCTCGCTGGTCAGCCAGTCGGAGACCACGCTGGAGACATCGCTGATCAGCAGGTCCGCCGCATTGAAGCAGGCGAAGATCGCGGGCCGCGCGTCGGTGACGATCAGGTGCTCCCCCTGCGGGACGGACGCCCAGTAGGCGGCCTCCCAGGCGGCCGTGGCACGCTCGATCCCGGCCTCGCGGTCACCCGGCGGGGCGCCCTGGAGCAGCATGCGTTCCAGTTCGTCGGCGCCGGGCCGGAAGGAGACCGAGGTCAGCCGCTCCAGCTCGGCGGTGCGGCGGGCCAGCTCGGCGGCGGCCCCGGGGCCGGGGCGGGGACCGGAGCGCCGGGCGGCGGCCTCGCGGATCATCGCCTTGATCCGCTCGTTGGCGGCGCCCGCGCGCGGATCGACCGAGCCGGTCATCGGGTGCGGCTTGTAGACCAGGCGCACACCGGGGTCGGCCAGCAGCTCGCGCACGATGTTCTCGCCCGCGAGCACCACGGAGGTGTTGCCGGGGTTGCCGTCCCAGCCCTCCCAGGTGGGGGCGTACAGCACGGTGGTGTACGCCCCGGTGGGCGGCCCGGCGTACGGCAGGATCGGGGCCAGCTGCGGGCGGCCGACCTCGACGACGTCCTTGTCCTCGACGCCGACCTCCGCGAGCGCGTACCGCTCGCGCGCCGCCGGACCGGCCACCCACACCTCGTCGTACGCCTTGGCGTACGGGTTGCAGGAGGACAGCTTGTCGCTCTCGCCGTGGTTGATGAACGCGTGCTTGATGGAGGGGATGCGCAGCACCTGCGAGGTCCTGCCGGAGTTCGCCGGGTGCAGCATCATCTTCAGCGTCGAGTTCTCCAGCGCGAACAGGGCGGAGACCCGGGGGAAGCAGATGACCGGCACGTCGGTGGCGTCGATCCGCTGCACCATGAACCGCTCGCGCAGCACGATCAGCGGGCGTTCCAGCCGGGAGAGCGTGGACAGCCACATGTTCGCCTGGTAGGCGGAGGAGGTGCCGCCGGAGAAGTACATGGCGACGGTCGGCCGGTAGCCCGCGAGCCACCTGTCCACCCACTCCAGCACCTCGGCGTCGCTCCGAGCGCGCTTCTTCCCGGTCAGCCAGCGGGCCAGGTACAGGGTCCCGGCGCCCATCAGCGCGACGGAGACGGCGAGGCCGATCTCGCCCCAGCGTGCCTGTGCGGTGACGGCGGTGACGAGCAGGCCGACGGTCCCCGGGGCGGCGAAGGCCAGCAGCCGGTGCGCCGGGCGGCGCAGCAGAATGCGCGGCGGCGCGGTGCTCAGGTTCAGCGCGGAGGCGTCGATGTTGCGCGTGACGACCGGCAGCGAGCGGGCACGGCGCACCATCACGGCGATCGCCTGGCACAGGAAGTGCAGGCTGTAGAAGGCGCCCAGGGCGATGAGCAGCGGTGCCTGCCCGCGCTCGGGGTCCATCCCGTCGATCCGCAGCAGCGCCACCATGATCAGCATGTCGCGCAGCAGCTGTCGTACGGTCACGTCCAGGCGGATCTTGTTCAGCTGCGCCAGCGTCGCGGGCCGCCGGTACTGGAGGTACGTCTCGAACGCGGCGCCCGCCGCCGTCGCGGCGACGAAGAGCGGGACGACCGGCAGCAGCGCGCCGATCAGCTGCGCCGTGAAGAGCGCGAAGAGCGCCGACACCGCGGACAGCTGCGCGAGGCGACGGGTGACGAGTCCGGCGGAGGGCACGGGCTGGGCTCCTGCGGGTGGTGCGACGCGCGGGATGCCGCGCGGACGGTCTGAGGCCGATGCTGTCGTGGGTGAGGTCGCCCATCGCCGTGCGCGGATATGACGTCCGCCGCCGGTATCGCCCGTCGGCACAGGCCCCGCGACTCTTCCCACGCACGCAACAGATCCGTCATGCCTGACGTAACGAATGACAACGCCACGAGAAACGACATCCGGAATATTTGTGGATTTACTCCAAGCGATCACGCGCGGACCTGGCGGAAGCCGACGGGTGTCAGCGGGGGGCCGCGCGGAACCGTTACGTCCGTTGTGTCGTTCCCGGGTGGGCGGGCGAATTCCCCGCCCTTTCCCCGCTTTATGCGCCCGTGCGGGCCCGTGGCATCATCGGCCGAGGCCGATCCGTCGAACCGCCGATCCCCTGGGCCGCCGAACCACAGTCCCGCGCACGCGCACAAGGAGCACGATGAACCCCGTCCCCTCCGCCCCGGCCGCCCGTGCGACGGAAGCCGGGGGCGCGGGTGCCGTGCTGCTGGACGGCTTCTCACTGGAGATGACCGGCAAGGACGTGTCCCGCCTGGAGGAGGCCGCCCCCGGCATACCCCCGGGCACCCGGATCAACGTCACCTACCTCGCGGGCGAGGACCCAGGTACCCGGCTGGCCGCCGCCCGCGCGGTCAAGCGGCTCGGTTTCGTCCCCGTACCGCACATCTCCGCCCGCAGGCTGCCGTCCCGCGCGCACCTGGAGGAGTTCCTCGCCGGACTCGCCGCCGACGGCACCGGCGAGCACGTCTTCGTGGTCGGCGGCGACCCCGCCCGCCCCGAGGGCCCGTACGAGGACGCGCTCTCCGTCATCCGCACCGGACTGCTCCAGCGCCACGGCGTACGGCACATCGGCATCAGCGGCTACCCGGAGGGCCACCCGGACCTCACCGGTCCCGTCCTGTGGTCCGCGCTCACCGACAAGGCGGCCGCGCTCGGCGCCGAGGGGTTCGGCGGCGAGGTGATCACCCAGTTCGGCTTCGCCGTGGACCCGGTGCTGACCTGGCTGGAGGCGGTCCGGGCGCGCGGGATACGACTGCCCGTGCGCGTCGGCGTCCCCGGCCCGGCCGGAGTGCGCAGACTGCTCGGCTACGCGTCCCGCTTCGGCGTCGCCACCAGCGCCTCCGTCGCCCGCAAGTACGGCTTCTCGCTGACCAACCTCATGGGCACGGCGGGCCCGGACCGCTTCCTGGACGAGCTGGCGCTGCGGTACGACCCGGAGCGGCACGGCGTGGTGAAGGTGCACTTCTACACGTTCGGGGGGCTGCGGACGACCTCGGAGTGGGTCGGCGGATATCGCACGGCGGTCTGATCCGGGCGCGCGTCTGTGCGACCTGGGGCTGAGCCGGTCCCTGGTCACCCCCAGGTACATGTCGGATTCTCGCCAGCGTCCCGCCCTCCCGGTGGCCATCCTTGTACTCATGCGGACAGTGACGAGCGGGACGACAGGGGCAGGGACCGGGGTGGGGACGGGGGCGGCCTCGGCGGCACACCTGGACCGGGAGCACTGCGTGCACGCCGTGCAGTCGAAGGACGCCCGGTTCGACGGGTGGTTCTTCACGGCGGTGCTCACCACCGGCATCTACTGCCGGCCGAGCTGCCCGGTCGTCCCGCCCAAGCCGCGGAACATGACCTTCTACCCGAGCGCCGCCGCCTGTCAGCGGGCGGGGTTCCGGGCCTGCAAGCGCTGCCGCCCCGACGCGAGCCCCGGCTCGCCGGAGTGGAACCAGCGTGCCGACCTGGTGGCCCGCGCCATGCGGCTCATCGCCGACGGGGTCGTGGACCGCGAGGGCGTCCCCGGACTCGCCTCCCGGCTCGGCTACTCCGCCCGGCAGATCGAGCGCCAGCTCCTCGCCGAGCTGGGCGCCGGACCGCTCGCCCTGGCCCGCGCCCAGCGCGCGCAGACCGCCCGGCTGCTGATCGAGACGACCGCGATGCCCATGGCGGAGATCGCCTTCGCGTCGGGCTTCGCCTCCCTGCGCACCTTCAACGACACCGTCCGCGAGGTCTACGCCCTCACCCCGACCGAGCTGCGCGCCCGCGTACCGGCCGCCGGTCCGGCCGCCACCCCGGGCACGATCTCCCTACGGCTGCCGTACCGCGCCCCCCTGGAACCGAGCAACCTCTTCGGACACCTGGCCGCCACCGCCGTACCCGGCGTGGAGGAGTGGCGGGACGGCGCGTACCGGCGCACGCTCTCGCTGCCGTACGGGCACGGGATCGTGGCGCTCTCCCCGGCGGCCGGGCACATAGCCTGCCGTCTGACCCTGAGCGACCCGCGCGACCTCACCGTGGCGATCAGCCGCTGCCGCGCCCTGCTCGACCTGGACGCCGACCCGGCCGCCGTGGACGAGCGGCTGCGCGCCGATCCGTCGCTGGCCCCGCTGGTGGACCGCGCGCCGGGGCGGCGGGTGCCGCGCACGGTGGACGAGGCCGAGTTCGCCGTACGGGCGGTGCTCGGGCAGCAGGTGTCCACGGCCGCCGCCCGCACCCATGCGGGCCGCCTGGTCACCGCGCACGGCAAGCCGCTGGACGACCCCGAGGGCGGCCTCACCCATCTCTTCCCGAGCCCGGAGGCGCTGGCCGCGGTGGACCCGGAGACCCTGGCGATGCCGCGCACCCGACGCACCACCCTCATGACCCTGGTCGAGAGGCTCGCGGACGGCACGCTGCGGCTCGGCGCCGAGTCCGACCGGGCCGAGACCCGCGCCCGCCTGCTCGACCTGCCCGGCTTCGGGCCCTGGACCGCCGACGTCATCGCCATGCGGGCCCTGGGCGATCCCGATGCCTTCCCCGTCACCGACCTGGGGGTACGACGCGCCGCCGAGCGCCTCGGCCTCCCCGCCACCCCGGCCGCGCTCACCGGCCGCGCCGAGGCCTGGCGGCCCTGGCGGGCGTACGCCGTGCAGTACCTGTGGGCGACCGACAGCCACCCGATCAACGTCCTTCCGAACTGAGGAAGTTGCCATGAGTGCCAGCAAGCACCACACCGTCACCGACAGCCCCTACGGTCCCCTCACCCTCGTCGCGGACGCCGACGACACGCTGTGCGGCCTCTACATGGAGGGCCAGCGCCACCGCCCCGCCGAGGAGACCTTCGGCCCGCGCGACGACACCCTGAGCGCCTTCGCCGAGGCCCGCGAGCAGCTGTCGGCCTACTTCGCGGGCGACCTGACCGAATTCACCCTCCGCCTGAACCTCGCCGGCACCCCGTTCCAGCAGCGCGTCTGGGAACAGCTCACCCTCATCCCCTACGGCGAGACCCGCAGCTACGGCCAGCTCGCCACCGCCCTGGGCAACCCCACCGCCTCCCGCGCCGTCGGCCTCGCCAACGGCCGCAACCCCATCGGCATCATCGTCCCCTGCCACCGCGTCATCGGCTCCACCGGCAGCCTCACCGGCTACGGCGGCGGCCTGGCCCGCAAGCAGCGGCTCCTGGAGTTCGAGAAGACGGAAAAGGGGGAGAGCCTCTTCTGACCTACCTCGGGTTCAGCCGCCGTACCGTCCGGCCCGCGCGTTCAACGGGCCGGACGGTACGGCCCGTTGACACAGACCGTCCACGTCTCGGTGGCGGTTTCTACCCGCCCCACCCCCATCGCACCCC
>NZ_WWIR01000153.1 GCF_009863025.1 Streptomyces sp. SID4985 | reverse complement strand
AAGCGGCCCTGGCCACGGGGCTGCCGGAGCCGGAGGCGCGCGCGACGATCGCGTCGGCGGCGCGGGTGGCGGGGCGGGGGCCCTGAGCCGGGCGGAGGCGAAGCGGGCACCCTCAGCCGGGCGGAGGCGGGTCACACCCCCTGGCCCCGCCCCGCGTCCACCGCCGCCCGTACGAACTCCCGCACCCGCTCAGTGGTGTTGTCCGCCCGCCACACCGGCCCGCGCCGGATCGGCGGGGCGTCGTGGAGGGGGACGTACGCGAGGTCCGGGCGCGGGTAGTAGCGCCGGGCGTGCTCGCCCACGGGGAGGACGCCCCGGCCCATCGCGACCAGCGTCAGCATCTCGGAGAAGGTGCGGCCCTCGGGGCCCTTCGGCACCGGGCGGCCCGAGGGCGTCCGCTCCGGCGTGCGGTCCCGCTTGAAGCCGGCGGAGGTGATCTCGGGGTACTGCACCACGGGGTGTTCGGCGAGGACTTCGAGGGACACCGACTCCTCCCGCGCGAGCGGATGCCCGGCGGCGACGGCGAGCATCCGCCGCTCCGTGAGCAGGGCGGGCCCGCAGGCCATGCCGTCGAAGGGGTACGCGGCGACGAGCACGTCCACCGAGCCGTCGAGCAGGCTAGCGCGGGAGTCGGACAGCTGGGCCTCCCGTACGGTCACCCGGCACTCCGGGTGCCGCTCCCCGAACAGCGTGACCGCCTTGAGCAGCGCGGGGGCCGTCCACTCGCCGAGGAAGGCGACCCGGAGCTCCCCGGTGATCCCGCGACTGGCGTCGGCGGCCCTGCGCAGCGCCTCGGCCATCGCGGCGGCGAGCGGGGCGAGGTCGTCGGCCAGCCGCCGCCCGGCCGGGGTGAGCCGCACGCTTCGGCTGGTCCGCTCGAACAGCGGGCCGCCGACCCGCCGCTCCACCTTCCTGATCACCTGGCTGACCCGCCCGGTCGACACCCCGAGCCGCTCGGCGGTGCGGCCGAAGTGCAGCTCCTCCGCGAGCGCCAGGAAGGCTTCCAGCTCGATCCGTTCCAGCACGAGGTCCCCCGTTCGTTGAGCCAGGCTCAACGACCGTAGACCGATCCGCGCTTGATGGTCACCCCGCCCCGGCGGATCGTGGAACACACGTCCACACGGTCTTCCTCTGGAGGGAAAACATGCCTGAGCTGCACGTCAAGGCCTTCGACCACCTCGTCCTCAACGTCGCCGACGTCGAACGCTCCCTCGGCTTCTACACCGGGTTTCTCGGTCTGGAGCCGGTGAACGTGGACGCGTGGCGGGCGGGAAAGGCGCCGTTCCCCTCCGTCCGGGTCGCACCCGAGACGATCATCGACGTGGTCGGCAAGCCCCGGGGCGAGTCCAACGTGGACCACATCTGTCTCACGGTGGACCCGCTGGACTGGGACGAGTTCCTGGAGTCCGCCCAGGTCAACGTCCTGGAGGGCCCGGTCCAGCGGGACGGCGCCCGGGGCACGGCCACCTCCGTCTACGTCCAGGACCCGGACGGCAACACGGTGGAGCTGCGCTGGTACCCCCAGGACGCCTGACCCTCTCCTTCGTAGGCGCGCTTTCTTCTGGGGCTCGCTTCAGTAATCGCTGTTCATGGCGGTGCGCACCTCCGCGAGGGTGGTGTCGGCGACATCCCGGGCCCGCTCGTTGCCCTCGCGCAGAACGCGGCGGAGCAGCGCGCGGTCGCGCGCGTACTCGGCGCGGCGAGCGCGGATCGGTGCGAGGTACTCGTTGACCGACTCGGTCACCACCCTCTTCAGCGCTGCGGCCCCCAGCGAGCCGATCTCACCGGCGATCTGCTCGGGCGTACGGCCCTGGCACAGCGCCGCCAGCAGAAGCAGCGAGGCGACCTCGGGGCGCCCCTGAGGGTCGTAGTGGATGTGCCGCTCGGCGTCCGTCTTCGCGCCCCTGATCAGCCGGGCGGTGTCGTCCGGGCTCGCGGCGAGCGCGATGGCGTTGCCCCGGCTCTTGCTCATCTTGGTGCCGTCCGTGCCGAGCAGCACGGGCGCGCGGGAGAGGAGCGCCTCGGGCTCGGGGAAGATCCCGGTGCCGTCGCCGTACCGCTCGTTGAAGCGGCGCGCGACGGTCCGGGTCAGCTCCAGATGCGGCAGCTGGTCCCGGCCGACCGGCACCAGGTTGGCCTTGCAGAACAGGATGTCGGCCGCCTGGTGGACGGGGTACGTGAACATCAGCCCGCTCACGGCGGCCTGCCGCGAGTGCGCGATCTCGTCCTTGACCGTGGGATTCCGGCCCAGCTCGGCCACGGAGACCAGGCTGAGGAAGGGCAGCAGCAGCTGGTTGAGCGCCGGAACCGCACTGTGCGTGAAGATCGTGCTCCGCGCCGGGTCCACACCCACGGCGAGATGGTCGAGAACCAGCTCCTCGACATGCCCGGTGAGATCGTCCGCCACGTCCCGGTCGGTCAGCACCTGGTAGTCCGCGATGATCACGAACGTCTCGACACCGAGGTCCTGGAGCCGCACCCGGTTGTGCAGGGTGCCGAAGTAGTGCCCGAGGTGCAGCCGGCCGGTGGGGCGGTCGCCGGTGAGAATCCGGAACCGCCCCGGGTCCTGGGTGATCCGCTCTTCGAGCGGGGTGCTGCGCGTGATGGTGTCCACAGTGTCTCTGCTCACGGGGTCTCCTGGTCGTCAGTGGTGCCGTCGGGACGGCACGCACCCGGGTCCGGGAGCACAGGAAAAGGGCCGTCCGTCCGAACGGCCCTTCCGTGTGGTCATGCGCGAGAGGCGGCCGCTCCTACGAGGAGCGCCACCAGCTGCGGCACGACGGGATACGCATGGCAGGAAGGATAACGCCGGTGCGCCCGGCGCCGCGGGTTGTCCGGCGTCGCAGTGTCACGCCCCCACCCCCAGGAACCGCAGCACCGCCAGCACCCTCCGGTGATCCGCGTCCGCCCTGGGAAGGTCCAGCTTGGCGAGGATGTTGTTGATGTGCTTGGCCACCGCGCTCTCGCTGACGACGAGTTGGGCGGCGATCCCCGCGTTGGAGCGGCCCTCGGCCATCAGGGCGAGGACGTCGCGCTCGCGGGCCGTCAGCCGGTCCAGCGGGTCGCTCCGGCGGCGGACGAGGAGTTGGGCGACGACCTGGGGATCGAGAGCGGTACCACCGTCCGCCACGCGCCGCAGCGCCTCGATGAAATCCTCCACGTCCGCGACGCGTTGCTTGAGGAGATAACCGACTCCGCTGGTGTGGGCGCCCAGCAGATCGGCGGCGTAGCGCTCCTCGACGTACTGGGAGAGGAGCAGCACAGCGGTCGAGGGGTGGGTCCGGCGGATCGACAGGGCGGCGCGTACGCCCTCGTCGGCGAAGCCGGGCGGCATACGGACGTCCACCAGCGCGAGGGCGGGTGCGTGCTCCTCCACCGCGGCCAACAAGCCTTCCGCGTCGCCCACTTCGGCGGCCACCTCGAAACCGGCCATCTCCACCACCTTGACCAGCCCGATCCGCAGCAGCACGGAGTCCTCGGCGATCACGGCGCGTCTCAACTCGGGCACGGCAGCTCCACGTTCATCATGGTCGGTCCCCCCACGGGGCTGCTCATCCGGAACGTCCCGTCCACCGACCGCACGCGCTGGGTGAGCCCGGTGAGGCCGCTCCCCTGGGCGGGATCGGCGCCGCCCGGACCGTCGTCGGAGATCACCAGCCGGAGTATTCCGCCCAGTCGGGTCACCGTCACCTCCGCCCGGGTCGCCTCGCGGGCGTGCTTGGCGATGTTCGTCAGCGCCTCGGAGACGACGAAGTACGAGACCGTCTCGACCGCCGGGGGCAGTCGCCGGGGCAGATCCACGCGGAGCCGTACGGGCAGTGGGGCGCGTGCCGCGAGTCCCGACAGGGCGGCGTCCAGGCCGAGTTCGTCCAGGACGGCCGGGTGCAGTCCGCGTACGAGGCTGCTCAGTTCCTCGATCGCCTCCTTCGCCTCCCGGTGCGCCGCGTCGATCACCTCCCGTACCTCGGGCGGCAGTTCGGTCAGCGTGGCCCTGGCGATCCCCAGGTTCAGAGCCAGGGACACCAGGCGCTGCTGGGCTCCGTCGTGCAAGTCCCGTTCGATACGCCGCCGTTCCGCGTCCGCGGCGTCCACCGCACCTGCCCGGCTCGCGGTGAGGTCCTCGACCCGCCGCGCCAGGTCCTCCTCCCGGCTGCGACCGAGCAGCGCGGGCACCACCTGGCTCTCCAGGCGTACGAGAGCGGCGGCGGCGCCCGGCACGGCGGCCAGGACGAGCAGCCCCGCCACGGAGACGTACACCGCCTGTACGGAGTAGCCGAGGTGCTCGACCCGCCACTCCCAGGGCAGCGCGTACACCCACGCCCAGGTCAGCGACGCGGCCACGGAGGCCAACAGCAGCCCCAGCACCAGGACTTCAAGGCTGCCGAAGAGCGTCCCGGCAAGGCAGTGGTACCCGAGTTGGCGCCACGGCCGCCGCCATCCCGGACGGGGGATGTCGATCCCGAGCAGACGGCGGAAACGCCCGCGCTGCGCGACGGTCAGCACCGGCACGGAGCCCGCCGTCAGCATCAGCGCGAACCCCAGAATCACCGGCGCCGTACCGTCCCGCCCGGCGACGGCAAACGAAAAGGGTGCCCCTCGGTGAGGGGCACCCCTTCTGACTCGCTTCTAAAACCTCGGCGGAGGCGGTGGGATTTGAACCCACGGTGACATCGCTGCCA
>NZ_WWIR01000019.1 GCF_009863025.1 Streptomyces sp. SID4985 | reverse complement strand
GGCCGCACGGCTGCGACGGGCTCGGCGTCCCCGTCGGCGTGACCCGCGCGCGGGCCCGTACGGCGGCGCCTGCAGAGCAGACCCAGGAGGAAGGGAACCACTCGCGCATGGCTTTCGAACCGCCGCAGCGCCTGGTGCGGGCGACCGGGGAGACGGCACCGCCCGGCGACGACTGGCTGGCGGAGCTGCCCCTGGCCGCCGAACGGGCCGTGGCCCGGCGGGGGCTGACCGTGGAGCGGGTCCAGGTGCCCGGCGGCCGCAGCAGTCTGGTGCTGTTGGTCCGGCGCGCGGACGGCACCCCGGCGGTGCTGAAGCTGGCGCCGCCCCGGGCCCGCCCGGAGAGCGAGCGGGCCGCGCTC
>NZ_WWIR01000152.1 GCF_009863025.1 Streptomyces sp. SID4985 | reverse complement strand
GGCGGCTTCGCCGGTCGTCCCGGCGGTCCGGGTGGCGGCGGTGCCGGTCGTCCCGGTGGCGGCGGCGGCTTCGCCGGTCGTCCCGGCGGTCCGGGTGGTGGCGGCGGCTTCGGTGGCGGCGGTGGCCGTCCCGGCTTCGGTGGCCGTCCCGGTGGTCCCGGTGGCCGTGGTGGCACGCAGGGCGCCTTCGGCCGTCCCGGTGGTCCCGCGCGTCGTGGTCGCAAGTCGAAGCGGCAGAGGCGCCAGGAGTACGAGGCCATGCAGGCCCCGAGCGTCGGCGGCGTGATGCTGCCGCGCGGCAACGGCCAGGCGATCCGCCTGTCCCGCGGCGCGTCGCTCACCGACTTCGCCGAGAAGATCAACGCCAACCCGGCGTCGCTCGTCGCGGTCATGATGAACCTCGGCGAGATGGTCACTGCCACGCAGTCCGTCTCCGACGAGACGCTGCAGCTCCTCGCCGACGAGATGAACTACACGATTCAGATCGTCAGCCCCGAGGAGGAGGACCGCGAGCTGCTCGAGTCCTTCGACCTGGAGTTCGGTGAGGACGAGGGCACCGAGGACGACCTGGTCGTCCGTCCGCCGGTCGTGACCGTCATGGGCCACGTCGACCACGGTAAGACCCGCCTGCTCGACGCCATCCGCAAGACGAACGTCATCGCGGGCGAGGCCGGTGGCATCACCCAGCACATCGGTGCCTACCAGGTCGCGACCGAGGTCAACGACCAAGAGCGCAAGATCACCTTCATCGACACCCCGGGTCACGAGGCGTTCACCGCCATGCGTGCCCGTGGTGCGAAGTCGACCGACATCGCGATCCTCGTGGTGGCGGCCAACGACGGTGTCATGCCGCAGACGGTCGAGGCCCTGAACCACGCCAAGGCGGCCGGTGTGCCGATCGTGGTCGCGGTCAACAAGATCGACGTCGAGGGCGCCGACCCGACCAAGGTGCGCGGTCAGCTGACCGAGTACGGCCTGGTGGCCGAGGAGTACGGCGGCGACACCATGTTCGTCGACATCTCCGCCAAGCAGGGTCTGCACATCGACAGCCTGCTGGAAGCGGTCATCCTGACCGCCGACGCCTCGCTCGACCTGCGTGCCAACCCGCACCAGGACGCGCAGGGCATCTCGATCGAGTCCCGCCTCGACCGCGGCCGCGGTGCCGTGGCGACGGTCCTCGTCCAGCGAGGCACGCTGCGGGTCGGCGACACGATGGTCGTGGGCGACGCCTACGGCCGAGTGCGCGCCATGCTCGACGACAACGGCAACAACGTGGCCGAGGCCGGTCCGTCGACGCCGGTCCAGGTCCTGGGCCTGACCAACGTCCCGGGTGCCGGTGACAACTTCATCGTGGTGGACGAGGACCGTACGGCCCGTCAGATCGCGGAGAAGCGTGCCGCCCGTGAGCGCAACGCGGCCTTCGCCAAGCGCACGCGCCGTGTCTCCCTCGAGGACCTGGACAAGGTGCTCAAGGCCGGCGAGGTCCAGCAGCTGAACCTGATCATCAAGGGTGACGCTTCCGGTTCGGTCGAGGCTCTCGAGTCCTCGCTGCTCCAGCTGGACGTCGGCGAAGAGGTCGACATCCGCGTCCTGCACCGTGGTGTCGGTGCGGTCACGGAGTCGGACATCGACCTGGCCATGGGCTCCGACGCCATCGTCATCGGCTTCAACGTCCGTGCGGCCGGCCGCGCGGCGCAGATGGCCGAGCGCGAGGGTGTCGACGTCCGGTACTACTCGGTCATCTACCAGGCGATCGAGGAGATCGAGGCGGCCCTCAAGGGCATGCTCAAGCCGGAGTACGAGGAGGTCGAGCTCGGCACGGCGGAGATCCGCGAGGTCTTCAAGTCGTCCAAGCTGGGCAACATCGCCGGTGTCCTGGTCCGGTCGGGCGAGGTCAAGCGCAACACCAAGGCGCGCCTCATCCGCGACGGCAAGGTCGTCGCGGAGAGCCTCACCATCTCCGGTCTGCGTCGCTTCAAGGACGACGTCACCGAGATCCGCGAGGGCTTCGAGGGTGGTATCAACCTCGGAAACTTCAACGACATCAAGGTCGACGACGTCATCGCGACGTACGAGATGCGCGAGAAGCCGCGGGTGTAACCGCGGTTGGCTGCCGCTGGCCGACGGGACTTCCGGGTTCCGTCGGCCAGCGCGGCGTTCCTGAGGGCTCCGCCCCCAGACCCCCCGCTTGCCCACCCACCCGCTCGACTCGGTTGGTTGAGAGTCCAACTTTTCAACCCACCGAGACGGGCGGGTTCGGGTGGGCAAACGGGGGTCCGGGGGCGGAGCCCCCGGGACAGGGCCGCAGCCCACAGGGCCGTAAACCCTGTCGAGCCACCGGCTGGTACGCGGTACGGTTCTTAAAGCCCCGTCCACAAGGACCCCGGGCCACCGATCCCGGACCGGCGGGTGAACCGGCTGCACATGTACGTGGGGACTCTGTCCTTCGACCTGCTCCTCGGCGACGTCCACTCGCTGAAGGAGAAGCGCTCCGTCGTCCGCCCGATCGTCGCCGAACTCCAGCGGAAGTACGCGGTGAGCGCGGCCGAGGTGGACCACATGGACCTCCACCGCCGGGCCCTGATCGGCCTCGCGGCGGTGTCCGGCGACGCGGCGCACCTCACCGACGTACTGGACCGGTGCGAGCGCCTGGTCGCCGCCCGCCCCGAAGTGGAGCTGCTGTCCGTACGACGCAAGTTCCACGGCGACGACGACTGACCACAGAACGTTAGAAGAAGAAAGAACGGGAGACGGACCAGTGGCCGACAACGCTCGGGCGAAAAGGCTGGCGGACCTCATCCGGGAGGTGGTGGCGCAGAAGCTGCAGCGCGGGATCAAGGACCCCCGGCTCGGCTCGCACGTCACCATCACGGACACCCGGGTCACGGGTGACCTGCGGGAGGCGACCGTCTTCTACACGGTCTACGGCGACGACGAGGAGCGGGCGGCCGCGGCCGCCGGTCTGGAGAGCGCCAAGGGCGTCCTGCGCTCCGAGGTCGGCCGCGCGGCCGGCATCAAGTTCACGCCGACCCTGACCTTCGTCGCGGACGCCCTGCCGGACACGGCCCGCAACATCGAGGACCTCCTCGACCGGGCCCGGCAGTCCGACGCCCAGGTGCGCGAGGCGTCCGCGGGCGCCGCGTACGCCGGTGGCGCGGACCCGTACCGCAAGCCGGAGTCCGACGACGAGACGGACGACACCGCCGAATGAGCAGCAAGCCCACCCCGCCCGACGGCCTTGTCATCGTGGACAAGCCGTCGGGCTTCACCTCGCACGACGTGGTCGCCAAGATGCGCGGGATCGCCCGGACCCGCCGCATCGGCCACGCCGGCACCCTCGACCCGATGGCCACCGGTGTCCTCGTCCTCGGTGTGGAGCGCGCGACCAAGCTCCTCGGGCATCTCGCCCTCACCGAGAAGGAGTACCTGGGCACCATCCGCCTGGGCCAGAACACCGTCACCGACGACGCCGAGGGGGAGATCACCTCTTCCGCCGACGCCTCCCAGGTGACCCGGGACGCCATCGACGCGGGCGTCGCCAAGCTGACCGGCGAGATCATGCAGGTGCCGTCCAAGGTCAGCGCCATCAAGATCGACGGCGTACGGTCGTACAAGCGTGCCCGTGAGGGCGAGGAGTTCGAGATCCCGGCCCGCCCGGTGACCGTCTCGTCCTTCGCGGTCTACGACGTGCGCGACGCGGTCGCCGAGGACGGCACCCCCGTGCTCGACCTGGTCGTCTCCGTGGTCTGCTCCTCCGGCACCTACATCCGCGCCCTCGCCCGCGATCTGGGCGCCGACCTGGGCGTCGGCGGCCATCTGACCGCGCTGCGCCGCACGCGCGTCGGGCCGTACAAGATCGACTCCGCGAGGACGCTCGACCAGCTCCAGGCCGAGCTGACCATGATGCCGGTCGCCGAGGCCGCCACGGCCGCCTTCCCGCGCTGGAACGTCGACGCCAAGCGCGCCCGGCTGCTGCGCAACGGCGTGCGCCTGGAGATGCCCGACGTGTACGCGGGCGCCGGTCCCGTCGCCGTGTTCGACCCCGAGGGCACCTTCCTCGCGCTGGTCGAGGCGTACAAGGGCAAGGCGAAGAGCCTCGCCGTCTTCGGCTGACCGAAGACCGCTGAGGGAACTCCCGGGTGTGTGCCCGTGGAGCGGCGGCCACGGGGTACGTGCCACACCCGCCGCTCCACGGTCCCCCCTGGGTTCCCCCACCCCCTAGGGTCTGTCCATTCGGACCCCTGCATTCACCCGTCCGGGCAGGCGCTCGGAGTGAATGGGGGGAGCTTAAGGGGGCGCTTTCGTCTCGTGGCCTTCTCCGGTGATCATCGCGCCCCTACCGTCGAGGGAAAGGGCGCGGGCACACGGGCGGGAGGCAGGGCGATGGACCAGCTCGTCCGGATCGACGACCCCGACGGCCGCCCCCGTGGCGTCGGCTTCCTCGCCGACCACCACGGCACCCTCCTCACCAGTCACGAGGCCGTCGACGGCCTCACCCGGCTCGTCCTGTGCGCGCCCAACGGCCGTACGGCCACCGCCGGGCCCGACGCCGTCGTCCCGCTGCCCGCGCTGGGCCTCGCGCTCGTGCGCACCGAGGGGCTGGAGGTCCGGCCGCTGCCGCTGACCGTGCGGGACCGGACCGACGCGGGTACGTACGTCCGGCTCCCGGCGGGCTGCTGGCGCGAGGCCCGGGTGCTCACCACCACCCCGGTCACCTACGCCGCCCGCGACGGACGGCGCCGCCTCGACGCCCTGGAACTGGCGATCGGCACGGCGGGCCGCGACGCCCTGCGCCCCGGCGGCGGCGCGACCGGCGGCCCCGTCCTCGATGCCCGCACCGGCGCGGTCCTCGGCGTCCTCGGCACGGCCCTGAGCTCCGAGCGCGCCGACCGGGGCTTCGCGGTCCCGGTGCGCCCGACGGCCGCCGACAGCGCCCTCACCGCCCTCCTCGCCCGTAACGCGGCCACCGTCCCCGCCTACGGCGCCGACCTCAACCCCGCCGCCGTCCTCGAACTCACCGGCGCCGTTCTCACCGTCGACGGGCCACCGCTCGCCGAGGACGTGGAGCCGGTGGAACGGGCCGTCGCGACAAGGGAGTTGGCCGACTTCACCGAAGGGCCCCACCCGGTGCTCGCGCTCACCGGGGCGCCCGGCAGCGGCCGTACGACCCAGCTCGCCGCCCTCGCCGTACGCCGCCACCGGGACGCGACACCCGCGCCCGCCCTCTGGCTGCGCGGCGCCGATCTGCGCGGCGGTGACGACTCCCTGGCCGACGCGGCGCACCGGGCCCTGCGGCGCGCCGGTGTGGCCGTCCGCGAGGGCGAGCCCGGCGATCTCGACCCCGGCCGGGTGGCCCGCGTCGCCGCCGGGGCCGGACGCCCGCTGCTGCTCCTGCTCGACGACCCCGAGGAGATGCCGGCCGCGTTGGCCGGGCGGCTGCCCGAGTGGACCCGGAACACGGTGGCCTGGCTGCGCGAGAGCGGGGCACGGCTGGTGATCGGCTGCCGGGAGGAGTTCTGGGAGGAGTACGCGGAGCACTGGGGGCGGGGTGCCCCGGCGGGCGGTCCGGCGCCGTGCGTGCGGCTCGCCGGGTTCACCTCGCGGGAGGCCCGCCTCGCCCGTGCCCGGCACGGCGTCCCGGAGGGCGCCCTCGACGGGCGCGACGCCCGGCATCCGCTCGCCCTGCGCCTGCTCTCCGAGGTACGGGCCGCCCTGCCCGGTGCGCAGACCCCTGGACCCGTGGACCGGCACGAGGTCCTCGCCGCCCACCTCGACCTGATGTGCCTGCGCGTCGCGGTCCGCCTCACCGCCGGGGACGGCCCGGACGGTACGGCCGTACGGCCCGGGGACGGCCCCGGCGGCACGGCCGTACGACGGCTCGCGACCCGGGTCGCCGGGCAGGTGCACGAGGCCGCGCGGCGCGCTCTCGGGAGTGGGACGGGCGCGCTCGACCGGAAGACGTTCGAGGCGCTGTTCCCGCCCGGTCCCGCCCCCGCCCGGCTCGGCGGCGGCTCCGGCTGGGCCTCCGCCGTCCTGGTCGAAGGGCTCCTGGTGCCCACCGGCACCGGCTACCGCTTCGCGCACACCGAGCTGTCCGACTGGCTCCAGGGCAGCCACCTCGACCTGGAGGCGGCCCTCGACGTGCTGGTGCACCGGCCGCGCGCGGCCGCCCCCGTCGCCGTACCGCACCACCGCGCGGGCCCCGTCGTCCAGGCGCTGCTGCTGCTCGGCCGCAGGCGCGGGGCCCGGCTGCTCGCCTTCCGGCTGCGGGAGCTGGCCGACGCCCTGGACGCGGACCCGACTTCCTGGTGGGCGGCCCGGCTGCTCTCCCGGACCCTGCTCGACGTGCCCGACGCGGCGCCGTACCGCGAGGTGCTGCGCCATCTCGCCGAGCGGGTCGTCGCCTGGCGGCACGGGCGGCGCCCGGTGCCCACCGACCTCGGGCCCGCCTTCTGGGCCGCGCTGCCGCTGCCCGCCGCCGAGCGGTTCGCGCTGCTGCGGGAGCTGGTCCTCGCCGACGGGGACACCGAAGAGGGCGAGCGGTATCTCGACGCGGCCGCCCGGCTGCTGGCCGCCGACACCACGGCCGTACAGCCCCACCTCACCCGCTGGTTCGAGGACGAACGCCCGCTGCCCGCCACCCCGGACGCCACCGTGGCCACCGCCGCGCAGGCCCTGCTGCACACCCACCGGCACGGCGCCCTGGACGAGCTGACCGAGGCCCTGGCCGACAGCGGCCACCGGCGGGCCGACGAACTCCTCGCCGTCCTCGCCGAGGACGAACCCTCCGCCGCCTGCCGGGCCGTGGACCGCTGGGCGTCCGACGAGCGTCCCGCCCGCCG
>NZ_WWIR01000151.1 GCF_009863025.1 Streptomyces sp. SID4985 | reverse complement strand
ACCGGTCCGCGCACGGCCGTCCGCACCGCCCCGCGCACCGCGGGCGGACCCGCGCTCCCGGCCGCCGCCCCCGCCCCCGTCGCGGGCATACCCTCCGCATCCTCCGAAAGCAGGGCCACGTGCTGACCGTCGACTTCTCCCGGTTCCCGCTCGCCCCGGGCGACCGTGTCCTGGACCTCGGCTGCGGGGCCGGCCGGCACGCCTTCGAGTGCTACCGGCGCGGCGCGCAGGTCGTGGCCCTCGACCAGAACGGCGAGGAGATCCGCGAGGTCGCCAAGTGGTTCGCCGCGATGAAGGAGGCCGGAGAGGCCCCCGCGGGCGCCACCGCCACGGCCATGGAGGGCGACGCGCTCGCGCTGCCCTTCCCCGACGAGTCCTTCGACGTCGTCATCATCTCCGAGGTGATGGAGCACATCCCCGACGACAAGGGCGTGCTCGCCGAGATGGTCCGCGTGCTCAAGCCCGGCGGCCGCATCGCCGTCACCGTCCCGCGCTACGGCCCCGAGAAGGTCTGCTGGGCCCTCTCCGACGCCTACCACGAGGTCGAGGGCGGCCACATCCGCATCTACAAGGCCGACGAACTCCTCGCCAAGATGCGCGAGGCGGGCCTGCGCCCCTACGGCACCCACCACGCGCACGCGCTGCACTCGCCCTACTGGTGGCTCAAGTGCGCCTTCGGCGTGGACAACGACAAGGCGCTGCCGGTCAAGGCGTACCACAAGCTCCTCGTCTGGGACATCATGAAGAAGCCGCTGGCCACGCGGGTCGCCGAGCAGGCGCTGAACCCGCTCATCGGCAAGAGCTTCGTGGCGTACGCGACCAAGCCGCACCTGCCGCGCGCCGAGGCGGCCGCCGAGTGACCACGCCCCGGACCGACCACCTCGTCCTGCCCGGGGTGCTCACCGCCGAGCAGGCCACCGCGACCGTCCGCGGCGTCCTCGCCGTACAGCGCGAGGACGGCGCGATCCCCTGGTTCCGCGGCCACCACCTCGACCCGTGGGACCACACCGAGGCCGCCATGGCACTCGACGCGGCGGGCGAGCACGAGGCCGCCGAGCGCGCCTACGAGTGGCTCGCGCGGCACCAGAACGAGGACGGCTCCTGGTACGCCGCCTACGCCGACGGCGCCCACGACGACGTCACCGACCGCTCGCTGGAGTCGAACTTCGTCGCCTACATAGCCGTCGGCGTCTGGCACCACTACCTCTCCACCGGCGACGACACCTTCCTGGACCGGATGTGGCCCGTCGTCTACGCGGCGGTCGAATGGGTGCTCCGGCTCCAGCAGCCCGGCGGCCAGATCGGCTGGCGCGTGGACGCGGACGGCGCGGCGACCGGCGACGCGCTGCTCACCGGCAGCTCGTCGATCCACCACGCCCTGCGCTGTGCGCTCGCCATCGCCGAGCAGCGTGAAGAGCCGCAGCCGGACTGGGAGTTGGCGGTCGGCGCGCTGCGTCACGCGATCCGCCGCCACCCCGAGCGGTTCCTCGACAAGGACCGCTACTCGATGGACTGGTACTACCCGGTCCTCGGCGGCGCCCTCACCGGCGCCGAGGCCAAGGAGCGCGTCGAGTCCGGCTGGGACCGCTTCGTCGTCCCCGGCCTCGGGGTGCGCTGTGTGGTCCCCAACCCCTGGGTGACCGGCGGCGAGTCCTGCGAACTCGCCCTCGCGCTCTGGGCGACGGGCGAGTCCGACCGGGCCCTGGAGATCCTCCAGTCCGTCCAGCACCTGCGGGACGCGGACAGCGGCCTGTACTGGACCGGGTACGTCTTCGACGACGACGCGATCTGGCCCCGCGAACTCACCGCCTGGACCGCCGGTTCGCTGCTGCTCGCCGTCGCCGCCCTCGGCGGCCACGACGCCACCTGCGCCGTCTTCGGCGGCGAACGCCTCCCGATGGGACTGACCCCGGACTGCTGCGAGTAGGCATCCGCCGGTCTCGGCCGAAGACCTCCTCACCGGAGCCGAACTCCGCGCCGGAAGCCGCCCCTTCGGTGGAGCCCCCGCGGGAGTCCGGCGCCCGTCGGGAGGCCGGACTCCTCGACTGCCGGGTGAGTGGCCTCACGGCCCGCGCCCGGCTGCCGCGCGGGAACAGTGTGCGCACGGCGCGGTGGTCGTCCCGCGCGGGCGACGTACGACGAGCCGCCCGGCAGGGCCTCAGTGCCGGTGCAGCCGCCCCGCGATCGCGTGGCCCACGAAGAGGTAGACCACCGCGGCCAGGCCGTAGCCGCAGACCACCCGCGCCCATGCCTCGTCGAAGGTGAACAGGTCGTGGGACCACCCGGCGAGCCAGGCGGCCGCGTCGTGGACGAACTCCACCAGGTCGTTGGCCCGGTTGGCGTCCAGCAGGTACATCAGAATCCACAGGCCGATGATTCCGGCCATGACGTCGGCGATCACGGCGATCACCGTTCCCGCCTCGTTCCCGCCTCTGCGATATCTCGACATGAACTCCGGATTGCCGCTGTGCGCCCCGTGAAACCGGGCCCGGCGCGAACCGGCCGCCCCACGGACCCGGCCCCGGACCCCGGACGGCGTCGCCCGGCTGGCGGAGGGACCGGGGGCGGGTGAGGCTGCCCATGGAAGCAGCCGCTCGGGGAGATACGTCCGGAGGACCGCGTGCCCGTTCCGATACGGCGCCTGTTGGTGGCGCTCATGGTGTCCTGCGTGTTGATGGCCGGTACCGCCGGCTGCGGCGGGGACGACTCCAGCAAGCAGTCCAGCAGCGCGTCCTCGCCCAGCCCCAGCACGTCCGCCGAGAAGCAGAAGTTCGCCAAGACCCGCTTCGTGGCGAACGCCGGGCTCGCCGCCGGGGCCACCTACCAGTGGATCGTGAAGCCCTGGAAGGCGGGCACGTTCAAGAAGGGCGCCGACGGCCGCAAGGTCGCCCTCGTCAAGGCCGGTCTCGCCGGGGCCTTCGCCTACAACCGGCTCAAGGCCGCCCAGAAGAACGCCCAGGGCGATCCCCTCCTCGCCAAGGCGCTCGCCCCGCTCACCGCGGGCATCAGCGCGCTCAAGGACCTGCCGGCCAAACTGCGCAACGGCGACACCAACGCGGCGAGTTCCTTCGACCAGATCATCAGTCAGGTGAAGGGCGCGGGCCAGAGCGCGGGCGCACCGGTCAAGGACCAGGTGCCCTCCACCTCCGACCTCAACAACGGCTAGCGGCTCAACACCCGTCGCCGGAGCCGGACATGACGAAGGCCCCCCGCCCGTGAGGGGTGAGGGGCCTTGCGTGCGGGGGCTGTTAGCTGCCGCGCTGGATGCCCGTCGTGTCCTGGAGGACGCCCCGGCGTCCGTCCTGCGTCTGCGCCACCAGTGCGGCGCCGCGCTGCTCGACCGCCAGGTACCAGGTACCCGGAGCCAGTTCGGCCACCGGGGCCGGGGAGCCGTCCTCCGAGAACAGCGGCCGGGTCATCGGCACCGCGAACCAGAACGGCGAGAACTCCGCCGCGGGCTGCTGCTGCGCGTACTGCTGCTGCGGCGGCTGCGCCGCGTACGGCTGCTGGGGCTGCGCGCCCGGGTAGCCGTAACCCGCGGGCGGCTGCGCCCCGTAGGGCTGCGGGGTGACCGGCTTGGGGGCCGGGATCAGCGAGCCCTGGAGGGCCGGGACCAGCGGGGTGGCGACGGCGGCCGCCGCCATGATCAGCGTCGCGACGAAGGCGAGGATCAGACCCGTGCCCGCGCTCGGACCCCGCTCGGAGGCGGTGCCGATGTTGTCCAGGCCGCCGGCCGGGTCGATGAGGTTGCCCAGCCCGCTCCACGCCGCGAACACCGCGAACGCCACGCCGAAGGAGCCGAGTTCGAGACCGGCGACCTTGAGCGGCTGCGGCAGGGCGCGGGACGCGACGACGAGCCCGGCCGCGATCAGGCCCGCCAGCACGACGCTCAGCAGAACCGGTCCGTTCTCCCAGAGGTTCGGCAGATCGACGTCGCCTGGCAGCCCGTCGTACGCGTAGTTGTCGAAGAACGACGCGATGAACAGCAACACCGCTGCTCCGATCACCACGCCGTCGCCTCTAGTGAGGGAGCGGATATTCACTTCAGGTCCTTCGTAGGTCGTCTCGTCGTCGGTAGACAGTACCGTCCGCGTTGTCCGGCTGTCCGGCCTCTTCCACGTGCCGGTCACGACTCGCGCAGGAAACTCACGATTCCCTCAGAGATCCCTTGCGCGGCTTTCTGCCGCCAGGAGGCGCTGGTCAGCTCGGCCGCGTCGGTGGCGTCGCGCATGTTGCCGCACTCGATGAACACCTTGGGGACCGTGGACAGGTTGAGCCCGCCCAGGTCCGTCCTGGTCACCAACCCGGTGCCGTCGCCCAGGTAGTTGGAGAACGGCTCGCCGGTCGCGTGCCGGTAGCCCGCGGCCACCCGCTTGCCGAGGTCGCGGGAGGGGCCGGTGATGGGGCGGGTGTCCGCGCCGCCCGCGTGCACGGTGCCGGGCAGGATGACGTGGAAGCCCCGGTTGCCCGGCGCCGAGCCGTCCGCGTGGATGGAGAGCGCCGCGTCCGCGTGCGCCCTGTTGCCGATCCCGGCCCGCTCGTCCACGCACGGTCCCCAGGCCGGGCCGTCCTCGTCGTGGGTGAACTTCACGGTCGCGCCCTGCTTCTCCAGCAGCGCGCGCACCCGGTGGGACACGTCGAGGGTGAACTTGGCCTCCGGGTAACCGGCGTTGGTCTCCGTCCCCGTGGTGTCGCACTCCTTGTGGCCGTTGCCGACGTTCACCTGGCGCGCGATCTCGGCGGTGTGCCGGAAGTTGCCCGGGTTGTGCCCGGGGTCGATGACCACCACCTTGCCCTTGAGCGGCAGGGCGGAAGCGGACGGCGAGGCGTCCTTGCCGTCGCCGAAGCCGGGCGCGGGGACCGACGGCGACGCCGTCCCCGTCGCGTGCGCGTCCCCGCCCGGGCGGCCGAGGTGCGCGTAGGCCGCCCAGCCGAGCAGCGCCACCGGCACCAGCGCGGCCAGCGTCACCGTCAGCGGACGGCGCCGGGAGCGGCGGGGTGTAGGGGGTTCGAATTCCGGGCCTGCGTACGACACGCCTGCCACCCTAACGAAACGCCGGACCGCTCCCGACCCCGCCCACCTGACGGAACGTCAGATTCCGGCTCCCGTGCGCCGCAGCACCCGCAGCGACCCGGTCACCGAGATCTCCGTGAACGCCCCGGACTCCAGCGCCCGCAGATACACCCGGTACGGCGCCTGCCCGGTGAACTCGTCCTCGGGCTCCGGGAACACGTCGTGCACGACGAGCAGCCCGTCCTCGGCGACATGCGGCGCCCAGCCCTCGTAGTCGGCGGTCGCGTGCTCGTCGGTGTGGCCGCCGTCCACGAAGACCAGGCCGAGCGGCTTCCCCCACAGGGCGGCGACCTGCGGGGACCGGCCGACCAGGGCGATCACGTGGTCCTCCAGACCGGCCCTGTGCAGGGTCCGGCGGAAGGTGGGCAGCGTGTCCATCAGGCCCACCTCGGGGTCGACCGTCTCCGGGTCGTGGTAGTCCCAGCCCGGCTGCTGCTCCTCGCTGCCCCGGTGGTGGTCGACGGTCAGCGCGACCGTGCCGCTCTGCCGGGCCGCGTCCGCGAGCAGCACCGTCGAGCGCCCGCAGTACGTGCCCACCTCAAGGAGCGGCAGCCCGAGCCGCCCCGCCTCCAGGGCGGCCGCGTACAGCGCCAGCCCCTCGTCCACGGGCATGAAGCCCTTCGCCGCCTCGAACGCGGCCAGGATCTCGGGCTTCGGTGCGGACATGGGGTTCCTCCCGGTCGTACGGCTGATCAGGCGCCCCATGCTGCCGCACCCCCCGCCGGAGGCCGGCGGGGGGTGCGGTGCGGGGGATCTCACAGGGGAGGTCAGGCGCTGACGGTCTCTCCCGGAAGTGGCAGGTCCAGCTCCACCGCCAGCTCGTCCCCGGTGTGCGTCGCCGAGGAGGCCAGCGGGCCGTGTCCGTCGGCCCTGGCGGCCAGGACATAGGCGCCCCCGGCCGGGACCGCGAGGGCGTAGCCGCCGTCGGGGCCGGAGAGCGTGGCCCCGGCCTGGCGGCCCCGGCGGTCGATCAGGGTGACCTTGGCCCGCGCGACCGGGGCGCCCCCGGCGTCGAGCACCCGGCCGGTGAAGCCGCGCAGCACCGCGCGGGCGTGCTCCAGGTTCGCGTCCTCCTCGCTGCTGGCCCGCAGCTGCGTGTGCCGCTCGGCCGGGCGCGGGGTGCGCGGCAGGAAGAACGCGAGCGTGATGCCCACCAGGACGGCGGCCGTGGCGATCAGGAAGGAGACCCGGAAGCCGTGCATGGTCGGGATCGCGAGGCCACCGCCGATCGGCTGCGCCGTGTTGGCCAGCACCATGCCGATGACCGCGCTGGAGACGGAGGTGCCGATGGACCGCATCAGCGTGTTGAGGCCGTTGGCCGCACCCGTCTCCGAGGCCGGGACCGCGCCCACGATCAGCGCGGGCAGCGAGGAGTAGGCGAGGCCGATGCCCGCGCCGAGGACGACCGAGGTGATGATGGTCTGCCAGGCGGCGTGCATCAGGCCGAGGCCGCCCGCGTAGCCGACGGCGATGACCAGCAGGCCGATGAGCAGGGTCGTCCGCGGGCCGTACCGCGCGGACAGCCGGGCGTACACCGGCGCGGTGAACATCATCGTCAGGCCCAGCGGGGCCACGCACAGGCCCGCGACCACCATGGACTGGCCGAGGCCGTACCCGGTGGCGGTGGGCAGCTGGAGCAGCTGGGGCAGGACGAGGGAGACGACGTAGAAGCTGACGCCGACCATGATCGAGGCGAGGTTGGTGAGCAGCACCTCGCGGCGGGCGGTGGTGCGCAGGTCGACCAGCGGCGCCGCGGTGCGCAGCTCGTACACGCCCCACAGCAGCAGGACGGCGACGGCCGCGCCGAACAGGCCGAGCGTGGTGCCGGACGCCCAGCCCCAGTCGCTGCCCTTGGTGACCGGCAGCAGGAGCAGCACCAGACCCGCGGACAGGCCGAGCGCGCCGAGCAGGTCGAAGGAGCCCTCGGCACGCGCCGGGGACTCGGGTACGACGAGCAGGGTGAGGGCGATGGCGAGCACGCCGAGGCCCGCCGCGCCGTAGAACAGGACGTGCCAGTCGGTGTGCTGGGCCACCAGGGCGGCGGCGGGCAGCGCGAGACCGCCGCCGACGCCGATCGAGGAGCTCATCAGGGCCATGGCCGAGCCGAGCTTCTCGCGCGGCAGCATGTCCCGCATCAGGCCGATGCCGAGCGGGATCGCGCCCATGGCGAAGCCCTGGAGCGTACGGCCGACGATCATGACGATGAGCTGGCTGGTCAGCGCGCTGACCAGGGCGCCCGCCACCATCACGGCGAGGCTCAGGACCAGCATCCGGCGCTTGCCGTAGAGGTCGCCGAGGCGGCCCATGATCGGGGTGGCCACGGCGCCGGAGAGCAGGGTCGAGGTCAGTACCCAGGTGGCGTTGCTCGGCTCGGTGCCGAGCAGCTGCGGCAGGTCCTTGATGACCGGCACGAGCAGGGTCTGCATCACCGCGACCACGATGCCCGCGAAGGCGAGCACCGGGACCAGGGCTCCGCCGGCCCTCGGGGTGGGGCGATCGGTCGTGTGGGGCATTGAGTGAGGTTCCTCCCGCGTGAGTGAATCACCGGGAGCAACGTCGTATGCACGGGCAACTATTCCGTTGCTTCGGGCCTCTAATGAATCCTTGACCGATCCATGGGTTACTGATCCGGAGTCAGACGTCGCCCCGGCTACAGCCAGCCCTGCTGCCGTGCCTCCCGCACCGCCTCCGCGCGGTTGCGGGTGCCGGTCTTGCCGATGGCGGCGGAGAGATAGTTGCGCACCGTCGACTCGGACAGATGGAGCCGTACGGCGATGTCGGCCACCGTCGCCCCGTCCACCGCCGCCCGCAGCGCCTCGCGCTCGCGGGCCGTCAGCGGATTCGGTCCCGCGCTCAGCGCGGCCGCCGCCAGCGCCGGGTCGACCACCGTCTCCCCGGCCAGCACCCGCCGTACCACCTGCGCCAGCTCCTCCACCGGGCCGTCCTTCACCAGGAAGCCCGCCGCGCCCGCCTCCATGGCCCGGCGCAGATAGCCGGGCCTGCCGAAGGTGGTCAGGATCAGCACCCGGCAGCCGGGGACCTGCTTCCGCAGCTCCGCCGCCGCGTCGAGGCCGCTCATCCCGGGCAGTTCGATGTCGAGCAGGGCCACGTCCGGACGGTGTTCCAGCGCGGCCGGGACGATCGCGTCCCCGGTCCCGACCTGCGCGACCACCTCGATGTCGTCCTCCAGGCCGAGCAGAAGCGCGAGGGCGCCGCGCATCATGCCCTGGTCCTCGGCGAGCAGTACGCGGATGTTCGTCACCGGGTCAGCGTAGTGGTGATCAGTGCGGTGGCGAGGGGGCTCAGCGCTCCGCCAGTGAAGCCACCGCGCACGGGTCCGCCGGTTCCACCGGCAGTTCCGCCGTCACCGTGAAGCCGCCCTGGGGCGCCGGGCCCGCCGTGAGGGTGCCGCCCGCCGCCGCGAGGCGTTCGGTCAGCCCCTTCAGACCGGTGCCGCCGATGCCCTCGGCCTGGCGGGGGACCGGGGTGCCCGTGCCGTCGTCCGTCACGGTGAGCCGGACCCGCTCGGCGGCGCTCTCGACCGTGATCTCGCAGCGGCCCGCGTCGCTGTGCCGGACCACGTTGGTCACCGCCTCGCGCACCACCCAGCCGAGCAGCGCCTCGGTCTGCGGGGCGAGCGGCGCGCCCGACTGCCGTACGACCGGCTCCACGCTCGTCGCCGCCAGCGCCGAGCGGGCCCGGGTCAGCTCGGTGGCCAGGCTGCCCTCCCGGTAACCGGTCACCGCCTCGCGGATCTCGGTCAGCGCCTGCCGTCCGACCGACTCGATGTCCCCGATCTGCGCGAGCGCCGCGTCCAGGTCCCGCCCGGCCAGGCGCCGGGCCGCCTCCGACTTCACCACGATCACCGAGAGCGTGTGCCCGAGCAGATCGTGCAGGTCGCGCGAGAAGCGCAGCCGCTCCTTCTCCACCGCCTGCCGGGCCAGCTCCTCGCGCGCCGCGCGCAACTGTCGTACGGCCTCGGACAGGCTCAGGATCGCGGCCGTCACCATGCAGGACAGGAAGGTGCCGTACCCGATGCTCGGCGCCTGCGACCAGTCGCCGCTGACCCCGGCGAGCACCGCCGCGTACGCCGCGAGCGGCACCCCCACCCGGCCGAGGAGCCGGCCGCGCAGGGTGGCGCCGGTGGCGAGGCCGAACAGCGGGAAGAACATCAGCCAGCTTCCGCCGTAGCCGAGCGCCAGCGCGGTGGTCAGCAGGCCCATCAGCGCCAGCGCGATCCGGGTGGAGACCGCCTCGCGCTTGGCGCGGTCGAAGGCGCGGAAGGTGACGTAGATGTAGATCGAGTTGAAGGTGAGCAGGCCCAGGCCGCCGATCAGCGGGTTCGAGGCGTCGCCCTGGAGCAGGTTGGAGAAGGAGCCGAGGCCGAGCAGCAGCCAGGGCAGCAGCGCGAACCCGGTGGGCGGCGGGCCCAGGCGTTCCTCCGCCGGGGTCTCACCCCGCGCGTGCGCCGCCTTCTGCGCGGCCTTGGCCCGCGCCATGTCGGCCTTCCACTGCCGCCGCGCCGCACCCGCCGCGCGCAGCCCGCGCCGCGCCCGCGCCCACCATGACATGTCCGTGTTCCCCGTGTTTCCCGCCGCTGCCTCGCCCGTCCGTTCGCCGGGGCGACGGTACAGGGTAAGAAATGAGCGCCTCTGTCCGTATCGGTCCGATCCGGTGCCCCGCGTCACTGTCATGCCTACGACGGTAGAAGCGGGGGCCGGTCGCGCGGCAGAGGCGGGCGTATGGAGTGTGCCGGTACGCGGGTACCGGGGGAGGGCGGGACAAATGTCACCGCCTCGCGGGGCCCGGGTACGACGAAGGGCGGGGGTACGCGTGCGTACCCCCGCCCTCGTGACCTGGTCAGGACTGCGTCGACCCCTCGGCCCCCGCGCCCGGCCGGCGGTGGCGGCCGCGCGGGGCCGCCTCGCCGTCCTGGGGGGCCACCTGGCCCCGGTGCCTGCCGTGGCCGTCCGGCTCGGCGGCGTCCAGGTGCGGCCGCGGCCAAGCGGAGTCCGTGGCCGGCGACGGCGCCTGCGTCGTACTGGTCTCGGTCATCGGAAGTGTTCACCCCGTCAACATGATCTTTTTTCGGCCGGGCGAGTCTAACCGGCACGGCAGGGGGCGAAACCAGGCGGCCACGCCGATCGGTGCCATTTGGTTACGAGTTGGCCACCGATGAGGAGGCGAGGGGAGCCTTTTGCAGGGGAACCGGTCGGGCCGCCTCCGTTTCCTCAGGAGCCCCCTCCGGCTGACCATCGGCCCCCTCCGCCGCCGGGACCGGTCCCCCCACCGCCAGCTCCGCCACCCCGCACGGGGTCTCCACCGTCGCGTACGGCAGCCGCAGCACGCCCTCCGGCGTCCACAGCCCCGCCCCCGCGAGCCAGCCCTCCGGGGCCGGAAGGTGACGCACCCGGCGCTCGGCCGGACGCCAGGTGCCCACCCAGGTGCCCAGCGGGCCGTCGACGCGCAGCGCGACCGCGCAGCTCTCCGGCATCAGCACCTGGCCGGGCTGGATCGCGAACGGCGTCACCGCGCAGTCCGGCAGCCGCAGCGACGAGGGGAAACGGACCGGCAGGGTGCTGCCTAGGACGCCCCAGCCCAATCGTTCCTCCCCCGGCGAGGGCGCGTCCGAGGCGATCACCAGCAGGCCGCTGTCCGGATCGGCGAGCAGCAGCCGGTCGTCGCTGTCCGGGGCGATCTGGAGCAGTGGCGAGACGGCGCCCCCGCGTCCGAGGTCCACCACCACGGTCTTCGTACGCCCGCCCAGCTCCCGGTCCACCGCGAGCATCCGCCCCTCGGTGTCCAGCCACACCCCGCCCGAGCAGCGGCCCGGCAGCTCCGCCAGCCGCTCGGGTCCGGCGGGGCCGCCCGCCACCAGCCACACCGCCGTGGACCGCGCGCCGACCGCGAGGGCGTAGGCGCGGGTGCCGCAGGGGGCCGGGGGCAGCAGCGTGAGCCGGGTGTCCGGCTCGGGGCACTCGACCGCGCCGAGCGGCAGCTCACCGGTGCCGGGGCCGGTCGGGTACAGCAGGGAGAAGGCGTGCCGCTGGTCCACCAGGCGGTGGATCAGCACCCGCCCGTCGCCCATCGGCTGCACCTGGGTGCCGGGCTCCTCCGGCTGGTTCCCGGGCAGCGGGACCGCGTACGGCTCCGGGCCGTCCAGCGTCCAGCGCTCGGGGAACCAGGACTCCCCGGCCGCCGCGAGGCGGGCCGCGTACGCACCGTCCGCCGTGATGGCGTACGGCGGCACGGGCACCCCGGGCGCTCCTGGTACTGCCGGACGCGTACCCCGGGTCTCCGGATTCTCCGGATCACCGTCGTCCGCGCCGGCCGACGTGGTTTCGATCGCACAGGCCGTCATCGTTCGGTCACCTCCGGCGACGAAGCTAGTTTTCGTACGCACAGGCGGGGGGCCGACGGAGCCAGGCTTCACACATACGGGTGGCGCAGAAGCGATTCCTCTGAGGAAGAGCGGCCCATGTGCTGCCCGGGTGGGTACGGGGGGAGTACGCACGCCCGACCGGTACGGCCTTCCGGAACGGCCAGGTAGCCTTGGCACGTGCCCCGTCTGTCTGAAGTCATCGCCGCGCTGGAGACCCTGTGGCCCCCGGAGCGGGCCGAGTCCTGGGACGCGGTCGGCACGGTTGCGGGCGACCCCGACCAGGAGGTCGACCGGGTCCTGTTCGCCGTCGACCCCGTCCAGGAGGTCGTCGAGGAGGCCGTGAAGCTGGGTGCCGGACTTCTGGTCACCCACCACCCGCTCTATCTGCGCGGGACCACCACGGTCGCGGCGGACACCTTCAAGGGCCGGGTCGTGCACACGCTCATCAAGAACGACGTGGCGCTGCATGTCGCCCACACCAACGCCGACACCGCCGACCCCGGCGTCTCCGACGCCCTTGCCGGTGCCCTCGACCTCCGTGTCGTAGGACCCCTCGTCCCCGACCCCACCGATCCGGAGGGCCGCCGGGGCCTGGGCCGGATCTGCGAGCTGGACCACCCGCTGACCGTCCGCGAGCTGGCCGCCCGCGCCGCGGCGCGGCTGCCCGCCACACAGCAGGGCATCCGGGTCGCGGGCGACCCCGAGGCCGTCGTCCACCGGGTCGCCGTCAGCGGCGGCTCGGGCGACAGCCTCTTCGACCAGGTGCGCGCGGCCGGAGTGGACGCGTTCCTCACCGCCGACCTGCGCCACCACCCGGCATCCGAGTTCGAGGCGTCCGTCGCCCACCGACCGCTCGCGCTGCTCGACGCGGCGCACTGGGCCACCGAGTGGCCCTGGTGCGAGCTGGCCGCAGCCCAGGTCGACCAGATCTCCGACCGTCACGGCTGGGGCCTCCGGGTCCACGTCTCCAAGACGGTCACCGACCCCTGGACCGCCCACGCGGCGTCCATCACCACCACGAGTCCCCTGGGAGCCCCCAACTGAACGCCGCGCCCGCCGACCAGATCCGCCTTCTCGACGTCCAGGCCCTGGACGCCCGCCTCCAGCAGCTCGCGCACAAGCGCAGGTCGCTGCCCGAGCACGCCGAGATCGAGACGCTGGGCAAGGACCTCACCCAGCTGCGCGACCTTCTGGTGGCCGCGCAGACCGAGGAGAGCGACTGCGCCCGCGAGCAGACCAAGGCCGAGCAGGACGTGGACCAGGTGCGCCAGCGCGCCACCCGCGACCAGCAGCGCCTGGACTCCGGCGCGGTCACCTCGCCGAAGGACCTCTCCAGCCTCCAGCACGAGATCACCTCGCTCGCCAAGCGCCAGGGCGACCTGGAGGAGATCGTCCTTGAGGTCATGGAGCGCCGCGAGTCCGCGCAGGCCCGGGTCGCCGAGCTGACCGAGCGGGTCGCCTCCGTCCAGGCCAAGACCGACGACGCCATCGCGCGCCGCGACGCCGCCTTCCAGGAGATCGACGGCGAATCCGCCTCGGTCACCAAGGAGCGCGAGGTCGTCTCCGCGTCCGTCCCGGCGGACCTGCTCAAGCTGTACGACCGCCTGCGCGTCCAGGGCGGCGGCGTCGGCGCGGCCAAGCTGTACGCCCGCACCTGCCAGGGCTGCCGCCAGGAGCTGGCCATCACCGAGCTGAGCGAGATCCGCGCGGCGGCGCCGGACAAGATCGTCCGCTGCGAGAACTGCGCGCGCATCCTCGTGCGCACCTCCGAGTCGGGCCTGTAGGCCCTTCGCTCCGGGCGGCGGGCGCGGTGGCGGGAGTGCGCGGTGCGTGAGTTCATCGTTGAGGCGGACGGGGGGTCGCGGGGGAACCCCGGGCCTGCCGGGTACGGCGCCGTCGTCCGCGACGCCTCGACGGGGGAGACCCTTGCCGAGGCCGCCGAGTACCTCGGCACCGCCACCAACAACGTCGCCGAGTACCGCGGTCTCGTCGCCGGTCTCCACGCCGCCCACGCCCTGGACCCCGACGCCCGCGTCAGCGTCCGCATGGACTCCAAGCTCGTCGTCGAGCAGATGTCGGGCCGCTGGAAGATCAAGCACCCCGACATGAAGCCGCTGGCGATGGAGGCGGCGCGGATCTTCCCTCCTGGCCGGGTGACGTACACGTGGATGCCCCGGGCCGAGAACAAGCACGCGGACCGTCTGGCCAACGAGGCGATGGACGCGGGGGCTCGGGGTGAGCGGTGGACTCCGTCGGGTTCCCGGCCGACGCCGCCTGTGGTCGTCGAGCCTTCGGGTCCGCCGGGGGACGCGGTCGCGGGGGCGGCTCGGGCTCGGGAGGCGTTGCGGGGTGGGGTGCGCGGGGCTGCCGTGCCGGAGGCGCCGGGTGCGCC
>NZ_WWIR01000150.1 GCF_009863025.1 Streptomyces sp. SID4985 | reverse complement strand
CGCCGTGCTGCGCGGTACCGGTCTTGCCGCCGACGGTGGCCCCGTCGATCAGCGCCTTGGTGCCCGTGCCCGACTTGACGACGGTCTCCATCATCGACTGGAGGATCTGCGCGTTCTGCGCCGACAGCGGGCGGCTCAGCTCCTGCGGCTCGGTCTTCTCGATCGGGTCGAGGTTCGAGGACTGCAGCTCGTCCACCATGTACGGCTTCATCAGCTTGCCGTCGTTGGCGACCGCCGAGGCGACCATGGCCATCTGCAGCGGGGTCGCGGCGGTGTTGAACTGGCCGATGGAGGACAGCGCCGTCTGCGACTGGTTCATCTCCTTGGAGAAGACCGAGGCGTTGGCGCGGACCGGGACGAACTGCTCCGCGTCGAAGCCGAACTTCTTGGCCTCGTCGAGCATCTTGTCCTTGCCGAGGTCGGCGCCGATCTTGCCGAAGACGGTGTTGCAGGACACGCGCAGCGCCTCGCGCATGGTCGCGTTCTGGCAGGGCAGGTTGCCCTCGTTCTTCAGCTCGGTCTGCGTGCCCGGCATGACCCAGGGCAGCGGCGAGTCCGTCTTCTGGTCGGCGGAGGAGTACAGGCCGTTCTCCAGCGCCGCCGCCGCGGTGACCACCTTGAAGGTGGAGCCCGGCGGGTAGGTCTCGCGCAGCGCCCGGTTGAGCGTCGGGTCCGTGGGGTCGATCTTCTTCTGCAGCTTCTGCCAGGCCGCCGAGTCGCTGTTGCGGTCGCCGGAGAAGGAGGACGGGTCGTACGACGGGTAGGAGGCCAGCGCCAGGATCTTGCCCGTGGAGGGCTCGATCGCGACCGCCGCACCCTTGCCGCCCTGGGCCTTCAGGCCGTTGTACGCGGCCTTCTGCGCGGCGGCGTTGAGGGTGGTGACGACGTTGCCGCCCTGCTTGGGCTTGCCCGTGATCATGTCGAGGGTGTTGCGGAAGAAGAGCCGGTCGTCGTTGCCGGTGAGGATGCCGTCGTTGATCTTCTCGAGCTGGGTGCCGCCGAACGCCTGGGAGGAGTAGCCGGTGACCGGTGCCCACATGGGCCCGTTCTTGTACGTGCGCTTGTACTTGTAGTCGCCGGCCTTGGTCTCGACGGAGCCGGTTATCGGGTTGCCGTCCACGATGATGTCGCCGCGCGGGGAGGCGTAGCGCTCGATGGCGACGCGGCGGTTGTCGGGATCGGTGCGCAGCTTGTCGGCCTGGGCGTACTGGAGCCAGTTGTCGCGGATCAGCAGCGCCAGGACGAGGAGTCCGCAGAAGATCGCGATGCGGCGCAGGGGCTTGTTCACGTCCGGCCTTTCCACAAGCTAACAGGGGCGCCTGTTGCTTCAGTCTGTCGGTGTTGCTGGCGCTCGTCCTCGGCCGCCCACAGTCTAGGGGCACGCGCTGTGTGCCCCGGCGGTTCCGCGGCAGCCGTACGGCGGCACAGCGGGCCCCGGAGGGTCGCCGTACCGCCGTGGTCGCGGGTGCTCACGCTTCGGCGACGGGTCCGCTGCCGCCGGGCCGGACGATCTGGGTCATCTCGGCGTCGGGGCTGGCTGCCGGGGCGGGCGCGGGACGGCGGGCCGTGTCGCTGATGCGGATCAGGATGGCGATGAGGGCCCAGTTGGCGATGACGGACGAACCGCCGTAGGCGAGGAACGGCATCGTCATACCGGTCAGCGGGATGAGGCCCATCACACCGCCGGCGACGACGAAGACCTGGAGGGCGAAGGCGCCGGACAGGCCGACCGCGAGCATCTTGCCGAACGGGTCGCGGGCGGCGAGGGCGGTGCGCACACCGCGCTCGACGATCAGACCGTAGATCAGCAGGATCGCCATCAGGCCGGCCAGGCCCAGCTCCTCGCCGAAGGTGGCGAGGATGAAGTCGGAGTTGGCCGCGAAGCGGATCAGCTCGGAGTGGCCCTGTCCCCAGCCGGTGCCGAGGGTGCCGCCGGAGCCGAACGCCCACAGGGCCTGCTGGAGCTGGTCGGAGTGGACGCCGGTGGCCTTGGGGTCACGGCTCAGCAGGTACTCGTGCATCGGGTTGAGCCACGCCTGGACACGCACCTGGATGTGCGGCTCGAAGCTCGCCACACCGACCGCGCCCGCCGCCGACATCAGCAGACCGAAGACGATCCAGCTGGTCCGCTCGGTGGCCACGTACAGCATGATCACGAACATGCCGAAGAACAGCAGCGAGGTACCGAGGTCGGTCTCGAAGACCAGGATGAGGATCGAGATCGCCCAGACGACGAGGATCGGGCCGAGGTCACGGCCGCGCGGCAGGTAGAGGCCCATGAAGCGGCGGCTGGCGAGCGCGAGCGCGTCCCGCTTGACCATCAGGTATCCGGCGAAGAAGACCGCGAGCACGATCTTGGCGAACTCACCGGGCTGGATGGTGAAGCTGCCGATCTGGATCCAGATCTTGGCGCCGTAGACGTCGGCGCCGAGGCCCGGCACCAGAGGAAGCAGCAGCAGGAACAGCGCGGCCGCCATGGAGATGTAGGTGTACCGCTGCAGCGTGCGGTGTTCCTTGAGGAAGATCAGGACGACCACGAACAGGGTGATGCCCATGGCGGTGTAGATCAGCTGGTTGGTCGCCTTGCCGCCCGCGACGTGGATCGACTGCAGCAGCTTCGACTGGTCCAGTCGCCAGATGCACACCAGGCCGAGCCCGTTGAGCAGGGTGGCCAGCGGCAGCAGCAGCGGGTCGGCGTACGGGGCGAACTTCCGCACGACGAGGTGGGCGACGCCGGCCAGCAGGCCGAGGCCCAGGCCGTAGCCGAGCAGGCCCGTGGGGACCTGGTTGTCGAGGGCCAGGCCCACGTTGGCGTAGGCGAAGACCGGGATGACCACGGCGAAGATCAGCAGGGCCAGCTCGGTGTTGCGGCGGCTCGGTGCGCCGATGGAGCCGATCGTGGACGTCTGGTGCGTCGGCGTGTTGGTAGTACTGCTCATCGTGTGACGGGGCCTCTCACGGCTTGCCTACTGCTTGCCGCACTGATCGACGACCTTCTGCTCATCCTTGGAGAGGCTCGGGCCGGGCCGGGGCGTGGCGGTTGCGGTCGGGGACTTCGAGGGCGACGTGGTGGACGGCTTCCCCGATCCCGACGGGTTCGGGGTCGGGGACGCCGTGGCCGTGAGGGAGGTCCGGGTGGCGGTGGCGGTACCGCCGGCCGCCGCGTTCTCGCTCCCGGCGGTCGCGCGTTCGTCCTGCTTGCGGCAGGCGGACGCCTGGAGCGCGAGCGCGTCGATCTTGGTGCGGGCCTGCTCGATGCCGCCCGCCGCGATCGTGTTCCTGACCTGCTTCTGCTGATAGGCCGGCAGGTACTTGAGTTCGATCTCGGGGTGGTCCTTCTCGACCTTCGAGAGGGAGACCCAGGCCAGGTTCTGGCTGATGCCCCGGTAGAGCGCCACGTGCTGGCCGTTGATGCCGACGTAGTACTGCGTCTGGGTCCAGCGGTAGCCGCCGTAGACACCGCCGCCGATCACCGCGAGGGCGAGAGCGCTGTAGAACGTGCGCTTGAGCCACTTGCGGCCCTTGCGGGGCTTGACGAAGTCGTCGTCGGCGTAGCCGTCGCCGTCGTAGTCCGCGCCGGAACCGGGGCCGCCGTACTCGCCCCCGCCGCCCTGGCCGCGGCCCTGGCGGCCGAGGTGGGAGGCGCGGCCGGCCGGGGTCTGCATGATGCCGTTGTCGTGCGGGTGGAGCTGGTTCTCGGCGACGGCGCCGACCACCACGGGGGTGTCGGACAGCTGACCGGCGAGGGTGTCCCCGGTGTCCAGGTCGAGGACGTCGGCGACGATGACGGTGATGTTGTCGGGGCCGCCGCCGCGCAGCGCGAGCTGGATCAGCTCCTGCACGGTCTCCTGCGGGCCCTGGTAGCTGGCGAGGGTCTCCTCCATCGTCTGGTGGGAGACGACGCCGGAGAGGCCGTCGGAGCAGATCAGATAGCGGTCACCGGCGCGGACCTCGCGGACCGAGAGGTCGGGTTCCACGTGGTCGCCGCTGCCCAGCGCGCGCATCAGCAGGGAGCGCTGCGGGTGGGTGGTGGCCTCTTCCTCGGTGATCCGGCCCTCGTCGACCAGGCGCTGCACCCAGGTGTGGTCCTGGGTGATCTGGGTCAGCATCCCGTCGCGCAGCAGGTACGCGCGCGAGTCGCCGACGTGCACGAGGCCGAGGCGCTGGCCGGTCCACAGCAGGGCGGTCAGGGTGGTCCCCATGCCTTCCAGCTGGGGGTCCTCCTCGACCATGCCGCGCAGCTGGTCGTTGGCGTACTGGACGGCCTGGCCGAGGGTGGTGAGGAGGTCGGAGCCGGGCACGTCGTCGTCGAGCGTGACCAGGGTGGAGATGACCTCGGAGGAGGCGACCTCGCCGGCCGCCTGGCCGCCCATGCCGTCGGCGATGGCGAGCAGGCGCGGACCGGCGTAACCGGAGTCCTCGTTGCCTTCCCGGATCATGCCCTTGTGCGATCCGGCGGCGAAGCGCAGTGACAGACTCATGCGCACCTCGCCCGTCGGCTCCGGGTACAGCCGGTCGTGTCGAGCCACACTGCCCACCCTCCGGTCGGGAGCGCGCCGGGGACCGGGGTGAGGTCCGCCGTTGCGTGCTCGCTCCGCTCGCTCATTGTCGTACTACTTCCGCAGCTCGATGACGGTCTTGCCGATGCGGATCGGCGCTCCCAGCGAAATCGGCGTGGGGGTCGTCAGCCGGGACCGGTCCAGGTATGTGCCGTTGGTGGAGCCGAGGTCCTCGACGATCCACTGGCCGTCGCGGTCCGGGTAGATCCTGGCATGTCGGCTGGAGGCGTAGTCGTCGTCCAGCACGATCGTGGAGTCGTGGGCGCGGCCCAGGGTGATCGTCTGGCCCTGGAGGGCGACGGTGGTGCCGGTCAGTGTGCCCTCGGTCACGACGAGCTTGCTGGGCGCGTTGCGCCGCTGGCGGCCGCCGCCGCCCTGCTGGCCGCGGCGGCCCTGCTGGGCGCGCT
>NZ_WWIR01000149.1 GCF_009863025.1 Streptomyces sp. SID4985 | reverse complement strand
GTCACCTTCGACTGCGCGGAACCCGAGCGCGTCGCCCGCTTCTGGTGTGAGGTGCTGGGATACGTCGTACCGCCACCGCCGGAGGGGTACGACAGCTGGGACGCGTTCGACCGGTCGTTGCCGCCCGAGCGGCAGGGGGCGGCGTTCGTCTGTATGGATCCCGAAGGTGTGGGGCCCCGGATGTACTTCCAGCGGGTGCCCGAGGGCAAGGTCGTCAAGAATCGGGTGCATCTGGACGTACGGGTGGGCACCGGGCTCGTGGGGGAGGAGCGCCTCGCTGTACTGGAGGCAGAGTGCGCGCGGCTGGTCGCGCTGGGGGCGCGGCGGGAGCGGCTGTTGCGGGCCGATGGCGTGAACGAGTCGTGCATCGTGATGCAGGACGTCGAGGGCAACGAGTTCTGTCTCGACTGAGCGGCCCAGCACGGCGCTCAAGCGTCCCGCCGTAGATCCCGCGCCTCGCCCAGCACCCGGAACCCCGCAGAGCGGTACGTGGCGACGGCACCCGCGTTCGCGCTCGGCGTGCCGACCCGCACGCTCGACGCCCCCAGTTCCCGCAGCGCGGCCGCCGCGGCGAGGGTGACGGCACGGCCGTAGCCGCGGCCGCGGTGGTGCCGGTGTACGCCCATCGGCTCCAGCAGCCCGGGCCTGCCCGGACCGGCCGACCACACCGTCACCGTCGCCACGGCGTTGTCCTGGTCGTCGTACGCGACGAGACATCGGGCATCCGCGTACGACGGCGCGCTCGCCATCGCGTGCCAGTGCTCGGCCGTGAAGGCCGACCCGTCGAACGCGGCCCGCTGCACGGCGGCACGGACGTGCGCCCGCGACGGGCCGACCGTCTCGATCCGTACGCCGGGGTCGTCCACCGGGTCCGTGAGGTCGCGCTGCAATGGAGTCCACGGCTCGTCGGGGTGCCAGCCGTCCTCGGAGAGCAGACCGTGGACCAGCGTGCCCGGGGACGCCTCGACGTACGCCCGCCCCGGCGGCAGCACGCCCCGTTTCGGCGCGGCGATGTCGGACAGCAGCCGCCGCGCCAGCTCCTCGTCCTGCCACGCGTCCGGCGCGATCGCCAGCCGCAGCAGCTCAGGGCCGTCCAGCAGCCCGACGGCGAGAGTCCGGCCGTCGCGGCTCCAGGTCCGTACCGCCGCGGCCGTGGCCTCCGCGCCGAACCGCCGGAACCAGCCCAGGTCCCCGGGGTGCGGCTGCGTCGGCGACCCTTCGTACTGCCACCCCCGCAGCGCGCCCACCGCCTCGGTCACCCCGTCGACTCCCGGCTCGCCCAGCACGATCGCCATGACGTCGATGACACACCACCGGGCGGGCGGTCCGCAGCCGTTTCCTAGTCCTCCGCGGGTGAGGGGTCCTCCGGCACCGCCCCCGCCTCCGACAACCATTGCCGCACCTCCCGCTTCAGCGACCGCTGGAACGTGGTCAGCAGCGCCTGTACCACCAGCGGCTGCATGTGCGCCGAGAGGGAGCGGACGTCCCGCGCGTCCCGTTCCGTCACCGCGCCGCGCAGCAGGTCGGAGAGTTCGCGGGCGGCGGCGCGGGAGTGGTCGAGGAGGGCGGTGCGGGCGGCGAGGATCACCTCCTGGGAGAGGGGGACGTCCAGGAGCCGTACGCCGAGACGCAGCAGCCCGGCGTCCACGCGCCAGCCGTCGCCGTCGGGGGCGAGGACGTCCATCGCGGCGAGGCGGCGCAGAGCGTCGTCGTCCAGCGGGCGCCCGGCGCGGCGCTCCAGGTCCGCGCGCGAGAGCGTCTCCACCTTCTCGGGCGCCCAGGAGGAGACCACCGCGCGGTGTACGGCGAGGTCCTGGTCGGAGAGGTCGGCCGGGAGCCGCTCCAGATACCGCTCGATCCCGGCGAGGGTGAGGCCCTGGAGCTGGAGTTCCTCGATCAGCGCGAGCCGGGCCAGGTGCTCGCGGCCGTAGCGGCCCACCCGGCGCGGGCCTATCACCGGGGGCGGGAGCAGACCCCGGGTGCCGTAGAAGCGGACCGTGCGCACGCTGACGCCGGACCGCGCGGCCAGCTCGTCGATGGTGAGGGTGGGCTCCCCGGCCTCGGCCGTCATATGAAGCAGTCCCCCGTCGTCATACGCGCCGTCCTCGGTCGTCATGCGCAGAAGTATCGCCGCCGTACCGGTGCTGTGAAAGCCGGGGAGGATGTGTGAGAAGTGCCGCTCTGTGACGTGGACCACCGCATTACGGGTGATCTCTCTGGGAAGCTGCTGCCTTGGTCTGAACCGCGACACACCGAGGCGGGGTGGGCCGAATTGTCAGGACCCCGGGGCCGCGAGGTTCCGGGCGCACCAGAGAGTGGAACGACCCGTGAGCAAGGAAGCCGTGGAATCGGCACCGGCCGCCGTACAGGCGGCCCAGGCGTCCCAGACGCCCGCGGACGCGGGCGACGCCGGATACAGCAAGGATCTCAAGCCCCGTCACGTCAACATGATCGCCATCGGCGGTGCCATCGGCACCGGCCTCTTCCTGGGCGCCGGTGGCCGTCTGCACAACGCGGGCCCCGCGCTCGCGATCGCCTACCTGGTCTGCGGCGTGTTCGCCTTCTTCGTCGTGCGTGCGCTCGGCGAGCTGGTCCTGTACCGCCCCTCCTCGGGCTCCTTCGTGTCGTACGCGCGCGAGTTCCTCGGGGAGAAGGGCGCCTACGTCGCCGGCTGGATGTACTTCCTGAACTGGTCGACCACCGGCATCGCGGACATCACCGCGATCGCGCTCTACACGCATTACTGGAGCATGTTCACGCCGATCCCGCAGTGGGTGCTGGCGCTGATCGCCCTCGCGGTGGTGCTCACCGTGAACCTGATCTCGGTGAAGATCTTCGGCGAGATGGAGTTCTGGTTCGCGATCATCAAGGTCGCGACGCTGGTCGCCTTCATGTTCGTCGGCATCTTCCTGCTGGCCACCCAGCACGACGTGGGCGGCCACCAGCCCGGCCTGAGCGTCGTCACCGACCACGGCGGCATCTTCCCGCACGGCATGATGCCCGTCGTCCTGGTCATGCAGGGCGTGATCTTCGCGTACGCCGCGCTCGAACTGGTCGGCGTCGCCGCCGGTGAGACCGAGCGTCCCGAGAAGGTCGTCCCGCGCGCGGTGAACTCGATCATGTGGCGCGTGGGCCTGTTCTACGTCGGCTCGGTCGTGCTGCTCGCCCTGCTGCTGCCCGGCTCGGTGTACTCCGCCGACCAGAGCCCGTTCGTCACCGTGCTGTCCAAGATCGGCATCCCGGCGGCCGGTGACGTGATGAACCTGGTCGTGCTGACCGCCGCCATGTCCTCGCTGAACTCCGGCCTGTACTCCACCGGCCGCATCCTGCGCTCCATGGCGACGGCCGGTTCCGCGCCGAAGTTCACCGCCCGCATGAACCGCAGCCAGGTTCCCTACGGCGGCATCCTGCTGACCTGCGCGGTCTGCGTGCTGGGCGTCGGCCTGAACTACCTCGTGCCCAGCCAGGCCTTCGAGATCGTGCTGAACGTGGCCTCCCTCGGCATCATCAGCACATGGGTGATCATCATGATCTGCCACATGATCTTCGTTCGCCGCGCCCGCGCGGGCCAGGTCACCCGGCCGCACTTCCAGCTGAAGTTCAGCCCGGTCACGGAGATCGCCACGGTCGTCTTCCTGCTGGTCTGCCTCGGCATGATGTGGAACGACCCGGACGTCGGCCGCAAGACCCTGCTGCTCATCCCGGTCATCGCGGCCCTGCTGGTCGCGGGCTGGTACGGGGTGCGCGGGCGGGTCGCCCGGAACGCGGCGGAGGAGCCGGCGGAACTGGCGAAGTAGCCCTTCCCAGGGCTGTCTGAGGCCCGCAGAACCGCAGGTCAGCGACCATTGTCAGTGGCCGCCGCTACGGTGGCGTCATGTCGGAGATCGTTTCGGAGATCCTCTCTGGGATCACCTACGTCCGGGGTGACGCCACCGAGCCGTGTGCGGGGGGTGCGCGGGTGATCGCCCATGTCTGCAACGACGTCGGCGGCTGGGGGAGAGGCTTCGTCGCCGCGCTCTCCGGGCGCTGGCCGGAGCCCGAGGCGTCCTACCGCGCCTGGTACCGCGACCGCGCGGGCAACGACTTCGGCCTGGGCGCCGTCCGGCTCGTCCCCGTCGCCCCGGATCTGTGGGTGGCCAACATGATCGGCCAGCACGGCGTCAGAAGACCCGGCAGGACCGCCCCGGCCCCCGTCCGCTACGACGCGATCGACACCGCCCTCGACCGTCTCGCCGGGCAAGTGATCGAACTCGGCGCCTCCGTGCACCTGCCTCGCATAGGCTGCGGCCTGGCGGGCGGGAGCTGGCCGCGCGTGGAGCCGCTGATCACCGGGCGGCTGGTGCGGCGGGGCGTCCCGGTGACGGTGTACGACCATGGGGAGGACGGTCCATGACCGTGCGGGACGGGATCGACGTACTGGTAATCGGCGGCGCCGGAGTGGACACCATCGTGCCCGTCCCCGAGCTGCCGCTGCCCTACGCCGACAGCTACATGATCGACTCCGGCATCCGCACCCGGGCCGGACAGACCGGCGACTTCGTCGCCCTGGGCCTCGCCGCCCTCGGCCTGCGCGTCCACCACCTCGACCTCCTCGGCGACGACCCCGAGGGCACCCTCGTCCGCGCCCTGCACACCGAACACGGCATCCCCCTGACCGCGCTGCCGCAGCCCGCCGGTACCAAGCGCGCGGTCAACCTGGTGGGCCCCGACGGCCGCCGCCTCTCCCTCTACGACACGAGCCGCGCCCACCCCGACGACCGCTTCCCACCAGAGGTGCTGCGCCCCCTCGCCTCGGCCGCCCGGCACGTCCACGTGACGATCACCCACCCCTGCGCCGAAGCGCTGCCCCTCCTTCTGGAGACCGGCGTCCCCCTCTCCACCGACCTCCACGACTGGGACGGCGAAAACCCCTACCACGAGCCCTTCGCCCTCGCCGCCGACCTCGTCTTCCTCTCGGCCACGGCCCTGTCCGACCCCGAGTCCACGATGCGCCACATCGTGAAACACGGCCGCGCCCGAACGGTCGTCGTCACGGCGGGCGCCGACGGCGCGTACCTCCTGTCGGACGGCAAGCTGACCCACATACCCACCGCCGTCCCACCCGCTCCCGTAACGGACTCCAACGGCGCGGGCGACGCCTTCGCGGCAGCCTTCCTCCACGGCCACCTGAGCGGCGAGCCACCGGAGCGCTGCGCTCGCTTTGGCGCGGTCGCGGGGGCGTACGCGTGCACGGTCCCGGCGGACCGGGTGGACGCGATCGGACGGGACGAGTTGCGGGCCGCCGCCTTGGCGGGCTGAGCGGCGCGGGTGTGCCTGCCGGGCGTGCCACCTTCCCAACCTGGCTCGTTGGTAAGGAACACGAACACACCGGAGGGGTACGCGATGAAGGAAACGCTCACCTGGCGCATGACCGGAAGAGCCCCCGTCTCCCGATGGCGGTCCGAGGGGCTGCGGCTGAGATGACGTTCACCGGAGTGGAGGGGGAGTGGTCCGAGTTGGGCCGCTTCCTTCTGGAGCGCGAGTATCTGACGGCCGACTGGCTCCCGGCGTTCGCCGCTGTGCCTCGGGCCCGCTTTCTGCCCGATGTCATGTGGCCGCACGACATGGACACCGGCACCACCGTCGCCGTGGACCGGCGCGAACAGCCGGAGCTGTGGACCTCCTACGCCAACGCCGACGTTCCGATCGTCACCCAGTGGGACGACGGCAGGGGAGAAAGACGAGGCAACGTGCCGACATCGTCGGCGTCCATGCCCTCGGTCGTCTTCCGGATGCTGGCGGCCCTGGAGGTCGAGCCCGGACACCGCGTGCTGGAGATCGGCACCGGGACCGGCTGGAACGCGGGACTCCTGTCGCACCGGCTCGGCAGGGACAGCGTGGTGAGCGTCGAGGTCGATCCGAAGGTGGCCGACGCCGCACGGGAGCGGCTGAGTGCCCAGGGACTGCTCGGCCGGGTCCTCACCGGGGACGGCGCGGAAGGCGACGAGGCGGGAGCCCCGTACGACCG
>NZ_WWIR01000148.1 GCF_009863025.1 Streptomyces sp. SID4985 | reverse complement strand
GAGTGGGCGCGGGCCCGGCTGTGGCCCGCCGACACCGCGCACGCGCTCTGCGCCGTACTGCGCAGCCGGGGCCGCACGCTGGGCGTCCTCACCTTCCTGCGCGGGCCGGGGCGGGGACGGTTCGACCGGTCCGACGTGGCGTACGCGGAGGAGGTGGCGGCGCGGATCGGGGCGGCGCTGGATCTGGCGGCGGCGGTCCGCGGCTAGCGCCGGGATATCCGGCCGGCGCCGACTTCTCCGGTTGGCGCCGGTGTCTCCGGCCGACGCCGGTGTCTCCGGCTAGTGCCGGTAGAAGATCCGGTCGCCGTACTTCTCCATGATCCGCGTGTTCCAGTCGTGGCCGCCGTCGACGTTGCCGGAGCGCAGCAGCGGGGGCTCGATGCCGCGTCCGGCCAGTTCGGCGGCTGCGGTGGCCATCACGGCCTGCATCAGGGCCGAGGTGACGACCGTGGAGGCGGGGGCGAAGGGGGCGGGTACGGAGTCCAGGCTCAGCTCCGCGTCGCCGACCGCGATCTTCGAGTCGAGCACGACGTCGCAGTGGTCCTTGAGGAAGGTGCCGGAGGCGTGCCGGGAGGCGGTCTCGGTGGCGTACGCGACGGAGGTGACGCCGATGACCCTGAGGCCGCGTTCCCGGGCGCCGCGCGCCATCTCGACGGGCAGGGAGTTGCGGCCCGACAGGGAGATGATCACCAGGGCGTCCCCGGCGCGGGCCGGTGAGCTGTCCAGTACGGCGCTCGCGAGGCCGTCGACCCGCTCCAGGGCGGAGCCGAGGGTGGCCGGGGTGACGTCGACGCCGACGACTCCGGGCACGGCGAGCAGGTTCATCAGGGCGAGGCCGCCGGCGCGGTAGACCACGTCCTGCGCGGCCAGCGAGGAGTGCCCGGCCCCGAACGCGAACAGCCGCCCCCCGTCCGTCACCGTGTCCGCCAGCAGGACCCCCGCCTCCGCGATGGCCCCACCCTCCTCCTCCCGCACCCGCCGCAACAGCTCCGCGGCGGCGTCGAAGAACAGATCGGCAGGCGTGCCGTCACTCATCCGGTGCCCCTTCGCGCTCGGTGTCGCGGATCACGGTGCGGTCTGGACCATCTCGGTGTCAATACGGGGTGCCTCCGGCGGTTCGGCGGCTGTCCTGTGCGGGAGTCGGCTGCGCGGGTGACGGGGGCTTCCCGGCCCCGCCGGGGTCGAGTGACGCGACACCGTCCCGTTTCCCCCGTGCCAGGCCCCCGCCGTACGCCGGTTTCGCCGGGGCGGCACGGTTGTCGGTGGTATCCGGCAGAATTGAGGTCTGGGCCAGCGCACGCGCCGGGGAGCGGTGAGCCTCCGGCAGAGGTAATCGAGGGGCACGTATGTCCGGTCTGATCGACACCACGGAGATGTATCTCCGCACCATCCTCGAACTGGAAGAGGAAGGCGTTGTCCCCATGCGCGCCCGCATCGCGGAGCGGCTCGACCAGAGCGGGCCGACCGTGAGTCAGACGGTGGCGCGCATGGAGCGGGACGGACTCGTGTCCGTGGCCAGCGACCGTCATCTGGAACTGACCGACGAGGGCCGCCGGCTGGCCACCCGGGTGATGCGCAAGCACCGCCTCGCGGAGTGCCTGCTGGTGGACGTCATCGGCCTGGAGTGGGAGCAGGTGCACGCCGAGGCGTGCCGCTGGGAGCACGTGATGAGCGAGGCGGTCGAGCGCCGTGTGCTCGAACTGCTGCGCCACCCCACCGAGTCGCCGTACGGCAACCCGATCCCGGGTCTGGAGGAGCTGGGCGAGAAGGACGGCGCCGACCCGTTCCTGGACGAGGGCATGGTCTCGCTGGCCGACCTGGACCCGGGCCAGGACGGCAAGACGGTCGTCGTCCGCCGGATCGGGGAGCCGATCCAGACGGACGCGCAGCTGATGTACACGCTGCGGCGGGCGGGCGTGCAGCCCGGCTCCGTGGTGAGCGTGACCGAGTCGGCGGGCGGTGTCCTGGTCGGCAGTGGCGGCGAGGCCGCCGAGCTGGCCTCGGAGGTCGCCTCGCACGTCTTCGTCGCCAAGCGCTGAGACGAACGCCGGACGAAAGAGAACCCCGGCGCCGCCGCGGCGCCGGGGTCTCACCTCCCCGGACGGTGACCCGGAGCCCCGAGCTCCCAGGGTCACCCTCGGACCGTTTTTCCCCGAGCGGTCCGCCCCCCTCGCCAGAGAAGATCCCCTCGGCGGTGGCGATCATTCCTCTTCTGGTGTCACTCGAACGAGGGGTGTTCCTCGCACATACCCGATGTTCGAATAGCAGTTCGATAGTCTGCGAGAGCAGGACGACGGACCACGGCATACGACAACGGCAGGGCAGTACACCGGTACGAGGCAGGCAAGGCTGGGGGGTGCCAGGCGATGGCACGGCGTATCGACGTGACAGGAGCGGGCGGCGTACGGCTGGCCGCCTGGGAGTTCGCGGACCCGCCCAAGGAGGGAGCCGACTCCGCCATGCCCGGCGTGCTGCTGCTCCACGGGCTGATGGGCCGCGCCTCGCACTGGGCGGCCACCGCCCGCTGGCTCGCGGAGCGGGACCGGGCCGTGGCGCTCGACCAGCGAGGCCACGGCCGCAGTGAACACCCTCCGGCGGCCGCCTGCACCCGCGAGGACTACGTGGCGGACGCCGAGGCCGCCCTCGAACAGCTCGGTCTCGCCCCCGCCGTCCTCATCGGCCACGCCATGGGCGCCCTGACGGCCTGGCAGCTCGCCGCCCGCCGCCCCGACCTCGTGCGCGGGCTCGTCATCTGCGACATGCGCGCCTCCGCGCTCGGCGCCGCCTCGCAGCGCGAGTGGGACGAGTGGTTCCGCTCCTGGCCGGTGCCCTTCGCCACGCTCGCGGACGTCCGCAGATGGTTCGGCGAGGACGACCCCCGCCTGGAGCGCCCGAGCCCCACCCGCGGCGAGTTCTACGCCGAGGTCATGCACGAGTGCGCGGACGGCTGGCGCCCCGTCTTCGAGCCCGAACGCATGCTCCGCACCCGCGAGACCTGGGTCCACGACGCCCACTGGGAAGAACTGGCCCAGGTCACCTGCCCCACCCTCGTCGTCCGCGGCCTCGACGGCGAACTCGGCCGCGCCGAGGCCCAGGAAATGGTCCGCGTCCTCCCCCGAGGCGAGTACGCCGAAATCACCGACGCGGGCCACCTCATCCACTACGACCAGCCGGCGGCTTGGAGAAGAGCGGTGGAGCCGTTCTTGAGGGGTTTGGCTTGAGCGTTTTTCAGGGGTGCGGGGGCTGGTTGTTTTTTGGGGACACGGGGACTGGCCTGCCTTTAGGGGCGCGGGAACTGGTGTTTTTTAGGGGCGCGGGGAACTGCGCGACCAGCCCCCACGGCGCCGCACCCGGACAACCACAGAAACCGCCCCCTCAGCCCCGACTGACAGCCACCAGAATCTCCGGCAACCGCCCCACCGTCCGCGGCGCAGCCAACCGCAACCCCGCCACAGTCAACCCCGCCCCATAAACCGCCCCCAGCGGCAGCAGCACCCACGACCACCCCGCACCCCCCTCCGCGACATTCAGCCAGATCACCGCAGCGATAACCGGCGCACACAGCAGCGCAGCGGAGATCATGCCCCCGAAGATCGCCGCGAAGGCCAGCCCCGCCTGCCCCGGGGCGACATTCCGGTGCCCCTCCTGCGGGATCGAGTACGGGAACCGCGCAGACGTCCACGCCCCGGTCGCCAGCATCGCGCCGAGCAGCGCCAGGGACAGCCCCAGCACCTCCGGCAGCCGGTCCCAGTCGCCGAGGATCGCGGTCGTCACCCCGGTCACCAGCAGCGCGTACGGCAGGGTGATCAGCAGCAGGGCCAGCGCGCGGGCGCGCAGCTCGGCGTAGGCGTCGCGGGGCGAGGAGATGGTCATGGCGACCATCCAGAAGGCGGAGGAGTCCTGCCCGAACTGGTTGTACATCTGCATCCCGAGCATCCCCGAGGCGAAGCACGCGAAGTAGACGGACCCGGTGCCCTGCACGGCGTTGAACACCGGCACGATCAGCCCGATCGCCAGCGAGGTGACCCAGGCCGCCTTGGTCTTGGGCTCGCGCCAGATGTAGCGCAGGGTGCGTTCCATGACGGCACCGGTGCGGCCGCCCGGCAGCAAGCGGCCGAGGAGACCCGCCGAGGCGCGGTCGGGCGCGTCCGTGTCGGCGCCCTGGAGCGTGGAGCCGTCCGGGGCGGTCATCAGCCGGGTCAGACTGCGCGCCCACGTCGCGATCAGCAGCGCCAACGCGGCTGCGGACAGCGCGAGTTGGGCCAGTGCGACGCCGTACGCCCCCGTGCTCGCCGTGTGCACCGCGGCCAGCGCCGAGGCGGGCGGCACCCAGGACAGCACGTCGGCCACCGGGCCGAGCTGTTCGAGCCCGGACGACGAACCCAGCCGCTGCAGACCGAAGTTGAGCAGCTGCGCCCCGACGGCGATGACGAGCCCGCTCAGCACCGCGAGGTCCCGGCCCCGGCGGCTGGTCAGCAGCCGTACGTTGGCCGCCGCGACCGTACGGGCCAGCGCCACGCACACCAGCAGCGCGAGCGGCAGCCCCACCACGGCGGCCACCCACCCGGCCGGACCGTGCGCGAGCGCCACCGCGCAGCCGGTCAGCACCAGCAGGGAGTACAGCGGGCCGATCCCGACCAGCGAGGCGGCGAGCAGGGCGCGGACCAGCGGCCGGGGCCGCAGCGGGAGCATCACCAGCCGGGTCGGGTCCATCGTCTCGTCGCCGCTCGGGAAGAACAGCGGCATCACGGTCCAGCCGAGCGCGAGCACGGCCGCGCCGATCACCACGACGTTCTCGACGTGCGCGAACCCGCCGAGCGCGATCAGGCCCGTCATCTGGAGCAGGCCGATCAGCACCGCGGCGACCGTCGAGCAGACGAACGCGGCCCGGCGGCCCGCCGACTGGCGCAGCCCGCCGCGCAGCAGCGACAGCTTGAGACGGACGAGGGTGGGGGTCAGGGCGGTCATCGCGGGGCACCGCCGCCCAGCCAGTCCAGGTCGGATCCGGTGGCGCGGTCGTGCGCGCCGACGAGTTCGAGGAAGGCGGCCTGGAGCGTGGGGTGTTCGCCGCGCACCTCGGCCAGGGGGCCGGTGGCGCGGATGCGTCCGGCGGACATCACGGCCACCCAGTCGCACAGCGACTCCACCAGCTCCATCACGTGCGAGGAGAAGACGACGGTGGCGCCGGAGGCGGTGTAGCGCTCCAGGACGCCCCGGATGATCTGCGCGGAGACCGGGTCCACGCCCTCGAACGGCTCGTCCAGGAAGAGCACTTCGGGGTTGTGCAGCAGGGCGGCGGCGAGTCCGATCTTCTTGCGCATGCCGGTCGAGTAGTCGACGACCAGCTTGTGCTGGGCCCCGGCCAGGTCGAGCACGTCGAGCAGCTGGGTCGCCCGCTTGTCCACCTCGGCGCCGGGCAGCCCGCGCATCCGCCCGGAGTAGCCGAGCAGTTCCCGCCCGGACAGCCGCTCGAAGAGCCGCAGCCCCTCCGGGAGCACCCCGATCCGGGCCTTGACGGCCACCGGGTCACGCCAGACGTCCTGTCCGGCGATCTCCACGCTGCCCTGGTCGGGCCGGAGCAGCCCGGTCACCATGGACAGGGTGGTGGTCTTGCCCGCTCCGTTGGGACCGACCAGTCCGATGAACTTCCCGGCGGGCAGGTCGAGATCGATTCCCCCGACCGCGACATGCTGCCCGAACTGCTTCCAGAGTCCCCGTATCCGCACTGCTGCCTCGGTCATGCCGAAACCCTAAGGGGACTTGGGCGTTCCTGGTGAGGGGCCCGGCCCACTCGTCCAACAGCCCGCCGATCAGCCCGCCGATCAGCGATCCCGTCCGCACGCGTACGCGAGTGCCGGGATCACCTCCTCCGCGTCCGGCAGCCAGCGGTTGGCCAGGGTCGGCGGGGCGGCCCACTGGGCGGCGCCCCTGGTGCCGACACGGGTGGGCGGGGCGGTGACGTAGCGGCCCTCGCCGAGGGAGCTCAGGTCCAGGGACGCGGGGTACCAGCCGAGCCTGCGCAGGAGGTCGGGCGCCTTCGCGGCGCCGCCGGGCAGCACGAAGAACTGGGCCCGGCGGTCGGTCGTACGGATCACCGGGCCGGGAATCAGGCCCATGCGCTGTATGCGGGCCAGTGCCAGCAGGCCCGCGCCCTCCGGGACGGACAGCGCGTCGAAGGTGCGGCCGGTCGGCAGCAGGATCGACGCCGTCGGCCGCCGTTGCCACATCCCGCGCACCGCCCGCACGCTGCGGGTGGCCAGGGTCGCCCAGTCGGGCCGGGTGGGATGCGCCCCCGGCGCGGGGCAGGAGCCGTCCCCGCACGAGCAGAACAGCAGCCCGCCGATCGTCTCCAGCCAGCTGCCCGCCACCACGTCCCAGCGCCGCTCGTCGGCGTAGCGCACGGCGGTCTCCAGCAGGGACTCCGTGCGCTGGTGCGGAATCTGGGCGGCCCCGGGGCCCGCGGTCGTGTCGGTCACGATCCACTCAACTCCCCCGCCGGACGGTGGTTACGGCCGGGCCGCGCGCGGGGGAGGAGCATTGGCCCGGCATTTGGGGCGCATGGGGGCATGTTCGGGGGCGCGCGGGAGGGTCGGGGGCGTGGCGCGGGTAGCCACCCGAGGGACCGGAAGCAGGCGCGGTGGGCGCCGCCGGACCCGTCCCGGGGGAGAGGCCGCCGCCTTTACCCCGGCAAACCGCACATGTCGCGCATTGACGTTATGTCGACTGGGCAGTGATCTGAATCGACCGGATCGTCCGGCCGGATCTTCACGCTCCAGGGTTTCGCAGGGGGTAGCGGATGGCCGCGAGGCCGCTAGTGGCGAGGCAGCCGAACGAAAGGCTGCAAGCACTGATCCAGGAAGCGGGGTGCTCGAACGCGGGGCTGGCCCGGCGCGTCAACATGTGCGGCGCCGAGCACGGTCTCGACCTGCGCTACGACAAGACGTCCGTGGCCCGCTGGCTGCGTGGCCAGCAGCCGCGCGGGCGCGCCCCGGCCGTCATCGCCGAGGCACTCGGCCGCAAGCTCGGCCGTACGGTCACGATCGACGAGATCGGCATGGCCAACGGCAAGAACCTCGCCTCGGGCGTGGGTCTCCAGTTCTCGCCGACCGTACTGGGGGCCATCGAGCAGGTCTGCGAGCTGTGGCGCAGCGACGTGGGCAGGCGTGACTTCCTGTCCGGCTCCTCCGTCGCCGCCTCCGCGCTCGTCGAGCCCAGCCGTGACTGGCTGATCTCCGCGCCGGACGCGGCGGTGGCCCGGCAGGCGGGCCCGCGCGTGGGCCGCTCCGACGTGGCGGCCGTGCGCTCCATGACCGAGGCACTGGTGGGCCTGGACCACACCTACGGCAGCGGGCATGTGCGCCCGGTCGTCGTGCACTACCTGAACAGCGTGGTCTCGGGCCTGCTCGCGGGCTCGTACCGGGAGGCGGTCGGGCGCGAACTCTTCTCCGCCGTGGCCCGGTTGACCGAGCTGGCCGGGTACATGGCCGTGGACACCGGCCAACCGGGCCTGGCCCAGCGGTACTACATCCAGTCGCTGCGCCTGGCGCAGGCGGCCGGTGACCGCGGTTACGGCGGCTATGTGCTCGCCGCCTCCATGAGCCATCTCGCCGCACAGCTCGGAAACCCGCGCGAGATCGCCCAGCTGGCGCGGGCCGCGCAGGAGGGTGCCCGGGGCCGGGTGACCCCGCGCGCGGAGTCGATGTTCCACGCGGCCGAGGCGCGCGGGCACGCGCTGCTCGGGGACGGCCGCTCGGCCGACACGGCCTCCGGGCGGGCGATCGCGGCGCTGGAGCGCGCGGAGGCGGCCGACGGTGACGACCCGGCGTGGATCGCGCACTTCGACCAGGCGTATCTGGCCGACGAGTTGGCGCACTGCCACCGCGACCTCGGCCGTCCGGAGGTGTCGGCCCGCTATGCCGAGCAGTCGCTCGCCGGGCACCCGGAGTCGCGGGCCCGGCGCCGCGCCATCGGCTACGTCCTGCTCGCCACCGCCCAGGTGCAGCGGCGCGAGATCGAGCAGGCGTGCCAGACCGGCATGAGGGCGGTCGAACTCCTGGAGACCCTGCGCTCCGACCGGGGCGCCGAGTATCTGACGGACCTTCAGCAGCGCCTCGAACCGTTCCGGGAGGAGGCGGTGGTAAGGGAGTTCGGCGCGCGGCTCGACGTACGCCAGGCGGCCTGAACACGTGGCCGTCCGGGTGTGAAGGGACGGTGAACGGCACCCGCTTCGCTCGCGGGTGCCGAATACAGCGTGGTGGGGGCAGGTTTTGTTACGGCTGTCACAGGGAAGCCGCTGTGGCCCTGAGCTGCGTGGCATCGGGCTCGACAGACCCGGTAGCGTGAGCCGACGATTCCGAAGGTCCCCCATTCACAGGAGTCCCGGTGACGCAGAGTGGACAGGGCGAGGAGCCCTCGGCGCGAGCCGCGCACGAAGGCATCGTGCTGCCCTCCGACGGAGGCGAGCCCGTGCTGCCGGGCACGACGGGCGTACCCGCGCCCTCCGCGCCGCCCGGTGGCCAGACCTGGGGCGGTGAGTGGGGCCCCGGCCAGGGCGCCGCGCAGCAGGGCCAGGGCTGGTCCCACGAGGCCACCCAGCACTGGCCCGTCCCCGAACAGCAGGGCGGTCCCGGCCCGATGCCGCCCGAGGGTGCCCCGGCGCCGTCGTACGGCGGCGAGGCGTACCCGCAGTACGGCGACGCGAACGGCGCGCAGGGCTACCCGGCGGCCGGCGACGCGAACGGCGCGCAGGGCTACCCGGCGGCCGGTGACGCGAGCGGTGGGCAGGGCTACCCGGGGGCCGGGGCGCCGATGCCCCCGATGCACGAGGCCGCCACCCAGTACATGCCCCCGGTGCCCGGCGCGGGCCCCGAGGGCGCGACGCAGTACATACCCCCGGTCCCCGGCGGCGGCGCCGAGGCGGCCACCCAGTACATACCCCCCGTGAGCGGCGGCGCGCTGCCGCCCGAGATGGGCGGCCCGGCGCAGCAGCCCGCGCACGCCGAGGCGGCCACCCAGTACATCCCGCCCTACCCGGGCGACGACGGCGAGCGGCAGCCGCCCGCCGAGTTCGACAACCTCTTCCGCGGCCCGCAGGCCGCCGAGGGCGCCACCCAGCAGATGCCGCGCGTCCCCTCGGCGCCCGTCGGCCAGGCCCCGGTGATCTCCGGGCAGCCCGCCTACCGGCCGCCGCTGGAGACCGTCTACCGGCCGGTGGACGAGGACGACGACGGCCGCCGGGGCGGCGGCCGCACCGGCTCACGGGTGCCGGTGATCGCGGCCGTGGGCGTCGGCATCGTCGTCCTCGGCATCGGCGCGGGCGCGCTGCTCAGCAGCGGCGGCGGCGACAAGAAGCCGGACCCCGCGCCGGCCGCCGCCTCGGCCCCGGCCGGTACCGAGTCGTCCGCCCCGGCGGGCGCCGACCCGGCCAAGGAGCAGGCGGTCGCGCTCGACCAGGTGCTCGCCGACAGCGGCAACAGCCGCGCCCAGGTGATCCGCTCGGTGGAGAACATCAAGGCCTGCCGCGACCTCGGCCAGGCCGCCACCGATCTGCGCGACGCCGCCCGGCAGCGCACCGACCTGGTCGGCCGGCTCGGCAAGCTGTCCCTGGACAAGCTGCCGGACAACGCCGCGCTGAAGGAGTCGCTGACCAAGGCCTGGCAGGCGTCCGCCTCCGCCGACAACCACTACGCGGCCTGGGCCGGTCAGGCGGCCGGGAAGCGGGGCTGCCCCAAGGGCCGGGCCCGCACGACCAACCAGACGCAGGCCGGTGACCGGGCGAGCGGCACCGCCAGCTCCCAGAAGGCCACTGCCGCCCAGCTGTGGAACACCATCGCGGGCAAGTACGGCCTCACCACGCGCCAGCCGACCCAGCTGTGACGGAAAGGGCCCGGCGCCCGGGGGTGATCCCCGGGCACCGGGCCCTTCGCAGCCGTCGGACGCGGCTCAGGTCACAGCCTGCCCTCGTCCAGCTTCTCCAGGGTGCTGGTCGTGTCGGTGACCGTGGAGGCCCCCGCCGCGTCCTGCTTCGCCGCGACCAGCTTGCCGCCCCGCACCACCTGGACGGTCACGTCCGCGTTGGCCAGACGGGGGAAGCCGACCGCCGCCAGCGGGGTCTCGTCCGGCCAGTGCAGGGTCGGGGTCAGACCGCCGGTGCCCACCCGCAGACCGTGGTCGAGGGTGTGCTGCACGGTGTCCGCGCTCACCTCGCCGGTCCCGATCCGCTCCAGGGCGGCCTTGAGCACGGTGTAGGCGAGGTACGTGGTCTGCACCCCGGCGTCCGCCGGGTCGATGCGGTTGTCCCCGAACGCCTCCGTGTCGATGATCTTCTTCATCGAGTTCCAGCGCGGATCGGACGCCACCGGGTACCAGCTGGTGACGTACGCCCCCTCGTACGGGCCGTCCGCGCCGCCCGTCGCGTTGATCAGCGACTGGTCGACGCTGCCCAGCACGGTCGCCGTGCGCACCCCGGGGAACTCGGTGCGGGCGCGCCGGAAGGAGTCCATGAAGTTGTTGGTGCGGTCGCCGAGCGCGGGCACCACGCACCCCTTGTTCCCCGGCTCGGCGGTCGCCCCGCGCAGCGCCCGGTCGGACGCGGAGCTGTACTCGGTGGCGTCGTCGGCGGCGAGCTGGTCGGTCGCCTCCGGATGCCCGCCCGCCTTCAGGCCCGCGTCGAACAGCGGGGGCATCTCGTCCCCGGCGATGCTGTCGGGCCGGACCAGCGTGACGGGGCCGCAGTCGGCCGCCAGCGCCCGGCCGAGCCCGGCGAGCAGGGCGGGCTGACCGCCGTTGACCGGGTACGACACCGGGCTGGTGAGCTCGTCGCTGGTCACGCCGTAGCCGCCGATGTAGGGGATGCCCGCCCCCTCCAGCGGGGCGAGGTAGGAGTCGCCGTACTGGCTGTACGAGCCGACGACCGCGACCACGCCCTCGTCCGCCGCGCGCCGGGCACAGCGGGCCACCGCCACGCTGTCGTTGCGCTCGTTGCAGGTGAGCACCTGGAGCTTGCGGCCGCCGATGCCGCCGCGCGAGTTGATCCACTTCGCGTACGCGGCGGCCATGGCGGGCATGCCGGGCTTGTTGGTGGCCTTGGTGTTCTCCGGCGCCCAGGTCATGACCTTCACCGTGTCGTCCCCGGAGTCCGAGCCGCTCATCACCCCGCACCCGGCGAGGAGGGACGCGCACACGGCCAGTGACCCGGCGTACCGGGCCGTGGTGCGGGTGCGCGGGGGGAGAGGGAAGCGGAAGAAGCCGCGGGGGAGTCGCCTGCCGGTCATGGACACGCACGATTCCCTCACGCTCCCAACCCAAAGGTGACCCTCGGTCGACGGCGGGTGACAGTGAGGTGAACAGCGGGGGCGAATGGGACGCGCGGGACGCGGAACGTACGATCGTTGACCGTGCAAGGTTCGGAGAACACTTCCCGTCGCGGCCGCCGCTCCACCACCATGGGCGGCATGCCACTCAACGACATGCCGTGGTGGCGCTGGCGCTGCACTGTGCGCTCCGCGCTGCACATGCTCTCCGACCCGGTGTTCCAGCGCGACGTCTGGCTGGCCGGTGTGCCCGGGTACGGCGACGTGACCGACGCCGTCTACCGGCTGGTGGAGGACACCTGGCTCGACAACTGGTCGGCCGAGAAATACGTCGGCACGATATTCCGGGACTCGCAGGAGGCGGCGCTCGTCGACACCGCCGTGCTGCGGGTCCTGCGGATCATGCACCAGGTCGGCCCGGACGCCCCCGTCTCCGCCTACCTCGACCACCCCGGCTGGCCGGAGGCGGTACGGGCCGCGCGCGACGCCCATCTGCGGCTCGCGACGAGCGACGCGGACGACCCGGAGGCGCCGCCGCGCAGCCTCGAGGTGCTCCAGATCATGACCAGGTCCGCGTAGGTCCCGCCGCCGTCGGAGCCGGGTGGGTCCGTCTGCCGGACACCCCGCCCGCCGGGACGGTCCGGCGTGAGATCGTGTGACGCATGAACGAGCAGCCCAGCCGCGTCGCCGCCGGTGCGGCGGACCAGTACGTCCTGACTCTCTCGTGCCCCGACAAAAAGGGCATCGTGCACGCCGTGTCGAGCTATCTCTTCATGACCGGCTGCAACATCGAGGACAGCCAGCAGTTCGGCGACCACGACACGGGTCTGTTCTTCATGCGCGTCCACTTCACGGCCGAGGCGCCGGTGACGGTGGACAAGCTGCGCGCCAGCTTCACGGCCATCGGTGACGCCTTCCACATGGACTGGCAGATCCACCGGGCCGACCAGAAGATGCGCATCGTCCTCATGGTCAGCAAGTTCGGGCACTGCCTGAACGACCTGTTGTTCCGGGCCCGGACCGGGGCGCTCCCCGTGGAGATCGCGGCCGTGGTGTCCAACCACACCGAGTTCGAGGAACTGGTGGGGTCGTACAACATCCCCTTCCACCACATCCCCGTGACCAGGGACACCAAGGCCGAGGCGGAGGCGCGGCTGCTGGAGCTGGTGCGGGAGGAGAAGGTCGAGCTGGTCGTGCTCGCCCGCTACATGCAGGTCCTCTCGGACGACCTGTGCAAGGCGCTGAGCGGGCGGATCATCAACATCCACCACTCGTTCCTGCCGAGCTTCAAGGGTGCGAAGCCGTATCACCAGGCGCATGAGCGGGGGGTGAAGCTGATCGGTGCGACCGCGCATTACGTGACCGCGGATCTTGATGAGGGGCCGATCATCGAGCAGGAGGTCGAGCGGGTGGGGCATGAGGTGACCCCCGACCAGCTGGTTGCCGTGGGGCGGGATGTGGAGTGTCAGGCGCTGGCGCGGGCGGTTAAATGGCACGCGGAGCGGAGGATTCTTCTTAACGGGCGCCGGACTGTGGTGTTTGCCTGAGGGTTCGTCGGCGGGTGCGGGTTGTCTGTGGCTGATCGCGCCCACGCGGCGGTAGCCGCACATCGATACAGCCCCGCGCCCCTTGGGTGGGAGGCCTGAAGGTTTCCTACATCCTGCTCAAGCTCGCCGTTGCCGTCAGGACCGTCCTGATCGCGTCCCTGTCGCCCTTCTGGCCCGCCGCTGCTTCCTCCGGGGAGACGTGGCCCGCTGCCAGGCGGCAGAACTCGACGCCGTCCAGGGCTACTTGGGCCACCTGGTCGGCGTCGGGGGTGCGGGGGTCCAGGGGGATGACGTACTTGTTGCCGTAGGGGCTGCCCTCGATCTCCAGCAGGACGGTGCCGGGCGGTGCCTGGGGAGCGGCGGCCAGGACGGCGGGGAGCGTGCGGATCGCGAGGTCGATCAGTTTGCCCAGGTGGCGGGGTGCGGGCGGGTCGTAGGGATAGTCCACCGCCTTCGCGATGTCCTCGGCGTGGATCCAGCACTCGAAGGCGCGGTCCAGCATCGCGTCGTGCAGCGGGAGCGCGAAGTCGCCGTAGGACACCTCGAAGCCGCGGGCGCGGCCGCCGGTGAAGGACGCGGTGCGTACGAGGCGGTGGCTCTGGTCGCGCCAGGGTTCGCGGACGTGGCGGGTGGGCGGGAAGTGCGAGGCCCGCCAGAACGCCTCGGTCCGCTCGGCCGGTCCGCCGCTCCCGCGTGCCTGCGCGGCCAGGGCGTCGGTCAGCGGGTCCTCCAGGCCGAGCGCGGTGGCCACCAGGCCGTCCACCGAGAGCAGATGCGCGATGACCCCGGCGACGGTCGTACGGCGACTGGTCTCGCCCTCGGCCCCGAACCACCGCAGCCGGACCGGCGCGTGCCACTCGGCGTCGCCGAAGTCCTGCAGCAGGGCGTCAAGGCGGGCGGTCTCGGCGTCGTAGGCGTCGGCCCAGTCGGGCACCGGAATGCGCGGCGGGCGGCGGCTCAGACAGGTCTCCAGGACGCGGGTGCGCAGCGTGGGGTCGACGTCCAGCGGCTCGGGCCGGTGCAGCAGCCCGACCGCCTCACGCAGCCGCCGCGCCTCGTCCGCACATCCCCCGCAGTCGCCCAGGTGCTCCTCGACGGCCTCCGTCTCCGCCGCCGAACAGGCCGCCAGCGCCCAGGCCCCGAGCAGGGACCGCAGCACCTCGTGCGACAGCGCTGCGCCGGCTTCCGCATTTTCGCGGGCCTCCCGGGGCAGCGGCACGCGCTCGGTCCGCGCCTGGACGCGTTCGGTGCCGGGGCGGCTCCCGGTGCGCTCTGCGCCGGGGCGTTCGCCGTCGGGCCATGCGCCGAAGCGCTGTGCACCGG
>NZ_WWIR01000147.1 GCF_009863025.1 Streptomyces sp. SID4985 | reverse complement strand
CACGCAGGCGCCAGGCCACACCCCGCCGCCTCCCCCGCCCGGACCGGGCTGGGGCACTCCCCCGCCCGGCGGCTACGGCACCGGCGGCTGGGCAGGCGGCTGGGGCGGTCCCCCGCCCGCGGCCAAGCCCGGCATCATCCCGCTCCGCCCGCTGGGCATCGGCGAGATACTCGACGGCGCCGTCTCCACCATGCGCACCTACTGGCGCACGGTCCTCGGCATCTCCCTCACGGTCGCCGTCGTCGTCGAGCTGATCACGCTGCTCCTGCGGGGCTTCGTCTTCAACGACACCCTCGTCGGCTTCGGCGACCCGAGCATGACCGCGAACGAACTGGGCCGCACGGTCGGCACCAACGCACTCGGCGACCTCGTCGTGGGCGCCGTGTTCATGCTCGGTTCGCTCTTCGCAACCGGCCTGCTGACGACCGTGACCAGCCAAGCCGTCCTCGGCCGGTCCGTCAGCATCGGCGAGGCGTGGAAGCAGGCCCGGCCCCAGCTGCTCCGGCTGTTCGGTCTGCTCCTGGTGCTGACCGTCCTCTTCCTCGGCGTCCTCGCCGTGGGCATCGCCCCCGGCGTCCTGATCGCCGCGACCGCCGGTTCCGACGTCGCCGTGGCGATCACGCTCGCCCTCGGCCTCCTCGGCGCCTTCCTGGTCGTCCTGTGGCTGATGGTGCGCTACTCGCTGGCCCCCTCGGCTCTCATGCTCGAACGGCAGGGCGTCTTCAAGTCGATGGGCCGCTCCACGAAGCTGGTGAGCGGCTCCTGGTGGCGCATCTTCGGCATTCAGCTGCTCGCCTGGATCATCACCAACATCGTCTCCTCGATCCTGGTGATCCCCTTCGTCATCCTCGCGTTCGTGCTGGACAGCAGCGGCTCGCTGAACGTCCTGCACCCCAGCGACGAGCACCTCAGCTGGTCGTTCCTGATCATCTCCGGCATCGGCTCGGTGCTCGCCGCCATGATCACGCTCCCGCTGAACGCCGGCATCACCGTCCTGCTCTACATCGACCAGCGCATCCGCCGCGAAGCCCTCGACCTGGAACTGGCCCGCGCCGCCGGAATCCAGGACCACGGCACGGGCCCCGCGCCCGTCCCCGGAGGCTGATGCGGTGAACCTGACGGGGGGAGTTCTCACGGCGGTGTCCGCTGCGCACACCGCCACCGCATCGGCTGTCCGCTTCGTGCTGCACGCGGCACACCCGGCCCTGACGCTCGCCGGCTCCGGCGACGAACCACCGGTCACCGTCCCGCGCGATCCCGCGCGCGAGGCGGCCCGGCGCGAACTGTCCAAGCCGATGTACCACGAGAACGACCCCAGCCTGTTCCAGCGGGCCCTGGACGCCTTCTGGGACTGGCTGGACCGGCTGTTCGACAGCGCCTCCACCGCGACACCGGGCGGCACGATCGGGCTCGTCGTCGTGGTGCTGTTCGTCGTCGCCGTGCTGGCCGCCCTGTGGTGGCGGCTGGGCACCCCCCGCCGCATCCCCACCGCCGCCGCACCCCTCTTCGGCGAACGCCCCCGCACCGCCGCCGACCACCGCTCGACCGCCGAGGCACACGCGGCCCAGGGCCACTGGAACCAGGCCGTCCAGGAACGCGTACGAGCCGTCGTCCGCGCCCTGGAGGAGCGCGCCCTGCTCGACACCCGTCCCGGCCGCACCGCCGACGAGGCCGCGGCGGAAGCCGGCCGCGCCCTGCCCGACCACGCCGACCGGCTGTGCTCGGCCGCCCGCGACTTCGACGACGTCACATACGGCGGCCGCAGCGCGAGCGAGGACACATACCGGCGCCTGTGCGCGCTCGACCTCGACATCGAACGCGCCCGCCCCGTCCTCGCGGACCACGCCGCCCACCAGGAGGACGCCGGATGACCGCCGAGGCCACCCCACCGGCCACCTCGGCCTCCCTCACCGCCCGCCAGGCATGGACCCGCGCGCGAGGCATCCTGATCGCCCTCCTGCTGATCCTGACCGGCGCGGTCGCCATGGCCGCCATCCGCTCCCACTCGGTCCACGGCGAACTCGACCCGCGCTCCGCCGACCCCTACGGCAGCCGCGCCCTCGCCGAACTCCTCGCCGACCACGGGGTGACCACGCGCGTGGTCACCACACCCGGCGCCGCCCGCGCCGCGGCCGGCCCCCGCACCACCCTCCTGATCGCCGCACCCGACCTCCTGAGCCTCCGCCAACAGGCCGCCCTCTACTCCGCCACCCAGTCCTCCGGCGGCCGCACGGTCCTCGTCGCCCCCGGCGCCTGGTCCGTCGACCGGCTCGCCCCCGGCGTCAGCGCGGACCCCGTCACCAGCGACCGCTCCACCCTCGCCCCCGAGTGCGCCCTCCCCGAGGCCCGGCGGGCGGGCAGCGCCGACACCGGCGGCATCCGCTACACCACCTCCCTCCCCGGCGCGGACGCCTGCTACCCCAGCGAACGCCTCTCCACCCTGCTCCGCCTGCCGACCGGCTCCGGCGGCGGCGACACCGTCGTCCTCGGCGCGCCCGACATCCTCCTGAACAAGCGTCTCGACCAGCAGGGCAACGCCTCGCTCGCCCTGCAACTCCTCGGCTCCCGGCCCCATCTGGTCTGGTACCTCCCCTCGCTCGACGACGCTTCCCTCACCGACTCCCAGGCCCCCAAGAGCCTCTTCGACCTGCTCCCCTCGGGCTGGCTCTGGGGCACCCTGCAACTGTTCTTCGCCGCCCTCCTCGCCGCACTCTGGCGAGGGCGCCGCTTCGGCCCGCTCGTCCCGGAGAACATCCCCGTCGCGATCCGCGCCTCCGAGACCACCGAAGGACGCGCCCGCCTCTACCGCAAGGCCGACGCCCGCGACCGCGCGGCAGACGCCCTGCGCGCCGCCACCCGCGCCCGCCTGGCCCCACTCGTCGGCGTCCCGGCCACCCAGGCCCACACGCCCGAGGTCCTGCTCCCGGCCCTCTCCGCCCACCTCACGGACGGCGACGGCCAACCCGCCGCGCACTCCCTCCTCTTCGGGCCGCCGCCCACCGACGACGCGGCCCTCGTCGCACTCACCGACCGACTCGACGCCCTCGAAAGAGAGGTACGCCGTCCATGACGGACCCGACCACCGACAACACCGGAAACACCGGGGACGCGGACACCGCCCGAGCCTCTCTCGAGGCCCTGCGCGCCGAGATCGCCAAAGCCGTGGTCGGCCAGGACCCCGCCGTCACCGGTCTGGTCGTCGCCCTCCTCTGCCGTGGACACGTCCTCCTCGAAGGCGTGCCCGGAGTCGCCAAGACCCTGCTCGTGCGCGCTCTCGCCTCGGCCCTCGAACTCGACACCAAGCGCGTCCAGTTCACCCCCGACCTGATGCCGAGCGACGTCACCGGCTCCCTGGTCTACGACGCCCGCACCGCCGCGTTCTCCTTCCAGCCCGGCCCCGTCTTCACCAACCTCCTTCTCGCGGACGAGATCAACCGCACCCCGCCCAAGACCCAGTCCTCCCTCCTGGAAGCCATGGAGGAACGTCAGGTCACGGTCGACAGCACACCCCGCCCGCTGCCCGAGCCCTTCCTGGTCGCGGCCACCCAGAACCCCGTGGAGTACGAGGGCACCTACCCGCTCCCCGAAGCCCAACTGGACCGCTTCCTGCTGAAGCTGACGATCCCCCTGCCCTCCCGGCAGGACGAGATCGATGTCCTGAACCGCCACGCCTCCGGCTTCAACCCCCGCGACCTGAAGGCCGCCGGCGTACGTCCCGTCGCCGGTCCCGCCGACCTCGAAGCGGCCCGCGCCGCCGTCGCCAAGACGACCGTCTCCCCCGAGATCACCGCCTATGTGGTGGACATCTGCCGTGCCACCCGCGAGTCCCCCTCTCTCACCCTGGGCGTCTCCCCGCGCGGCGCGACCGCGCTGCTCTCGGCGGCCCGCGCCTGGGCCTGGCTGACGGGCCGTGACTACGTCATCCCCGACGATGTGAAGGCTCTCGCCCTCCCCGCCCTGCGCCACCGGATCCAACTGCGGCCCGAGGCCGAGATGGAGGGCGTGACCGCCGACTCCGTCATCAACTCCGTCCTCGCCCACGTCCCGGTGCCCCGCTGATGCCACTCACCGGACGCGCTGCCCTGATCGCGGCCCTGGGTTCCGTGCCCGTCGGTGTCCTGGACCCCGGCTGGACCGGGCTCCTCGCGGTCAACGGCTCCCTGGCCCTGGCCTGTGCCTGCGACTTCGCTCTCGCCGCACCCGTGCGGCGCCTTGTCCTCTCTCGCTCCGGCGACACCTCCGTCCGTCTCGGCGACACCGCCGATGTCACCCTCACCGTCACCAACCCGTCCCGCCGTCTGCTGCGCGCCCGCCTGCGGGACGCCTGGCCGCCCAGCAGTTGGCAACCCGGCACCGAACTGGACGCCTCCCGGCACCGGTTGACCGTCCCGCCCGGCGAGCGCCGCCGCGTCACGACCCGGCTGCGCCCCACCCGCCGCGGCGACCGCCAGGCCGACCGGGTGACGATCCGTTCCTACGGCCCCCTCGGGCTCTTCTCCCGCCAGGGCACCCATCGAGTCCCCTGGACACTACGGGTTCTGCCCCCGTTCACCAGCCGAAAGCACCTACCGTCGAAACTCGCTCGATTGCGTGAACTAGACGGTCGTACAAGCGTCCTGACACGCGGTGAGGGCACCGAGTTCGACAGCCTCCGCGAGTACGTCCCCGGCGACGACACCCGCTCGATCGACTGGCGCGCCACCGCACGCCAGTCCTCCGTGGCCGTCCGCACCTGGCGCCCCGAACGCGACCGCCGCATCCTGCTCGTCCTGGACACCGGACGCACCTCGGCCGGCCGCGTGGGCGACGCTCCGCGCCTCGACGCGTCCCTGGACGCCGCGCTCCTCCTGGGCGCCCTGGCCTCCCGCGCGGGCGACCGCGTGGACCTGCTGGCCTACGACCGCCGGGTACGCGCCCTCGTCCAGGGAAAGTCCGCCGGGGACGTACTGCCCTCGCTGGTCAACGCGTTGGCTTCGCTGGAACCGGAACTCGTCGAGACCGACGCCCGCGGCCTGGCCGCCACGGTCCTGCGGACCGCCTCCCGGCGCTCCCTCGTCGTCCTCTTCACCACGCTCGACGCGGCGCCGGTGGAGGAGGGCCTGCTGCCGATACTGCCTCAGCTGACCAGCCGTCACACCGTCGTCGTGGCTTCCGTCGCCGACCCGCACATCGCGGCGATGGCTCAGGGAAGGGGCGACGTCGAGGCGGTGTACGACGCGGCGGCAGCCGCCCAGGCCCGGCGCGAACGCGAACGGACGGCGGATCAACTACGGCGCCACGGTGTGACGGTGGTGGACGCGACGCCGGACGAGCTGGCCCCTGCGGTCGCGGACGCGTATCTCGCCCTGAAAGGGGCAGGCCGGCTCTGACCATGCGAATTCCCGTCCCTCTTCGGAGGGAAAAGGGTCCGGAACGCAGAAAACCCCCGCACCAAT
>NZ_WWIR01000146.1 GCF_009863025.1 Streptomyces sp. SID4985 | reverse complement strand
GGGCGTCGGGTCGGCCGGGGGCCGGGGAACCGCGTGGTCGAGGATCGCCGAGCGCAGCCGGGGCGACAGCCGGGCGGGGAGCGCCCCGCGCCAGAAGCGCGCGAGCGCCGCCGTACTGGGCGGCGCGGACACGGCCCCGACCAGACGGATCCGGTCGGCGCGCTCCTCGGCCGGACAGTCCCGGACGAGCTGGAGGGCGGCCTCCCGCCACCTCAACGCCGTGATCTCCGAGCCGAGTTCGCGCAGACGGCCGTCGAGGGCGTTCTCCAGGGCCCCCGTCGCCAGGACTCCTGTCGTACCCGCCGGACCGTCGCCCTCGTCGAGCACCCGGCCCACCTCGGGCACCGGCAGATCGAGCGCGCGCAGCGAACGGATCAGCCGCAGCCGGTCCAACGCGCCGGGGCCGTAGCGCCGATGGCCGCCGCTGCTCCGGGACGCCTCGGGCAGCAGACCGAGGTCGGAGTAGAAGCGGACCGTCTTCACCGTGACACCCGCGCGCTCCGCCAGCTCACCGATGCTCAACAGACCTTCAGGGGACATGTCTTGAATCTCCCTCAGGGGGAGTTCCTACGGTACCCGCGAGCACGGGCGGCCCTGCGGCCTACCGCGCGGACCACCACCCCATGAGGAGACGATCATGACGGCGTTCGTACTGGTCTCCGGCCCCTTCACCGGTGACTGGATCTGGCGGGAGACCGCCGCACGGCTGCGCGAGGCGGGGGCCCAGGCGCATCCGCTGTCCCTCACCGGACTGGGGGAGCGGCGCGAACCGGCCGGTCCGGGAACCGACTTGGAGACGCACATCGAGGACGTCGTACGGCTGATCGACGGCCTCGACGCACCCGGGCTGGTCCTCGTCGGACACGACTACGCCATCCACCCGGTGCTGGGCGCGGCCGACCGCCGCCCCGGGCGGATCTCCCGGATCGTGTACCTCGACGCCGGGATGCCGCAGGACGGTGACGCGGCGCTGGCCCTCGTACCGGACCAGGAGGCGCGCGAGCGGGTGCTCGCCGAGCCCGGCGGGTGCGTCCCGGTGCCGAAGCCGGGGGACTGGGAGCGCTGGGGCAGCACGGTCGGCCTGTCGGAGAGCGCGCTGGAGCGGCTGGACCGTCACGCCGCGCCGCAGCCGTCCGGCACCCTCGTCCAGCCGCTGCGGCTCACCGGGGCGGCGGCCGGCCTGCCCAGCACGGGGATCTTCTGCACCGCTTCCGGAATGACCATCGCCATGGCCGAGACCTTCGTCCGCACCGGACCACCGCAGTTCCGGGCGCTCGCCGACCCCCGGGTCACCTTCTTCGAACTCCCCACCGGACACTGGCCGATGCTCTCCACCCCCGACCAACTGGCCGACGTGCTGCTGGGAGCAGCCGCCGGGGAGGGGCACAGGATCACCGTGGACGCCGACGAACAGCCCCTGTATCTACGCCCGTTCGTGCTGGACGTGCCCGAGCGGCCCCGTGAGCGGACCGGCCGGGTCGACTTCTGCCTGCCCGGCTCCCCGCCGCACCGCACGACCGGCTCCCCGCCCGACGCGGACGGACCCCGGCCCGCCGTCGTGTTCGTCCACGGCGGCCCCGTTCCCGCCTCCCAGCGGCCCACTCCGCGCGACTGGCCGCTCTACACCGGCCACGCCCGGTACGCGGCGAGCCGGGGCGCGGTCGGCGTGACCGTGGACCACGGCCTGCACGCCCTCACCGACTACGCGCGGGCCGCCGACGACCTCGCCGCGGCCGTCGCCCTGGTCCGGGCGCATCCCCGGGTGGACGCCGACCGGATCGCCCTGTGGTTCTTCTCGGGCGGCGGCCTGCTCATGAGCGACTGGCTCGCCGCGCCGCCGCCCTGGCTGCGCTGCGTCGCCGCGAGCTACCCGGTGCTCGCGCCGCTGCCGGGCTGGAACGCGGTGGACGCGCGCTTCCGTCCCGTCACGGCTGTCCGCTCGGCCGGTGAGCTGCCGGTCGTCCTGACCCGGGTCGGGCTGGAGCACGACACGATCGCGGCCACGGTGACGGAGTTCCTGTCCGCCGCGCGGACGGCGGACGCCCACGTCGTGACGGTCGACGTCCCCTCGGGCCACCACGGCTTCGACGTGGCCGACCCCACGGACGAGTCCCGGCACGCGGTGGCGGAGGCCCACCGCCAGGTGCTGGGCCATCTGACGGGCTGAGCCGCCCGCGCGTACCTGAGCCGCCCGCGCGTATCTGAGCTGCTCCCGCGTACGGACACGACGGCCCGGAACACCGCACCCTCGGGCTTCCGGCCGCCCCCGCCCGCGCCGCCGCGAAAAGCGCTCCCACCTCGTTGGTCGTACCGTGGGAGAGGCGGGGGCGCCGAGCCGGAGGAGCAGGATGGGCGGGTTCAGCGCCGGTGCCGAGAGGCATGTGTTCTCGTTCGCCGGAGTGGCGACGGCCGTGCTCGACGACCGGGGCACCGTGGTGCGCTGGTCGTCGGCGGCCGCCGAACTGCTGGGCCGGACCGCCGAGGAGGTCTGCGGACGCCCGCTGCGCGAGCTGCTCGCGCGCGACTGCCCGGACACCGAGGACGACGGCTTTCCGGCGGACGGCACGGCCCTGCTGCGGCACAGCTGCGGTGACGCGGTCGCCGTCAGCTTCCGCGTCCTGAGCACCGAGCCCGCCGCCGAGTCCCTCGTACTGCTCGCCCCCACCCGGCGGGTGAGCCACTGGGAGGCGGACGCCAATGTGCTGCGCGCCCTGCTCTCCCAGGACCGCCTCGGCATCGGGATGCACGACACCGACCTCACTGTGATGTGGACCAACATCACGGCCGACATGTTCGGCGGGTCGGCCCTTCCGCGCGGCAGCAGACTGACGGACGTACCCGCCCTGAAGGACGCCAAGGACGCCGAGACCGAGCTGCGGCAGGTGCTGGAGACCGGTGAGCCGCTGGTCGGGAAGACCCTGCACATGCGCGCGCCGGACGATCCGGACCGGTACCTCGTCCTGTCGCTGTGCGCCTTCCGGGTGGAGGACGCCGAGGGCACGCCCATCGGTGTCGTCACCATGTTCGCCGACACCCCGGAACAGCAGCGGGTGCGCCGACGGCTGGACGTGCTGCACGCCGCCGCCGACCGCATCGGCGCCTCCCTCGATGTCAGGCGCACCGTGCGGGACCTGATGGACGTCCTGGTCCCGGCCCTCGGGGACGTGGGCTGGGCCGACCTCGCCGAGGCCGTGCTCAACACCGACGAACCGGCCAAGCCCGCCGCCGGTGGCGGGGACCTGCATCTGTGCCGGGTCACCGTGACCCCCGACGAGGGCACCGCCGCCCTCTTCCGGCCCGGCGAGGCGATCCCCCGGCTGCCGTACTCGCCCGAACTGGGCGACATCCAGCGCGGACGGCCCGTCGTCCTCGACCCCGACACGGTCGCCGACGTCCTCGGCGACCCCTCGCTGGTGCACCGCTTCGTCCCCGAGGACGGCCGCTCGGGACTGTGGGCGCCGCTGTTCGCGCGCGGACTGGTGCTCGGCTCCGTCACGGTCTGGCGCACCGGGGAGCGTGAACCCTTCGAGCCGGAGGACGCCGAACTGCTCGGCGAGATCGCCTCGCGGGCCGCCCTCAGCGTCGACAACGCCCGCCGCTACACCCGCGAACGCCGCACCGCCCTGACCCTCCAGCGACGCCTGCTCCCCCCGGCCACCACCGAGGGCCCGGCCGCCGAGACCGCCGGCATCTACCTGCCCGCGGGCGGCGGCGCCGACATCAGCGGCGACTGGTACGACGTCATCCCGCTGCCCTCCTTCCGGGTCGCCCTGGTCGCCGGGGACGTCGTCGGGCACGGCCTGGACGCCAGCGCCGCGATGAGCGGCCTGCGCACCGCCGTACGCACCCTCGCCGACCTCGAACTCGACCCCTCCGAACTCCTCACCCACCTCGACGACCTCGTACGACGGCTCGGCCAGGACACCGAGTGGGGCAAGCCCGCGGGCGCCACCTGCCTGTACGCCGTCTACGACCCCATCGCCCGCCGCTGCGTCATCGCCGGGGCCGGACACCCGCCGCCCGTCGAGGTACGGCCCGACGGCACCACCCGCATGCTCCGCTTCTCGCCCGGACCGCCGCTCGGGGTGGGCGGGATGCCCTTCGAGACCGTCACCGCCGACGTGGAGCCCGGCAGCGTCCTCGCCCTCTACACCGACGGACTCCTCGACCGGTACGGCGGTGACCTCGACGCGGGCCTGCGCTGGCTCACCCACCGGCTCGCCACCTCGTGCCGCCCCGGGCAGAGCCTCGTGGAAGCGAGCCGTCTGCTCCAGGCCGACCTCGGCCAGACCCCGCCCCGCGACGACATCGCCCTGCTCCTCGCTCGCGCCCGCGCCATCCCCGAGGACGCCATGGCGAGCTGGGAGTTCGGCGCGGACGACTCCGTGGTGGCCGACGCCCGGCAGGCCGTCAGACACCAGCTCGTCGAATGGGGCCTGGACGACCTCGTCTTCACCACCGAACTGATCGTCAGCGAGCTGGTCACCAACGCCGTCCGCTACGCCGGAGCCCCGGTCGGCCTCCGCCTCGTCCGGGACGACGTCCTCGTCTGCGAGGTCACCGACCCCAGCAACACCCAGCCCCGCCTGCGCCGGGCCGGCTGGAGCGACGAGGGCGGCCGCGGCCTCTTCCTCGTCGCCCAGCTCTCCACCCGCTGGGGCAGCCGCTACGGCCGCAACGGCAAGACGATCTGGTCGGAGCAGCGGCTGGTGCCGCAGGAGGTGGACTTCGAGGCACTCATGTGAGGGGCCCACATGTGCGGGGCCTGCATGGGTGAGGCCCACATATAGTCCTCCCACATGTGGGCCTCACCCATGTGACAGGGCTCAGTCCTGTGCCGCCACCAGGTGCTCCCGGAAGAACGACACCGCCTCCGCCACAGCCTGGTCCACGTACTTCGGCACGTCGTAGAAGTCCATGTGGGCACCGCCCTCCACGACCACCAGCTGCTTCGGACCGCGGGCCCGCCCGTGCAGCTCCGTCGACATCCACAGGGAGCCCGCCTCGCTGCCCGCCACGATCAGCACCGGCTGGGTGAGCAGGTCCTCCACCATGTGGAAGGCGTCGAAGGTGAGGATCCGCGAGACGCTCTTGGTGAAGAGGAACTTGTTCTGGGCGTTCGGGTGCTGGGCGCGCGGGGTCAGGTAGTAGTCGTGCGCCTCGGCCAGGTCGCGCGGGGTGGTGGCATCCGGCTCGGCCGGGACGTAGGGCAGGTAGGCCGGCTCCGCGCCCTCCGCGGCCTCGGCGGTGCGCTGCCGGGCCAGTGCCTGGAGCGTGGGTACGGCGGCGGCGTCGGAGTCGGTGCCGTACCAGCCCCGCCGGAAGGACGTGCCGATGTTGACCGCGCTCACAGTGGTGAGGGCCTTGATCCGGTGGTCGGTCAGCGCGGCGCCGACCGCGTAGCCGCCACCGGCGCAGACGCCGAGCGCGCCGATGCGCCCGGGGTCGACGTAGGGGAGCGACTGGAGGTGGTCGACCGCCGCGCGTACGTCCTCGACACGGGCGTAGGGGTCCTCCAGGAAACGCGGCTCGCCGCCGCTCTCGCCCTGGAAGGAGGCGTCGTAGGCGAGGGCCACGAAGCCCTGCTCGGCGAACCTGCTCGCGTAGAGCCCGGCGACCTGCTCCTTGACGCCGCCGCCGGGGTGGACGGTGACGACGGCCGGGTAGCTGCTCTCGGGGTCGAAGTCCGCCGGGAGGCAGAGGTTGCCCGCCATGGTGATCGGGCCGTTGGGGAAGGTGATCGCTTCCACGGGTCGCTCCAGTCTTCGCAGTGCTGATGCCGTCGGCCGGTGGATCCCGGCGACACCTCCACCTTGCGGGCCTTCGCGCGGGCGGGACAGACGCTGCTTGTCGGGGGTACCGGCAGCCCCTCCCTCGCCCCCGGCCCCGGGCTTAGCCTCGACCTATGGAGACCGCCAAGGAGATCAAGGACTTCCTGACCACCCGCCGCGCGAAGATCACCCCCGACCAGGTGGGGCTCCCCTCGGTGGGGCGGCGCCGGGTGCCCGGGCTGCGCCGCGAGGAGGTCGCCCTGCTGGCCGGGGTGAGCGCCGAGTACTACGTGCAGATCGAGCGCGGCCAGGTCGCCGGGGTCTCCGACGAGGTGCTGCACGCCGTCGCCACCGCCCTGCGCCTGGACGACGTCGAGACGGCCCACCTCTTCGACCTCGCCCGCGCCGCCGGGAAGGCGGGCCGCGGACAGAGCCGCGCCCGCACCCCACGCCGCCAGGTCTCCGAAGCCCTCCAGGCGCTCATCGACGCCATGGTCGCCGCCCCGGCCATCGTGCAGAACGGCCACCTCGACATCGTCGCCGCCAACCCGCTCGGCCGCGCCCTGTACGACGCCGTGTACGACGACGGCCCCGAACCCCCGAACCTGGCCCGCTTCATCTTCCTGAACGACCGCGCCGACGCCACCTTCCCCCGCTGGGAGAAGGCCGCCGACGACACGGTGGCCCTGCTGCGCGTAGCGGCCACGAAGGCGCCGTACGCGAAGGCGATCACGAATCTGGTGGGCGAACTCGCCACCCGTAGCCCGGAGTTCCGCACCCGGTGGGCCGCACACGACGTACGGGCCCACCGCAGCGGCACCAAGGACTTCCGGCACCCCGCCGTCGGCGACCTCACCCTCCGCTTCGAAGCCCTCGACGCGGCCGCCGCCCCCGGCCTCAGCCTCATCGGCTACACCGCCGAACCGGGCTCCGCCTCGGAGGAGGCGCTGATGCTGCTGGCGAGCTGGGCGGCGACGGAACGGACCGCACCGCGCAGCCCGCTGACTCCCTGAGGAGGAGTCGTCCGCGTGGTTTCCAGGAGCCCGCTTCGTCGGCGCCGTCATGCCTCCGGTTCGATCGTGACGTCCAGTTGCTTCATCAGCGGCTGGTCGCTCTGGGCGCTGTAGTCGCTGATCGAGATCAGCCTGTTCAGCTCCGGCATGTAGCCTGCGGCGACGCCGCGCGGGATGTCGTGCTCGACGGCGAGGAAGCCCCGCAGTGTGCGCTCGGTGCCGTCCTTGGCGTGGGCCGTGATCAGGGTCGGCTGGAATTCCTCCAGGCCGCGTTCGCGCATGTCGTCGGGGTTCATGAAGACGAGGGTGCGCAGGTTGTGGATGCCCCGGTAGCGGTCGTTGTCGGTGTAGATCGTGGTGTTCCACTGGTCGTGGGAGCGCATCGCGCCCAGGACGAGCCGTCCGGTGCGGGGCACCACGTCGGGCAGCGGGGCGTGCGAGAACTCGGCGCGCCCGGACGGGGTGAGGAAGACCAGCTCGCGGGCGGGCTGCTTGATCCGGAAGCCCATCGGCAGCCGGACGCGCCGGTTGAAGTCCTCGAAGCCGTACAGGACGTCCGCCATGGTGTCGCGGATGCGGTCGTAGTCCTCGGCGTACCACTCCCACGGGGTCTTCGAGTCGGGCAGCGCCGCCCGGGCGAGACCGGCGATGATCGCGGGCTCGGAGAGCAGCTGCGGCGAGGCCGGATGCTGGTTGCCCTGCGAGAGGTGGACCATCGAGTCGCCGTCCTCGACGGAGATCCGCTGCGGTGTGCCGCGCTGGACGTCCTTCTCGGTACGGCCCAGGCACGGCAGGATCAGCGCCCGCTTGCCATGGACGAGATGGCTGCGGTTGAGCTTGGTGCTGACGTAGACGGTCAGGTCCACCTTGCGCAGGCTCGCGTAGGTGAACCGGGTGTCGGGCGAGGCCAGCGCGAAGTTGCCCGCCATCCCGACGAAGACCTTGATGTCGCCCCGGTCCATCGCCTCGATGGTGCCGACGACGTCCAGCCCGTCCTCGCGCGGCGGGTCGATCCCGCAGACCTCGGCGAGCTTGTCGAGGAACTCCGGGGTGGGGGTGTTGGTGATGCCGCAGGTGCGGTTGCCCTGCACGTTGCTGTG